>JAUSDE010000085.1 GCA_030650885.1 Thermoleophilia bacterium
CGGGCGACAAACTGCTGATCTTCTCCGGCATGCACGGGGGGTCGCTGAACGTCATGAAAGCCGAGCAGGTGACCGAGTTCGTCTCGCGGGCCATGGCCAAGCTGACCAAGATGGAAGAGATCGCCCGCAAGGAGAAAAAATGAACGACGCGGTTTCATCAAGGCCGCCTGTATCCGCGGGACCGGTAATCGAAGTCAAAAACCTGACCAAACGGTTCAACGGCCTGACCGCTGTCGACGGTGTCAGCTTCAGCATCAACCGCAAGGAGATCTTCGGTTTTCTCGGGCCCAACGGCGCCGGCAAGACCACTACCATAAGCATGCTTTGCACGCTGCTCAAACCCACGTCGGGGAGCGCCACGCTCAACGGTTTCGACATAGCCACGCAGCAGGACGCGGTCCGCCAGTCCATAGGCATCGTTTTTCAGGATCCGACCCTCGACGATCAGCTGACCGCCTGGGAGAACCTGCATTTTCATGCCATGCTCTATAACGTGCCGGCAAGTCAGCGGCGGGAGCGCGCCGAGCGCGTGCTCGATATGGTGGGGCTCATCGATCGTGCCGGCGACCGGGTGGAGACATATTCAGGAGGGATGAAGCGCCGGCTGGAAATAGCCCGTGGCCTGATGCATTATCCACACGTGCTGTTTCTGGACGAGCCGACGCTGGGGCTCGATCCACAGACCCGCAGCGCTATTTGGGATCACGTGCATGAGCTCAGGGCTCAATATGACATAACGGTGTTTCTAACAACCCATTACATGGACGAGGCGGAAAACTGTGACCGCATCGCCATCATCGATACCGGCAAGATCGTGGCGCTGGATACTCCCGGCGCGCTGAAGCACCGCGTCGGCGGTGACATCATCACGCTGCGTTCGGCTGATGCCGCTACGACTGTCGCGGAGCTTATGGAGAAATTCAGCCTCGAAGCCCAGGTGCAGCCGGCGTCGGCCGATACATCCGGCCCGGCGGGGGACCGGATCTATCTCGAGGTGCCGGAAGGGCGCACGTTGCTGCCGCAGATGTTGCGGGGCCTGGATACCGAGATCCTTTCCGTGACTGTTCGCGAGCCGACGCTGGATGACGTATTTCTCAGCCTCACCGGCAAACAGATCCGTGAGGAGACTGTGGACAAGATGGATGCCATGAAGACGCGAGTGCGCCGGCGCCGGGCTCAACGCGGAGCGGGGCACCGTTGAGCGCGATGGGACACTACCGAGCGGGGCACCGTTGAAAAGATTCCGCGCTACATACATCATCTGGCTTCGCGATCTCAAGCGGCACTTTCGCGATCGCGCACGCATCTTCGGCTCGCTGGCGACGCCGATCATTTTCATATTCATTCTCGGGCAGGGTCTGGGCTCTTCCATGAGCGCCGCTCTGCCTGCCGGAAGCACCACTCTGGATTACAAGACATTCATGTTTCCGGGCATCCTCGGGATGACCGTACTTTTCGCTGGCGTTTTCTCTGCGGTCTCGATCGTCTGGGACCGGGAGTTCGGCTTTCTCAAGGAGATGCTGGTGGCGCCGGTACCCAGCTGGAGCATCGCCCTGGGCAAGGTCGTCAGCGGAGCTACAATCGCCTCGTTTCAGGGATGCCTGATGCTGATACTGGCCCCCCTTGCCGGTGTAAAGCTGACACCCCAAATGGTCGTGCTGCTGATCCCAACATTGTTCCTGGTCGCGTTCTCCATGACCGGCATGGGAGTTCTGGTGGCTTCGCGGCTCAAGAGCATGCAGGGATTTCAGATGATCATGAACTTCATCATGATGCCCATGTTCTTTCTTTCGGGCGCAATGTTTCCGCTGGCCAACGCACCCGCCTGGATGGATACTCTCGCCAAGATCAATCCGCTGACCTATGGTGTGGACGCGCTGCGTTCGATCATGCTGACCGATTTTCCTTCGCGCTATCCGTTCGCATTTGATATCACGATGATCGTCCTTATCTCTTCGGTGATGCTGGGCATGGCGATCGCGACTTTCAGCAGGCAGTCTTGATGGAGCGGGCGGCGCGGCATGAGCAGCTGGCGGAGTCGTCAGGGCGGGGGTTGCGATCTCGTATACAGGGGCACCCGCGCTATCGCTGGATGGTTCTGGTCACGGTAGCAAGCGGCATGATGATGGCGATATTAAGCTCGTCCATCGTTAACATAGCCTTGCCGACGATCACCGCCGAGTTCGGTTCCAACATCAACACCATGACCTGGGTGGTCACCATCTTCATGATCACGCAGGCGACGCTGATGCCGGTGTGGGGACGAGCCGGCGATATCTATGGCCACAAGAAAATCTTTATCACCGGCCTGCTGCTGTTCACCTCGACTTCGGTTCTTTGTACCATCGCCTGGGATCCGTACAGCCTCATCGTCGGACGTGCCTTGCAGGCCATAGGCTCGAGCGCTCTTGCTCCCATGGCGCTGGCTTTCATCTTCGGCGCTTTCCCGGCCCGCGACCGGGCCCAGGCCCTGGGCATCATGGGAGGCGTCATCGGGGCGGCTCCGGTCCTGGGGCTCACCGGCGGCGGCCTGCTGGTGGAGGCATTCGGCTGGCGAAGTGTCTTCTTCATCAATATTCCCCTATGCGCCCTTATAGTGCCGGCGGCCCTGATTGTTTTGAAGGAGTCGGAGGCCAGCGAGGAGAGCGGTTTTGATATCGCCGGCGCGGTGATGTTGTCCACCGGCCTGTTCGCCGGGTTGCTGGGCCTGAACCAGGGCAAAAACTGGGGCTGGGACGATCCGCGGATAATCGGCTGCTTCGCTTTGATGACCGTACTGATAACGGCTTTCGTATTCTGGGAAAAGCGGATCGCGCAGCCGATGCTCGATCTCGGTCTGCTTAAGATCAGGTCGCTGTTGTCAGCCAATATAGCCGGGTTCTTCTCTTCCGGAGCCATGTTCGGCTCGCTGGTGCTGTTGCCCTACTTCTTCCAGTCAGTGCTTGGCGATGCGCCGGCAGCCACCGGGTTCGAACTGGCGCCGCTGGCATTGATGTTCGTTCTGGTGGCTCCCATCGGCGGTCGGCTCACGGCTGCTGTGGGCCCACGGCTCACAGCTTCAGCCGGGCTGACGATCGCCGCGCTGGGGTTCTTCATCCTGGCGATGCAACTGTCTCCGGACGTTTCCAGCCTCAGGATCGCGTCGGCGATCCTGGTCATGGGAATCGGACTCGGGCTCACCATGGCACCCCTGACTACTGCCGCCGTGCACGACGCCCCGCCTGACAAGCGAGGCATCGCCTCCTCCCTGCCGAACATGAGCCGCTTCATCGGCGGTTCTTTCGCCATAGCCGTTTTCAGCACGTTTCTGACTTCGCGGATGACCGGCTATCTGCTGGATGCCGGCATCCCGGCGGAGGCCATCGAGGCAGGAAAATCTTCGGGGGCCGCCGCAACGGGCGACACTGCCGTCGTCAAGGAAGCGCTGGCGACGTCGTTCCATGACGTTTTTCTATTCGCCATCTCTTTCCTGGTGATATCTTTAATCATCGTGCAGTTCATACCGAAGCTGCGCCATGAGAATTAGGACGCAGAGCTTCGCCTGAATCAACCCGCGCATGTCCTGATTCAACTTTTGATCTCGCCTTGCCGTATCAAGGTGTATGAGAGCTTTTTTGAAATACCTTGCCATTTCTGCTGTTGCGCTGTCATTGTCTATGCCGGCTGCCGGATGCGGAGACTCCGGAACCGGCGACGAGGGTTTCCCGGTGCCTGATATCCAGGGACAGAAGCAGAAAGCCCGCGATGCCTCTGACAAGGCCGAGCAGAAACAGAAAGAGATCGAGGACAATCTCCGGCAGATGGAAGAGGGGCCGTGAGCCAGAGACCTGGTCCGTTCTCGACCTGTTGACTCGCAAGTTAACTGAGAAACAAAAAAGGGACGCCGAAAAAGCGTCCCTTGTTCTTTCCTTATGTCTACCGTGTGCCTGAAAACTTCGTCTGACCTCGGCGCACAATGTCCAGTCAACCGCGGCGTTATGCCTTAATCTACAGAAGCGTTTCTCAGGTCGGCGATCTGGTCTTCGATCTCCAGCATCTGGAAGTCGATCGTATGGGCTCCGTGGTTCGACCGGACCTTTCTCAGATCGCTTAATTCCTGCTTAAGCTCCTCGATCTCTCTGTCTCGTTCCTGTGGCGTCATTGAATCCTCCTGACAAAATACCTTCGAAATTAACCTTCGAAATTTAGATGCAGTCGCTCGGAAAAGGATGCAAAGGGGTGCAAAGGTGACGATTGCACCGCTGAAGCACCGGAGGTAAGCACCTGGGCGCGTTGAATAAATAGAAATCCGTCTAACGAACGAAGGAGAAGCACCGGTGAAACTGGATATCGGACGCATAATCAATGGCGCCATCGAGCTGATAAAGAACAATCCCCTGATTCTGGCTCCGCAGATCATCGCCGGAGTGCTGACTTTTATCATGTCCATGTTACTGGCAGACAGTATGGTGAACACGTCCGGTATAGTGGAAGGCGACTTCGACGCAATAATGTCGGGAATAAACTGGGGCGCGCTGGCGGCTTTTGCCGTCCTGGCGATCACCGCCTACCTGATTGCGTATGGGATCACTATTGGCATGGCATGCGATGCTGTCGAAACAGGCACCGCCACAATCGGCGGCGGCTTCGGCAGGTTCTTCAGCCGCATAGGCCACCTCATTATCGCCGGCATCCTGGTTGCCATAATCGTGGCAGTCGGGCTTCTGCTATGCGTCCTTCCGGGCCTGGCCGCGATGGTTCTGCTGATGTTCACGTTTACGGGAATCGTCTATTCCAGGCGGGACGCGATGGAAGGCATTTCGGGCAGCATCGCTATGGTCAGGAATAACATCCCGGATGCGCTGATATTCCTGCTGATCGTATTCGGCATCTCCTTCTCGGGGAGCCTGATCAGCAACATATTCGACATAATCCCCGTGATTGGGAGTCTGGCCGGTACATTGATACAGGCAGCGCTTTCGGTGTTTTCCACGCTGTTGCTGGTGAAAGTCTATGTAGAATTGCTCGAGCCCGCCCCTGCAGAAACTGCTGTTTGAGCTGAGGCAGGATAGCTCTCAGGAAAAGAAGCTGGTTATCACCAGCAGCAGACTAAGCACGATCAGCGCCGCCGTGGTCAGTCCGGCGACGACATTATGCCTGCGGCTGTTGGTGTACTCCCCCATAATCCCCTTGTCGTTGACGATTATCATCACGAAGATCAGCACCAGCGGCAGGAGGATGCCGTTCACATCCTGTGCCAGTACCATGATGCTGAGAAGCGGCAGATTGGGTATGAGGGCGACGCTGGCGCCGATGACGATGGATGCGGTGAAGATCCCGTGGAAGATCGGAGCCTCTTTGAACGAGCGATTGACGCCGGACTCGAAGCCGAAAGCCTCGCAGATGGCATAGGCGGTAGCTAGAGGCAGGATGCCAGCGGCCAGCACCGATGCGTTCAGCAATCCGAAAGCGAACAGATTGGAAGCCCATTCCCCGGCCAGCGGCACCAGCGCCTGAGCCGCCTGATCTGCCGTCTCGATGTCGCCACCGGTCTTGTAGATGGTCGCCGCGCAGGCGACGATGATGAAAAGCGCCACCACGTCGGTGATGACAGCGCCAAGGATGACTTCGGCCTTGGTGTAGCGGAAATGTTTGATGGAGATACCCTTGTCCACGACGTAGGCCTGGATGAAAAACTGGCCCCAGGGTGTAATCGTGGTGCCGATGACGGCTATGAACAGAAGGATGTAGCCGGCGTTCATCTGGAACGACGGCACTACCGTATCGTGAAGCGCCTGGCCCCAGTCGGGGTGGGCCATGAATCCTGAGATCACATAAGACAGATAAAATGTGGAAAAGACCAGGAAGACCCGTTCGGCGATCTTGTAGGAACCCCGCACCACCAGCAGCCAGATGAAAGCGGCCACGAATGGAACCGTGTAATACTTCGAGGCGCCGAACAGCTGAAAACTCGAAGCGATGCCCGAGAATTCAGAGATCGTTGTGCCCAGGTTCGCGATCAGCATGGCGACCATGGCGAACACCGTCAGCTTCAACCGGAACCGTTCGCGTATCAGCGCCGCAAGCCCCTGGCCGGTCACCACGCCCATGCGGGCGCCCATCTCCTGTGTCACCGCCAGGCTGAGCGTGATCAGCAGCAGCATCCAGAGCATGCTGTAACCGTAACGTCCACCGGCCATGGAATAAGTGGCGATGCCGCCGGCGTCGTTGTCGGCATTGGCCGTGATCAGGCCGGGGCCGAGCAGTGCCAGGAACAGCAGCAGGCGCGTGCGTCCGATGCGGGGCATGTGAGGCAGACGGGGGCTCGGCAGTTGTGCCAGCCGGGAACGGCCGATGCGCGGAAGTGCTTTTATGCGGCGGCGCATGGTCCTGGCTCCAACCTAGCCGAAGATCTTCGGCAGCCTTTTCTTCCAGCTGAGAGGAAGGATGATGTCGATGGCGTCGTCGACGGTGACGATGCCGCGCAGTTTGTTCTGCTCATCGATGATCGGAAGCGCCAGCAGATTGTACTTGGCGACCACCTGGGCGACTTCCTCTAGCTTGGCGTCGGCGTGGATGCTGATCAGGTGGTGTTCCATGAACTCCTCGACCTTCTGGTCGCGACGGGCCAGGAGCAGGTCGCGCAGGGAGATTACGCCGGCGAGATGGCCGTCGTCGTCCACCACGTAGATGTAATAGATCGTCTCAGCGTCCGGTTCCAGCTCGCGAAGGCGGCCGATGGCCTGGCCTGCCGTCATCCCCGGCGGTAATGACACGAACTCGGTGGTCATGATGCCGCCTGCCGTGTCTTCCTCGTAACTTAGCAGCTGCTTGACGTCGCGGGCCTCTTTCATGCGCATGGAGGAAAGCAGCGCGGCCGCCTTTTCCTCGGGCAGGTCGGCGAGCAGGTCGGCGGCGTCATCGGGGTCCATATTAGAGAGGATGGTGGCCGCCTTCTTCTCGTTCATGTCGTTGAGCAGTGTGGCCTGGAAGTTCGGGTGCATCTCCTCCACAGTGTCGGCGGCGATCTCGGCCTCAAGGGCTTCGACCACGGCGACGCGGTCTTCCGGGGATAGCTCGTTGGCGATGTCGGCGATGTCGGCGGGATGCAGCAGAGCCAGCTTGTCGTGGGTCACCTGCAGCTTCATGCCGCTGGTGTCGCCGCCGCCGATCGGCTCGACAGTCTTCCAGTCAAGCAGGTGGGGCTCCACCCGCCGGGACAGCCGCTCGGCCAGACGCGAAAGCCCCAGCCGCCGCATGATGGCGCCGCCGGAGATGTCGACGCCGACAACACGCAGGCTGCCGTTGGCGCGAGCCAGCTGCAGATCGTTGACGCGGATGAGCTTGTGGCCTTCGGTATCGACGATCTGCTTGTCGAGGATGTCCCCCGCCAGGAAGATCTCGCCATCCTCTGGCTCGACAGCCTTGAGTTCGGTGGACGGCAGGCGCAGCATGGTCTGGGATTCCTCGAAGTTGCGTACAAGCTGCCAGGGAAGCAGCATCTTCTGGCGTCCGTTCTTCACGACCAGCTTGGTGGCCGACGGGTATTTGCGCCTTATGGTGACGACGATGTCGTCCAGCGTGCCCACGGTCTGTGACCGCGAATCCTTGACCTGCTGTCCCAGTAACTTGCTCAGAAAAAACATGTTGCTCACCTGCCCTTCGATACCTGGATGACGCCCGTTTCGGAGCGGTCATTTCATTCCAGGAAATAGCTTGCTGAACAGTTCCATTTCCAGGAATAAAAAAACCTCCCATGGGGAGGCTCAGGCTGACGCCAGCGGCCACCTGTGCAGGTGGAACCGCCCGCGGCAAGCAGGCAGGCGCGCGTATACACGCCTACAAAGGCCTTCCCCAACTCGTACAAGCTTTGGCACAGCGCATCGTAGAGTGCGGTGGCGGCCTCGGGTCTCGCGACCTGTGCCTCCATGCTCTCAGCCGTTTCGGGCAGAACCTTATGCCGGTAATGCCTGTTCTACCCGTTGGGGTCTTTGGACCTTTCCGGGCAACGGCCTGTGTCCGCGCTGGAGCCTCACCTAACGAGGATACGGCTTTGCATTATTAAAACTAGTCCCGATGGGGATTGATGTCAAGGTTGCAGCGCCGCGATTTGGCCAATCATCGGCCCAAACGATCACGACTGCGAAGCAAATGGCCCGTCGCCGTCTGATACAATCCTGATTATGGCGAAGCCCGCAGAAATCAGTGCTCGCGTGCTCGTGGTCGAGGATGACGAGGGCATCTCCGAAGCCATAGCCTTCAAGCTCCGGCAGCAAAGCTATACCTGCCTGACAGCTGCGGACGGGCTGGAGGGACTGCGTCTGCTGCGCCGCGAAAAACCCGACCTGATGGTGCTCGACCTGATGCTGCCGGGCATGGACGGCTGGAAACTCTGCCAGCAGGCCCGTGAAGAAGGATTCGATCTGCCGATCATCATCGTCAGCGCCCGCACCAGCGAATTCGACAAGGTCCAGGCGCTATCGATGGGGGCGGACGACTATCTGACCAAGCCCTTCGGCATGAACGAGCTGGCTGCGCGGGTCGAGGCTCATCTGCGGCGTGCTCAAAGGCCTGGCGCCACGCCGGGAGTCACAGCTGGAACCACTGTCGAGGCTGGCCCTCTTACCATAGATCCCGGGCGTAAAGAGGCTTTTGCCGACGGCGAGCCCCTGGGCCTGACTTCAAAGGAATATGCAGTGCTTTATCTGGTGGCCAGCCAGGCACCGATGGTGCTTTCCAGGGAGGACATCTACCGTTCCGTCTGGGGATACGAGATGCTGCACGGCGATCGCTCGGTGGATGTCTTTGTCCGGCGGATCAGGAAGAAGTTAATAGAAAAGATTCCCACGATTTCATTTCTGCATACCCACTATGGTTTTGGCTACAAGTTTGAGATGAGGGAAGATTAATAGGGCCGGATTTTGAGTATAGTTCCCGTTGTACCCTCTAATCCCCGAAAGTACCTTTAGTCCCGTGCAGTGAGGGTTCCTAGAGACCCATTTACCTACTAGTACCTTCTAGCCCCTTGAATTAGGTTTGCAAAATGTTTGTAAGAAGAATGCTTGACAAGTTAGAAGGATATAAATATTAAGCTGATGGCCATAGATAGCTGTTTCAAAGAATCAATTAAGAGTATTTTTGTCAAGTATTAGAATTATTGACAAAGCTATCTAATTAGATAAATATTCTTCCACTAGGGGGATGAAGTTCCGGCGCTTGTCGGAATAAAGGTCAATGATTGTGGCACGGAATCGACGCTACTGTTTTTTGCCTGTTTGATTTCGAACCTCAATTTACTTCGGGGAGGATGAACAATGAGTGCGAATGCTTTTCTCTTCCTATCAATACCGTTATGTCTTGCACTGATGTCGGCTCTATTTTTTCGTGGATCACGAACACTTTCCGTATCAGGTCACCCGACGTCAAACCACAAAATACGAATTCTCGATTTTTCTTGGGCTTTTTTCTTGATGGTCGTAATTCTGTCGGTTCCGATCTGGCTTACAACCTCTTCACCCGGAAGTGCAGATGGTGTCTGCCCCGCAACAACAGCCCAATTTTGTTATACCCAGGACGACCATAACGGCACAGTTATGGCAGAAAACGACAAGGTTAAGCTCATCTGGCACTACCGGACGCTAGACCTTGATGGGAACCCGTTAGACCCATATGGGAACCGTAGTGGTGGGTCTCTTTATGAGCTATATGACAAGCGGACCGATCCGGACATGAGCAGAAACTTGGTCGCGAAAGTGGGAAACGGCACGAGTGGAGGCACTTCACCGCTCTATACTGGCGCTGGCGGCCTCGGCTCGACCTATATTTATGATTATGATCAAATGAACACCGGCAATTCAGTCACCATCTCGGATAACGGTAGTCGTGGCACTGTTTACGGGACTCCAACCGTCAATCTGGACGTCGATGGCAATCTCGTGTTCGTCGTTTCCTTTAGGGTAAAGAACTGGCTGAACGTCGAG
>JAUSDE010000090.1 GCA_030650885.1 Thermoleophilia bacterium
CGGATGCGCAAAAGAAGGTGGTCGCCAGCGAGAGGCAGCTGCCTTTCCTGAAGGCACTCCCGGATGAATGCTTCATCCTTCACACGACGCTGAATACTTTCTATACGACGATCTGGCAAAAACCGCAGACTCAGACTCCACGGACTCCTGCCCCGACGCCCACGCCGACGCCCACGCCAGCCCCTGCATCTTCAGAAACAGACGCCATGATGGCGGTTGTTCTTGGAGATTCAGCCGGCGCCTGGAACGGAGCTGACAGTTACGAGGTTGTGTCCTACGACCCGACGACCAATTCCGGCATCATCCTGATCACATACTACCTGCCGGACACAATCAGGTATACGGAACTTTTCATGGATAAGGATCAGTATGGCTGGTATGTGTCTTCCGAAAACACTTACGAAGTGCCGTACTAAGATTCAGAGAGGGCAGGCCATGCTTTTTGTCGTTCTCGCGGCCGATCTTGATAGATGTGCCCTGCCGCTCACTATGAATTACATTCCCGAGTTCAGATAGATCCGCGTACTGTCTGCCAGATCTATCCCGCTGGCATCAAGACGGGCCTCGACTCGCCATTCCAGCCGCTCATCCCGGCCGCTTAGGAGCTCCAGCCCCAGGTCGAGAGCCTCACCCAGCATCCCCCCGAGTGAGTCTGCATTATTGATGTCAGGCGCCTTGAGCTGGAATGCGTACTCTTTTGTCTCGCCGGCCGCGTAAGTCCTGCCATCCTCAATAACCCGCTCGTCCCGGTAGATCTCGCGGGACCTGGTGCGAGTGGTGTTCCCATCCCGCTCCTCGGTAACTTCACGGCCGATGACCGCGACAAAAAGCCGTTTCCCTTCGAGCGCCTTTTTTGTGGTCATTGTGAATGTGCCCTCGATAGTTCCGCCGGCATCATACGCGCCACCCGGGAGAACCAGTTTGATGCTCCCGCGTGAATGGCGAGCCAGGTAATAACCGGCGACCATAGCTATCACGGCGATCACCGCTGCGATCACGATCACTATTATCAGACTTGATGACATCAGCCCGCCTTTCCTTGCTGGGTGCTCTTGTGCTTCTTCCTCGACTTGAAGATCAGGATAACCACTACCAACGCGGCCAGAACGACTAAACCGGCGGCCACGATGATGGCGATCGTGGTTGAAGACGATTCATCTTTTGTGGCTGCCGCAGGCTGCTCAGTCAGGGCAGTCTCTTTCGCCAGTGCGTCGATCTCCGCGCTTGTGTAACTGGTGACGGGACCGATTTCGTCATCATCAACCGGCGCCTTCTCTCCCGATGCAAGCGTTACGATCTTGTCATCGGCATCAAGATATAGATCGATTTCACCTTCCGTCAGAAACAGCGTTCGCCGGGAACCAGTCGCCTGGAAATAATATTCCGTTCCCTTGATCCCAACAATCACGGAGCGTTCGCCCGTACCCGGGTCGGTGAACTCCGGCTGGTTGGTCTCGCCGCCGTAAAATTCGCTGAGGTCCTTCTTGCCGTCATAGGATCCGTTATAGAAGATCATGATGCTGCGCCACAGGTTCGTGTAGATCCGCTTTTCAGGGCCGCCTTCGATAAGGCCGCTGTCGACCTGCCTGGTGCCCTGGAAGCTGTCCTTCACGTAGATCACCGCGTCAGGATTGAGGAATTCCCACATGATCACCGGCTGGCCGAACTTGTTCTCGGTAGTATTGACTCGCAGCTTGCTGTTGGGACCGATCACGATCTCGGAATCTCCGTAACGGATCTTGACCTTGCTGCGTGGCCCGGTTGTGATCAGATGTTTCGACGGGAAGCTGGGAATCTTGCTCACGCTGGCGTCGCCAACGATCCGGTCCACCGTGAGATTGCTGTCGGTCTCGCCTTCGTCGACCAGGTTTGGATCCTGCCCGAAATCACCTTCGTCGACCTGTCCTGTCTCACCCTCTCCAGCATTCCCTTCCTCGTCCGCTGCCCCCTCGCCACCACTCTGTTTGGTCAGCACGACGTTGTTCCATGTTTCTTTCGAGCCATCCTCATCCAGAACGCATTTAAAACTCACATTGATCTGCTCCCCATTGATGGTGCCTGATCCCGAACCCGGGAAATGGCCTTCGTTGCAGTTATTGAGGTCAAACTTATAGATACCATCATCGGTCATCTCATAAGTGCCGGTCAGGGTCCAGGCCACGTTAGTGCCGAGGTCTTCCCTGCAGGGAGTGTAGGTAAGGCTCGGACCAGTGGCTACAATAGTCACCTTGCCACCGCCCCGCATTAGTTCGACCTTGTCGTTCGTGTTACAGGTGAAGCAGTCGCCGTCATCGAAGCAGCTGCTGGCGCTGCGGACTGCGGCGCCTGTATAAAGTCCGTCCATCGCCTGGCTTTTATCCTCGAGGGAATCTTCACGCGCATGGACTATCCCGACAAGCCCCGGCACGGCAGACAGGACGATGACGAAGAGTGCGACCAGCCAGATTTGTCTTTTCATCCCTGGAAAACCTTTCTGTTATTATTTTTGGACGCGATCTTCTCTTGTGGCTCATTTCAAATGCTTCGAACAGACCTTCGACCATCCAGTTGCCCAGGCATCACTATTCGATAACCGCAGCCTCCAGCTAGTCTTCGAGCAATACCACGGAAGCAGACCCCTGTACGGGATATGACTCCGCCACCGGCCCGTCGAACCAGACGCTGACCTGCTTACCGACAGTCAATTCCGACTCGCTGATCTTCTCAATGCTGGAACCGGTTCGTTTGTATATCTTCGTCTGGTCTTTGATCCGCACCGATGCCTTATTGGAACCGGACGAGTCGGCGGGGTTTTCCTCCACAAGGATATAACTGTTGCCGGCGGTTGAATCAGCTTTTGTGATCACTCCGCGGATGCCTGGCTGTTCGGCTGGCAGTCTGGCTGCTGATTCCGACGTGCTTACAGAGCCTGCCGAACCGGTTGAACCGGTTTTTCCAGCGGAGGAACATCCCGACATCAACGACAGCGCCGTCACGGCTAGTACGCACGTAATAATCATGAGTATTCGTTTCATTGTTTCAATGTGTTTCTGGATTGGACGATGGTCTTCATCACGCCCACCATCAGTCGCTAATATTCACTTGATTCCGTGCCAGCGATCTCGTACAGCCTGTTAACCGTGTTCCAGTTTCTGGTCGTGGCAGAAACTCCCAGTTTCTTCTCGAAGAAGCTGTTCGACAATCTGGTTCTGCCGTATCCATCCGGACAAAAGAGGTATACCTCTTCGTTTGAATCTGAAAACCGATACTGGTCACCGTCATCTGCCGCAGGCTCAATAACGGCAAGCGCCGTTTGCGATGGCGCCTGGGACAGAAAGGTGACATGTAGCGCTCTTGGGTCCACCGCTTGTTCATCCAGAAATGGATTGCCTTTGATGATTTGCTGAAACCCATCCATGCGGCGGATCAATACTGATATCTGAAAACCGAAAACTGCCGCGAGCTGATTCCTGATCGACGCGTTAATGTCAGATTCATTCGGAACAGAGCTATCGAAAATCACGTTACCGGTTTGTATGTAAGTGCGGATATTCTCGAAGCCCAGGGATTCATATGCGGCCTTGAGCTCCTCCATTTTTATTTTTTTCTTGCCGCCGACATTGATGCCGCGAAGTATGGAAATGTATGTTTGCATGATTGGAACCGTCATCAGAGAATTTCAGTGGGCACGCGGTAAATTATGTCCTGTGTTTCATCCTGCCCTTCCTTACGCCTTCCCCGCCCGCACCACCAGGAACTCATGAATAAATCCGTCGATATCCCCATCAAGTACGCCCTGGGCGTTCCCCACCTCATAATCAGTCCGGTGGTCCTTGACCATCTGATAGGGCGCCAGCACATATGAGCGGATCTGGCTGCCCCAGGCGATCTCCATCACCTCGCCACGCTCCTTCTCCATCTCCGCCAGCCGCTTGCGTTCCTCCAGCTCCAGCAGTTTACCTTTCAGCATCTTCATGGCGGTGTTCTTGTTGGAAAGCTGGGAGCGTTCGTTCTGGCACTGGGCCACCAGGCCAGAGGGTACGTGGGTGATGCGCACGGCCGAGTCGGTCTTGTTTACGTGCTGGCCGCCGGCGCCGCTGGCGCGGTAAGTGTCTATCTTCAGGTCCTTTTCGTCGATCTCCAGATCGATGTCATCCTCGACCATGGGGCTGACCTCCACTGCGGCGAAACTGGTATGGCGGCGCTTGGCCGCGTCGAAGGGGGAGATACGCACGAGGCGGTGGACGCCGCGCTCGGCCGAGAGCAGGCCGTAGGCGTTCTCGCCGTGGAAGGTCACAGTAGCGCTCTTGATGCCCGCATCGTCGCCGCCGGTTGCCTCGTTGATCTCGGCCCGGAAACCGCGGTTGTCTGCCCATCGCAGGTACATGCGCAGAAGCATCTCGGCCCAGTCCTGCGACTCGGTGCCGCCGGCGCCGGGATGGATGGTAAGAATCGCGTCTCCATCATCGTATTCGCCGCTGAACATGCGTTCTTCTTCCAGCTGCGCCAGATGAGAAAGGGTCTGATTGAGGGAATCCCAGGTTTCGGAGATGAAGCCGGCAGCATCTTCGGGGCCACTTTCGGCGACCTCTTCACGGACCATCTCCATCATTGCCTCGCCGTCGCCGACCTCGGCTTCCATGCCGCGGTAGCGCTCAAGGCGGCGCTTGGCGCGCCGGTATTCCGAGCTTACTTTGGCGGCTCCGGCCTTGTCAGACCAGAATTCGGGCTGCTGCATGCGGGTCTCGAGCCCGGCAACCTGTTTTTCCAGAGAAGCGGGGTCAAAGGTAATCACCTAGCCACTGGAACTTGCCCTGGATCTGCGTGAACAGGTCCTCGAGGTCGTCGAGAGTATGGATATTTGCCGATTTTGCCGTCATTGTCCCGTCATATTACCAGCTGCATGGCTTCGCCGTCAGGTTTTCGGATATATTACGCTTATGGAGCTATCTCGTTCAAGATTTTCCCGCATGCTACGAGCCCGGTGGTTGATCGGCTTCGCCGCCATCTTCGCCTTCATGCTCGCGGGCCTGCTACTCATGGAATTCACCAACCGTTATAATGGCGGAATCTGGCTGCGTGACTTCCAGGTCTTCCACCGTGCCGGCGGGCGGGTCCTGTCGGGAGAAGAGCTGTTCCGGCCAGTCCGTGACGGCTACTACAGTTACAAATATTCGCCTACCGCCGCAATATTGTTCATCCCCTTCTCTCTGATTCCCTTCGAGGCGGCCGAAGTCGTCTACTGGCTTTTTGTTTCGGGGCTGGTGCTTGTAGGCCTTTATCTATCGCTCATGCTGATCTACCCGGAGTTCCGAAGCGCGGATCCCGCGAGACTCGGTTTTCTGCTCGCCATCACCGTGATGACCCTGGGAGTCCATATCTGGTCGGAGCTTACGCTGGGGCAGGTCAATTATCTGCTGCTGGTCATGTACATAGCCATCGCATGGCTGTTCACACAGAGCAAACCGGCGTTGCTCGCCTTCATCTGGGCGCTCAGCATCTTTATAAAACCCTTCGGCCTGATACTTCTGCCATATTTCGTATTTAAGAAGCGGTACCGGGAGATCGGCTACTTCTTTGGCTTTTCGGCCCTGCTCTTCATTTCGCCGGCGGTTTTTTACGGTGGCCACTTTCTCGACCTGCAGCGATCGTGGATCAGCGCCATGACCCTGGAGCTGGGAAACAAGGCTGACCTGCTTCAGCCGGGTAACCATACGCTGGTGGCCGTGCTCGCCCAGTATTCGCATGTCGGCATCTTCGAGCCAGGCTCAGTCTATCTGATTGTTTATAAAACCATGGTTCTGCTGCTTGTGGGGCTGCTGGCGTTCCTGGTTGTGCGCAGAGGCTCGGGTATTCAACACGCGGAAGCGCTGGATTTCGCCTTCATCCTGGCACTGGCGCCGCTGCTTTCCTACACCAGCAATAACGCGTTCGTGCTGGCGGAGCTGGGAATCATCCTGCTGCTTTTCAATTTTGGGAAACTCAAAGCCTGGGAAAAAGTGATGGCCGCCTGCGGCTGTCTTCTGATAGGTGGGAATTTTTACAACCAGCTGCCCTATGAATGGGGCGAACGCTTCTTCGCGTTCTACGATTCCATCTCACTGCTGACCATTGGAACGATACTGCTGCTGATCACGATCTTCATGCTTCGCTGGCGCGAAACACTTTAGGCACGCTACCGGGGACTTCGCGTTATGGTCTGCCTCTGGCCACGCAACTGCCCGTGCGAACTGCTCCGCCGCCAGTGCTCCTCAGGCCCCGCAGCACTTCTTGTACTTCTTGCCCGAGCCGCAGGGGCAAGGGTCGTTGCGGCCAACCTTGTCGGCATGCCTCGTGGTTACCGTGGCCAGGGCTTCGCCTGAAGTTCCACTGTCACCGCCAGCCGCTACGCCTGCGCCTGCCGCGGCTCCCGCTCCAGCTGTCGCCTGACCGCCGGCTCCAGCAGCGGCTGCCTGCTGCGCCACCTGTGGCAGATGGGAAGTTGTACCGTCGTCATAGGTGTACTGCAGGTCCTGCTCGCGCCGTTCGGCCAGCTCATCCTGGGGCACGCGGCTCATATGGAAGATGGTGCGGGTGAAATCTTCCTTGATCGATCCCAGCAGTTCCTGGAACATGCCGAAACCCTCAGATTTATACTCCACCAGCGGATCCTTCTGGGAGAGGCTGCGCCAGTGGATCCCCTCGCGCAGATAATCCATGTCGTAAAGATGCTCCCGCCAGCGGTTATCGATAACGCCCATCATCACCAGGCGTTCCAGCTGGCGCATGTGCTCGGGAGTGAAGTCTGATTCCTTCCGGTCATAGATGGCGCGGGCGTCAACTAGTACCTTCTCGACCATCTCCTCCTGGCTGGTATCCTCGAAATCGATATCTTCCCTGCCGAATGAAATGTCATATAAGCCCTTGAGCGACGCAAAGAGAGTGTCCCAGTCCCAGTCTTCAGGATACGTCCCGCTCTCGCAGTAAGTCTCGACTGTAATGGTCAGCACCTCGTCGATGATCTCGCGGGCGTCCTCGCTGATGTCTCCGCCCTCGAGGATCTTGCGGCGCTGCTCGTAGATGACCTGGCGCTGCATGTTCATCACATCATCGTATTCGAGCACGCGCTTGCGTGACTGGAAGTTCTGCTGCTCGACCTTGCGCTGGGCGTTCTCCACGGTTTTTGTGAGCATCTTGTGCTGGATGGGAGTGTCTTCCTCGGGCGAAAGCTTGTCGAGGATGTTGTAGATGCGGTCGCCTGCAAACAGGCGGATGACGTCGTCTTCCGCGGACAGGTAGAAGCGCGACGCGCCGGGATCTCCCTGGCGGCCTGAACGGCCGCGCAGCTGGTTATCGATGCGGCGGCTTTCGTGGCGTTCGGTTCCGAGTACATAGAGCCCACCGCGTTCGACGACGCCCTCATCGAGCTTTATGTCGACGCCGCGGCCGGCCATGTTCGTGGCGATCGTGACCTGCCCGACCTCGCCGGCATGCTGGATGATATCCGCTTCCTTCTCATGATGTTTGGCGTTCAGCACCTGGTGTGGCACTCCCCTGCGCGTGAGCATGTCGCTAAGATACTCGCTGGTCTCGATGGAGACGGTGCCGACCAGTACCGGCTGGCCCTGTTTGTGGCATTCGACTATGTCCCCGGCGGCTGCCCGGAACTTGGCCTTCTTTGTCTTGAAGATAAAATCGTTGCGGTCGTCGCGCACCATCGGCCGGTTCGACGGGACGGAGACTACCTCCAGCTTGTAGATGTGCATGAACTCGTCCGCCTCGGTGGCAGCCGTACCGGTCATGCCCGCGAGCTTGTCATACATGCGGAAATAATTCTGAAGGGTGATGGTGGCCAGGGTCTGGTTCTCTTCCCTGATGCGCACATTCTCCTTTGCCTCGATGGCCTGGTGCAGGCCCTCGGAATAGCGTCGGCCCTCCATGATGCGGCCGGTGAACTCGTCAACGATCAGGACCTCGCCGTCCTTGACCACATATTCAACGTCTTTTTTGAACAGCGAATGGGCGCGAAGCGCCTGCATCAGGTGGTTGACTAGCTGGCCGTTCTTTGACTCATAAAGGTTTTCCAGGTTTAGCGCCTTCTCCACCTTGGCCACACCTGACTCGTTGACGGCGACGGTTCGATGTTTCTCATCGATCTCGTAGTCCTCATCGGCTCGCAGCAACGGCACGATCGAAGCAAACTTGTAGTAGGTGTTGGCGGCCTCTTCCGGAGCCCCCGAGATGATCAATGGCGTACGGGCTTCGTCGATGAGGATGCTGTCCACTTCATCGACGATGGCGAACTCGTGGCCTCTCTGCACCAGGTCCTCTAGGCGCAGGGCCATGTTGTCGCGCAGGTAGTCGAAACCGAATTCGGAGTTGGTTCCGTAAGTCACGTCAGCGGCATATTCGACACGGCGCTCCGCCGGTCGCAGGTTGTCCTGCAGAATGCCCACTTCGAGGCCCAGGAAATTATAGAGGGGGGTCATCCACTCGGCATCGCGTTTCGCCAGGTAGTCATTGACGGTGACCAAATGCACGCCGGTTCCGGAAAGAGCGTTCAGATAGACGGGCAGCGTTGCCACGAGCGTCTTGCCTTCACCTGTTTTCATCTCGGCAATGTTTCCGTGATACAGGACGATACCGCCCATCATCTGGACGTCGAAGTGGCGCATGCCCATGACCCGGCGCGAAGCCTCTCTCACGACTGCGAAAGCCTCGGGAAGGATATCGTCGAGTTCCTCGCCTTCGGCCAACCGCTGTTTGAGCTCGGGAGTCTTAGCCTTGAGATCATCGTCGCTCAGTGACTCGAGCTCAGGCTCGAACGCGTTGATCGCCTGAACCTGCTCTTCAAGCTGCTTGAATTTTTTGCCCTCGCCCATGCGAAGGGCTTTATGGAGGAATTTAGCCATGATTTAAGAGTCTACCAGAGGGGACGTTGTTTAACTTCCGCAACTTTCCCGAAAGTTCTACCTGGGTTCGATCAATCCGTAGTTGCCGTCCCGGCGGCGGTATATCACGCTAGTATCGTTCGACTCTGAATTGCGGAAAACAAAAAAGTCGTGTCCGATCAACTCGAGCTGCAACGCCGCTTCCTCGGCCGACATCGGCTTGATGTCAAATGATTTAAGCTTGACGATCTGCGGCCCCTCTTCTTCCTCATCCGCCTCCATCGCTTCGGGCATCTGCAAAATGGCGTCGGGGGGGATGCTGCCGCGCACATGAGAATCGTGGCTCGTGAGCTTGCTGCGATATTTCTTGACCTGGCGGCCGAGCTTGCTCTCCACAAGGTCGATGGAGGCGTACATGTCAGCGGAAGCACCCTTCGCCCTCAAAACCGGGCCCTTCGTGAAGATCGTAGCTTCAGCGACCTGGTTGTCAGCGATGCTGGGATTCTTCTCCACGAACAGCTCAACCTCCATGGTGCTGGCGCTATTGAGGTTCTTGCCCAGCTTGACCAGTTTCTCTTCCACATATGCATGAAGCGCGTCTGTTACCGCGATGTTTCTTCCCTTAACCTGTAAATTCATGTCGATCCTTCCCACTGTGGTTGCGTATTGTTTTTTACCCATTCGGCATCGGCCGTTAAACTCAATCGCTTCACTGTTCTGGCAAAAGCGAGCACGTCTACTTCTACCCCCAGGCCTTCTTTCAACACCCTGGCGCACTCTGAGGCCGTGCAGCCGGTCGTATAAACGTCGTCCACGAGCATCACGCGTCTGGCGGCTGATGTCAGGCGCACGCCCTTCTTAAGGGTTATGCTGCCTTCCAGGTTGCTCCGCCTGCCTTCGAATCCAAGCTGTTTTTGCGCCGAAGTCTGGTGATGCTTGCAGAGAAGGTCCTGCATCGGTATGCCCAGGCTCCGGGAAAGAGCCCTGGCATAAAGCCCTGCCTGATTGTATCCACGGCTTAACAGTTTCGAGCTGTGCAGGGGAACATGCGTTAGCGTAACCACTTTGCTCCGGGGAGTCAAATCAGCCTGATTGCAGGCAAGTTCTGCCATATAATCCAGGCGCCGCTGCCCGGAGTACTTCAGCCGGTGAACCAGGCTGCGGGCTGGCCCCTCAAAAGCAAAGGCTGCGCGGGCGCTCCGGAAGTGAAACTCGCGGCTCCGGCATTCGGGGCAGCGGTCTGAACTTCCACTCGCGGCGAAAAGTTCGTGCGGTGACGACGGGCGGCCACAACGCCGGCAAAGATGCGGTCCGAGTGGTGAGAGTTTCGCGGCGCAGTCGCGGCAGAGCCAGTCTCCGCCACGTCCGCAGTGTACGCAGCGGATCGGAAAAAGAACCGAGCCCAGATCGGAGAATATGCCCCTGAGCCAGGGGATGCTGGTGTAATTGCCATCGACCACGGCATCAACTTCCACTTAAGTGCTTTCACATTGCCCGGCATCCAGCGATCGAGCTCGAATCTACCGCAGGTGGCTGTCGGCCTCGATTACCGTGAAGGGTTCCAGATGGACCGCTTCATCGAGCACACTGCCGGCGCCGATCACACAACGGTCACCGACCACGACGCGGTCTCGGATCTTCACGTCGTCGCGGATATACGCTCCCCGGCCGATGATGCCGCCCTCCACTTTGGCGCCAGCCCCTGTCTGAGCCGCCCGCCACTTGATGACACCCTCCAGCGCCGCCCCCTTCTCGATGACGCTGTGGTCACCGATGACCAGCGGGCCGGTAAGGCTCACATTCTCGCCTACACGGCAGTAATCGCCAAGCAGTATGGGGGCCGTCAGCGTGGCCGAACGGGAGATCCGCGAGCCCTTCCCCACATAGATCCCAGGCTCGCGCTCTTTCCCGGGAATCTCGACTTTGACCTTGCCGGTCAGTGCGTCGAAATTGCCGATGCGATATTGCTCGAGGCTGCCCACATCGTTCCAGTAGCCGTCGATCTCGAATCCGTGAAAAGGAATGTCCTTGGTGACGAACTCGGGGAACAGCTGCTTGCCGAAGTCATAAAAGGTGTCCTTCGGGATGTAATCAAAAACAGCCGGCTCGAAGATATAGATGCCGCAGTTGCAGAGGTTGCTGAGCTCCTCCCCGGGCTCCGGTTTTTCCTGGAAGCCGAGGATGCGCCCGTTTTCCTTGTCGCGGATGACCACGCCGTAGTTGCTGGGGTCGTCCACGCGCTTGAGCGCCAGAGTTGCGATGCCGCCTGACGCGCGGTGCTGAGCGATGAGCTTCGTCAGGTCCAGGTCGGTGAGGGCATCTCCGCTGATGACCAGGAAAGTGCCGTCAGAAAGAAACCGCTGCACCGCCTTGACGCCGCCGGCGGTACCCACAAGCTGGGGCTCCAGGGAATAACGCAGCTCGATGCCGACCCGCTGTCCGCGGCCGAAATAATTTGTGATGGCGTGGGGGTGATAGTGGAGGTTGGCGACGGCCTCGTCGAAACCGTGCTGCTTTATCAGCCGCAGGATGTGGTACAGGACCGGCCGGTTGACGATGGGCGCCATCGGCTTTGAGATCGACCCGGTGAGCGGCCTGAGGCGCGTGCCCAGACCTGCTGCCAGTACCATGGCCTTCAATTATTTACCTTTCTTCGCTTCCGCCAGGCTCTCTGTATATGGCTCGCGGTGCACTCCCATCTCGGTGATGATGGCGGCGACGTTCTCGTGAGGGGTCACATCAAAAGCCGGGTTGCGCACGCCGATGCCCGTGGGTGCGATCTGAAGGCCGCCGCAATGGGTGACTTCCGCGGGATCGCGTTCCTCGATGGGGATCTGCGATCCGTCGGTCAGGCTCAGATCCACCGTCGATGTCGGAGCTGCTACATAGAAGGGAACGCCATGCTCCTTTGCCAGGACTGACACCATGTAAGTGCCTATCTTGTTGGCCACGTCACCGTTGCCGGCGATGCGGTCTGAGCCGACGACTACAGCGTCGATCTCGCCCTTCTTGAAGAAATAACCCGACATGTTATCGGTGATAAGTGAACAGGGGATGCCTTCCTGCTGCAATTCCCAGGCGGTCAGCCTGGCGCCCTGCAGAAACGGACGCGTCTCGTCAACAAACACGTGTATGGACGGGTCACGCTTGAACACCGAGCGGATGACGCCCAGCGCTGTGCCGTAACCAGCGGTTGCAAGAGCCCCGGCATTACAATGAGTCAGGATGCGCGCGCCTTTGGGGAAGAGCGGCGCCGCGTGCTCACCCATGGCGATACACATGGCCACATCCTCGTCGAGGATCTCCTGCGAGCGTTCCTTCAGCCTGGATTTGATCTCGACCACATCACCTGGCTCGTTATAAATCTTTGCCTGCTGCTCCAGCGCCCAGCCCAGATTATAAGCTGTGGGTCGTGTGGCGAAGAGGCCCTCAGCCGCCGAGTCGAGGTCACGTCTGAGTTCTTCCTGGGTGGTGGCGTCAGACTGCATGGCGGCAAGCGCCATGCCCATCGCTGTCGCCACGCCGATAGCGGGTGCGCCACGGATGACCATCGTCTTGATGGAATCGCCGACTTCCTGCCACATGGTGTGATGGATGTATGTTTCTTCCAGGGGCAGGACACGCTGGTCGATCATGACAACTTCGTCGCCCTGCCACTCGATGGTCCTTACTGAATAATTGCCCGCAGACATGGTTCCTACCTCCCGTCGGGCTTTATGTGCCTTCGTTCCAGGAGGCCAGGTACTTGACCTGTTCCTCGGTGAGCGTGTCGATGTTGAAGCCCATGGACTCGAGCTTGAGGGCGGCGATATGCTCGTCGATCTCGACTGGGACCGGGTAGACCTTGTTCTCCAGGTTCGCATGGTTCTTGACGATGAACTCGGCCGCCAGCGCCTGGTTGGCGAAGCTCATGTCCATGACCTGCGCAGGATGTCCCTCGGCGGCCGACAGGTTCACCAGGCGGCCTTCGGCCAGCAGGTAGATGATGCGGCCGTCTGTCTGCGTGAACTCTTCCATGAAATCGCGGACCGTGCGCCGGGCTGTGGACATGTTCTCCAGGGCCGGTATATCGATCTCCACATTGAAGTGGCCGGTGTTGCAGATGATGGCGCCGTCCTTCATGACTTCCATGTGCTCGCCCCGGATGACGTGCTTGTTGCCGGTTGCGGTGACGAAGATATCGCCGTACTTAGCTGCCTCGGCGATGGGAGCGACGCGATAGCCGTCCATGACAGCTTCGAGCGCCCGCAGCGGGTCGACCTCGATGACGGTTACCCTGGCGCCGTGGCCCGATGCGCGCATGGCCACACCGCGGCCGCACCAGCCATAACCCGCTACGACCAGATCGAGACCGGCGAGCAGCATGTTGGTTGCGCGGATGATGCCGTCGATGGTGGACTGGCCGGTGCCGTAACGGTTATCGAAAAGATGCTTGGTATTGGCCTCGTTAACGGCGACCACGGGGAACTTGAGCACGCCGTCGGCCTCCATGCTCTGCAGGCGGATGACACCGGTCGTCGTCTCTTCGGTTCCGCCCAGGATCTCATCGATCTGATCCTGGCGCTCGGAGTGCAGAAAGCCGATGACGTCGGCGCCATCATCCATGGTCACCTGGGGGTGATGGTCGACGCCGGCCCTGATGTGTTCGTAATAAGTGTCATTGTCCTCGCCCTTGATGGCATAGGTGCTGATGCCATATTCTTTGACCAGGGCGGCGGCAGTATCGTCCTGGGTGCTCAGCGGATTGGAGGCGCAAAGGACGACATCTGCACCGCCGGCCTTCAGCGTGCGAGCCAGGTTGGCGGTCTCGGTGGTTACGTGCAGGCAGGCGGAGATGCGGATTCCGGCAAGCGGCTGCTCCTTCTCAAAACGCTCACGTATGGAAGCCAGTACGTGCATGCGCTTGTCGATCAGTTCGATCTTAAGCTTGCCTTTTTCGGCAAGACTCAGGTCCTTGACGTCATGGGCTACTACTTCGGGCACAGTCTTCTCCTTCCAGTTTAAGGCGCCGCGGTCCATGTGGGCCGCAGACAACCCGATCTTCATTGCTAGTGATTTCGCCTACGGAAAAAGCGAGGCATGCAAATTGCCGCAGCTTTTGCGGTTCGGTAAGTATACTAAAAGAGGGCGTTACAGTGTAGACGCACCATTTTCGCCTATCTCCGGCCGCTCTTCCCGACCCGCTCAGGCCAGCTGCTGTTTCAGGTTCTCGATGCGTTCGACCGGCGAAGGGTCTATCCCGTAGAGGATAGCGAGATACAGCGAAAGATAATCGCCCAGATTCACGCTGGAAAGCAGCCGTGCCAGCCGGCAATCCCCAGCCCCGGCATAGCGCCTGATCTCGCCAACATAATTTTCCAGCAGCTCGGCGGTGACATTCATGCGTTTCTGGTTCTGTGGGTGCAGCTTTGCATCGGTCAGGTAGATGACCCGGAAGCGCTCCATGTCTTCAGCCGGGTATTCCCAGCCGACGATCTCGTTATGGTTAAGCTCGGGGAACTGGTGGTTGAAAGCCAGCGCCTTGGCATTCTCGTTGATCTGGCATTTCCACCGCAGCGCGGCGACGGCGGTCACTTCCGAGCCGTAGATGACAGGGATGCGCTCGAAGAGGTCGGCCGCCAGCTGCTTGGCGGGATTAGCCGCCGCCGGACTTTCCGGACCATAGGATTCGATGCACTTTTTCAGCACCTCGGCGGTCTCACGCACGTCTTCCTCAACCGCCTCCACCAGGCCAAGGTTTTCCAGGCACGCGGCGATGGGAACAGAGAGCCATCCCATGGCGGCCCGGGGCTGCAGGCTGCTGGGGACCTCGATGAACGGAAGGTTGTTCTCCGCCGCGATCTTCCCGACCTTGCCGCCCGTGCTGAGGCAGATGATGCGGCAGCCGCGCTCCATGGCCTCGTTAAGGCAGGAGATAGTTTCCTCGGTGTTCCCGGAATAACTGACGACGAAAATCAGGCTGCGGCTGCTGATCCAGTGGGGCAGGTTGTAACCGCGAACGGTCACCATGGGGCTCGGCAACTCAGCATCATAAACGGAGGCGATGACATCGGCGCCGATCGCAGAACCGCCCATGCCTGCAACAGCTATGCCGCCCACTTCTCCGCCGTGTTCCAGCTCCACCCTGCTGCCCGCCTGATATGCGTCGAACATCTGCCCGGGAAGCCCGGCGACCATGCCGAACTGGTCCTGTGAATCGAGCGATCGGATAGCTGCCGTGTCGTCGAGCTGGTTGAGCAGTGCCTGTCTGTCGTGATCAGTCATATATAGTCCCGCCACCTATTTGAGGTTGTCCGCCACCGACGGAAATTTGCTGAGCTTGGAAAGGATCATCGCCTGGATCTCATCGCGCCGCTCCGGAGTCTTCGCCTCGCAGCGAACCACAACCACAGGAGAGGTGTTGGAGGCGCGCACGAGGCCCCAGCCGTCGGGGAATACTACCCGCACACCGTCGATGTCGATGATCTCGTGATCCTTTGAAAATTCCTGCTTCACTGTATCCACGATCTGGAACTTCTCCTCTTCAGTGGACTCGATGCGCATCTCTGGAGTCGCATAGTAGCGTGGGATGTCGGCGAGAAGCTCGGAAAGCTTTACGCCCTTGCGGGCGATGAATTCCACCAGCCGGCTGGCGGCGTAAATGGCATCGTCGTAGCCGAAATAGCGGTCGGCGAAATAGATATGGCCGCTCATCTCCCCGGCCAGCAAGGCTTTTTCCTCACGAATCTTGGCCTCAATAAGCGAGTGCCCGGTCTTCCACATAAGCGGCTTGCCGCCATGGGCTTCGATGTCTTCGATCAGTGCCTGCGAGCATTTCACCTCGAAGATGATGGTGCCGCCGGGGTTGAATTCAAGGATGTCGCGGGCGAAGAGGATCATCAGCTGGTCGCCCCAGATTATGCTGCCGTCGTCGGCGACGGCGCCGATGCGGTCGGCATCGCCGTCGAACGAGATGCCCAGGTCGGCGCCTTCCCTCGCTACCGTGGCGATCAGGTCCTCCAGGTTGGCAGGCACCGTCGGGTCCGGGAAGTGGTTGGGAAAATTGCCGTCCAGATCGCAGTAGAGCTCCACCACTTCACAGCCGAGCCGCCTTAGAAGATCGGGAGCCACCTTGCCGCCGACGCCGTTGCCGGCGTCGACCACCACCTTAAGCGGCTGTGTTACCTTGATATTGTTGGAGATATAGTCGGCATATGCCGGAACCGGGTCAGCGGTAGTCACTTTGCCGTCGCCGGACGGAAACTCTCCCGCTTCGATGATGGCTCGCAGTTTCTGGATCTCCTCACCATATATAGTGCCGTGCCCCCGGCAAAGTTTGAATCCGTTGTATTGGGGCGGGTTATGGCTGCCGGTGATCATGACGCCAGCCTGTTTATTGTATTCCTGCAATGAAAAGTAGAAGGCTGGCGTGGGCAGCTCGCCGACGTCGATGACGTCACAACCAGTAGAGGCGATGCCCCGGATCAGCGCGTCCCTGAAAGGTGCCGAGCTTGGCCGGTTATCACGGCCGACGACCGCTTCGGTGTAGCCGAATGACTTCATGTAGACGCCGTAGCCCTTTCCCAGCAGCTCGACTGTCTCTATATCCAGGTCTTCATCCACGAGCCCTCTGACGTCATACTCGCGAAAGATGTGGGGATTGACGCTCACGGTCACACTCTCCTCCTGCTTTGAATGCCTGACGTGCGGCGAAAAACAGCACCGTCACTAAGTGCAGTACTATAGCGAATGAGCGCGGAACGGGCAATCCGGGGCGCGTTGCACCAGGTCGCCAAGCGCTGCCAGGACGGGCACTGCGGCGCTACTTTCCGAAGTCCGCCGCGTTCCCCGGGTGTCGCCGAACTACTGCTCGATCATCCAGGTGTCGTCTTCCTTAACCGCGGAGAAGCTGTCGTCGAGGTCCTGTTCATCCTCGTTCGGCATCTTGACCTTGGCTTTCCAGGCGACGGTAGCCTTGTCTCCATCGATTTTTTCCTCAGTCACCGAAAACTCGCTTATGGTCGTGCCGTCGGGCAGGGATGCCTCCATCTGGGAGATGAAATCCTCGCGCTGGATCTCCCGGACGGGTGAGGCCGACGAGAAAGAATCATAGGCTTCGCCGAACTGGCGGTCCGACAGCATCTGCACCATGTCCCGCGCGGCGGAACTGGGCGTGTTGCCGCCGCAGCCGGCGGCCGCGACAGCAAGCAGGGCAACCAGCAGGATGATGGATATGGCCAGCGCCGTGGCTCGGGGCTTCCAGAATTTGTTCATTGTCGCCTCTTTCCTGTCAAATATTGAGTGGTCCGACACGATAATACGATGGCAATATGACTCAACTATTTTTTCGCCTGCCGGAGATTCTCCTCTTTATTACCGCTCCGCCACGGGACCAAACCGCCCGCCAGCCGCCGTTGCGAAAAAGATGCCGCATTCGCCGCCAGTAATGGGCGATGCCTCCGGGCTTCACAGGAGCAGCTGGAATGACAGCGCTGCTATAGCGGGTGCCCCGGTCTCGTGCGAACCGCGGTACGGCACAATAGTCCAGTAGCGGTTGTATCTCGCTTCCGGGCCGGACTATATCGATCAGGTTTCTCAGATCACTGTCGCCATCCAGGGTGTGCGGATTCACCCTGCCTGCATCCTTCAGGTATTGCAGCCAGCGACCGCGCTCCTCCCCTGACTGGCAGATATAAAAATCGGCGGCTGCCAGTGCGTCCGTCATGGCGTCGATTCCGGCGACGTCCACGGCGACGGGTTTGCCCGCCTCTACCAGGCGGGCATGCGATTCGAGAGCTTCGGAGTCACAGACGACCACGTCAGAATCGTGAGCGACCAGCCCTACGTTCCGGGCATTGTAATAGACTACAGCGAAGTCCTCATGGAAAAGCTGGGTCACCCGGGGCAGAGCCAGTATGACATCGTGTGCTGATGCCAGGGCTTCAGCCAGCAACCAGCAGCGGTCGCCAGGGGCGCCGTCCGGGCCGGGAGCCTTGCTGCATACGACCAGCACCCTGCTTGTCAGCGGACTATTCGTGAGGGCTGATTGCTTTTCCATGCCTTCTGTCTTATTGACAACATCACCTACTGTAGCAAAGCGGCTTCATCGCCGCAGCTTCGGTCGAACCGCCGGCGACGCGGCCGCACGACAATTTCAAATATTTGACAGCTGCTTTTTTTTGCTCTAGTATCCTTCTTCGCGCCTGATGTGCGCCTGATTTGAATTGATTATGAAAACTTACGTCGCAAAACCATCCAACATCGAGCGAAACTGGCTCATCGTCGAC
>JAUSDE010000095.1 GCA_030650885.1 Thermoleophilia bacterium
TAGAGGCTGACACCGATGACCAGCCCGGCGAGTATCACCGTGACGAACCCGGGGGCGAACCTCATGGAGAGCGCCAGCGAGCTCATCAGTGTGCACCAGGCGTAGAGGACCAGCACGGCCTTCCTCTGGGAGAAGCCGATGTTGAACAGACGGTGGTGCAGATGCCCGCGGTCCGGCTGGAAGATGTTCTGGTGGTTCTTCATCCGCCTCATTATAGTGAGCGAAAGGTCGAACATGGGCACGCCCATGATCAGCAGCGGTATCACCAGGGTCACGGCGGCCACGCTCTTGAGCACGCCATGCACTGTCACCGCGGCCAGCACGAACCCCAGCAGCATCGAACCCGAGTCGCCCATGAAGATAGACGCCGGGAAGAAGTTGTGCCGCAGGAAGCCCAGGGTCGTGCCTGCCAGGATGGCGGCGAGGATGCCTGCCTCGGGACGTCCCATCGAGATGGCGATTATGGCGAAGGTGCCCGCGGCGATGGTACATACGCCCGCCGCCAGGCCATCCATGCCGTCGATGAAGTTGAAGATGTTGACGACCGTGACGACCCAGATAAGGGTCAGAATAACCGCCATTGCGGGAGAAAGTTCCACAGTGCCGACGAACGGCAGACTGAAATAGTCGATGTGAACGCCGTACCATACCAGGCAGCCGGCCGCCAGGAACTGGCCGCCGAACTTGACCAGCGGCGTCGTGCCACGGAAATCGTCGACGGCGCCGAACAACGTTATGACAGAGGCCCCGACCATGACACCTTTCAGCTCATTTGTCATTGGCAGGAAGAGAAGCGCCGGTATTATGAATCCGAAATATATTGCCAGGCCGCCGAGGCGTGGTACAGGGTCATCGTGGATCTTGCGGGAATCAGGCTCGTCCATCGCACCCATCCGGCGGGCGATATTGCCGACGGTTGGCGTGACGGCGAAGACGATCGTCGCCGCCAGCAGAAAAGCGACCAGCGCCGCTACCTCATCACGGAAGATGAACTCAAGTGTGGCGCCGAGATCCGGCAATTACCCCCCGATCTTGTGAAGCTTGATGCCTGCCTCGGCGAAGAAGCCGGTGGCGAGTTCGTCAGGGTAGCCCTCATCAAAGTAGACTTCCACGATTCCGGCATTAATAATCATCTTGGCGCACAGGGAGCATGGCTGATGCGTGCAATAAAGGGTGGAACCCTCGATCTTGACACCGTGTAGCGCCGCCTGGGCGATGGCGTTCTGCTCGGCGTGGAGCGCCCGGCAGAGCTCGTGGCGCTCACCCGAGGGGACCCCCAGCTCTTCGCGCAGGCAGCCGACATCGATGCAATGGCTGATATCGCGTGGAGCGCCGTTGTAGCCGGTGGATAGCAGCCGCTTGTCCTTGACCAGCACGGCTCCCACCTGACGGCGCATGCAGGTCGAACGCGATGCTACCTGCTGAGCGATCTGGAAGAAGTACTCGTCCCAGCTGGGACGGACTGATTTTCGGGGAAGGGGAACCGCGGCCAGCACTTCTTTCTTTTCCTTCTTCTTTTCCATTTTGCGAGGTCCCATGTGGTTGAAAAAACCGTTTACAGCCTATCCGGCAGTGCCGTTATTTGCAAACCGGCGGGCAAGCCGAGGGTTGCCGGATTCAGGCAACGTCAACTCATAATTCTTTTCAGCGCCCGGCTTTCCTGCTGACGGAGTCTGACCTTACAGGTGAGGATAAAGCGGGAACCCGGCGAGCAGCTCGTCGGTCTTCTGGCGCAGACGCTTGACCTCGTCGGCGGTAATATGAGGGCTTAGCGTCGCCAGCATGATCGAGGCGATCTGCTCCATCTCCGGCTCGCGAAAGCCGCGGGTGGTGACGGCCGGCGTGCCGATGCGGATGCCGCTGGTGACAGTCGGTGGCAGTTCGTCATAAGGCACGGCGTTCTTGTTCACTGTTATGCCCACCTCTTCGAGACGGTTTTCCGCCTCGATGCCGGTGATGCCGATGTTGGTCAGATCAGCCAGCATCAGGTGGTTGTCGGTTCCACCTGAGACCAGGTTGATGCCGCCATCCTTGAGACATGCCGCCAGACGGGATGCGTTGGCGATCGTCCGCTTCTGGCGCTCGCGGAACTCATCGGTGGCCGCCAGCCTGAAACACGCCGCCTTGGCCGCGATGATGTGCATCAAAGGACCGCCCTGCAGGCCCGGGAAGATGGCCTTGTCGATGCTCTTCGCGTACTGCTGCTTGCAGAGGATCACGCCGGAGCGCGGCCCCGCCAGCGTCTTGTGCGTAGTCGTCGTGACATAGTCACTGGGCCCGACCGGGTCGGGATGCAGGCCGGCGGCGATCAGGCCGGCGATATGGGCCATGTCCACCATCAGCTTTGCTCCCACGCCCCTGGCGATCGCGGCGAAGCGCTCGAAGTCGATCTGGCGCGGATAGGCGCTGGCGCCCGCGACTATAAGCACCGGACGGTGCTCCTGGGCCAGGCGCTCGATCTCGTCGTAGTCCAGGCGGCCGGTCTCGCGGTCCAGCCCATAGCTGTGAAAATGATAGATCCTGCCGGAAAAATTGACTTTAAGGCCGTGTGAGAGATGGCCTCCGTGATCGAGCTTCATGGCGAGGACGCTGTCGCCCAGTGCCAGGTCGGCGAAATAGACCGCCTGGTTGGCCGAAGAACCGCTGTGGGGCTGGACATTCACATGCTCGGCGCCGAACAGCGATTTGCAGCGCTGAATGGCAAGGGTCTCCACCTCGTCAACCACTTCGCAACCGCCGTAGTAACGCGCGTGCGGATAACCTTCAGCATACTTGTTGGTGAGGATAGTGCCGGCCGCTTCGAGCACTGCGCGGCTGGTAAAATTCTCTGAGGCGATCAGTTCGACCGTCTGCCGCTGGCGCGCCAGCTCGTCGCTGACCAGCGCCGCGAGTTCCGGGTCCACGTCCTGGAGAGGCGCGAGAAAATCTTCCTGGGTCCTGGATTCCGCTTTCGGCTCGCTCATCGCTCTTCCAGTTCCGTGATGAGGCCCAACCGCTCTGCGTGGCGTCCGCCGTCAAAAGGAGTCGCCAGCCATACCTCCATGATCTCGAAGACTTTGTCCGCCCCCATGGTCCGCTCTCCCAGGCACAGGACATTGGCATCGTTGTGGCGCCGGCTCATCTCCGCCTGGACTTCGTCACAGGGCCCTACCGCCCGGACGCCGGCCACCTTGTTGGCCGCGATGCACATGCCGAGACCGGTACCGCATATGAGGATGCCGCGGTCGGATTCACCGGCGGCGACGGAGCGCGACACCTCGATTGCATAGACAGGATAGTCACAGCTGGCTTCGTCGTTTGTGCCCATGTCGAATAGCCGGTGCCCTTCCGCTTCGAGGCGGTCGATTATAGTCTGCTTCAGCCGGAAACCGGCGTGGTCTGCAGCGATAGCGATCTTCAAGTGGTCTCCTCCCTGAGGGCGCCGCCGAGGATAGCCGGCAGAGCCGGCCGGAGCATCTCCAGCACATCCAGATAAAACGCGACCGACTCACCCATGGGGTCTGGAACATCGGCCACTTCCGGAGATTCCCCCGCCAGGCGGCGCGGAAACAACAGAGCCAAGTATATCTTATTTTCACTTTCCGGGAACGTCCTCAGCAGCCATTCGTGCTGCCTGATGGTCATGGCGAGGACGAAATCGTTCTCATCCATGATCGGGCGGCGTACTTCGCGGGCACGATGCCCCGAAAGGTCCAGCCCGTGGCGGGCCCCGGCCGTCCGGGCCTCTACTGTGGCGGGATTGCCGTCCCAGCCGTGGGTGCCGGCCGAACTCACTTCGATGCGGCCGGCCAGGCCCTGCTTCGAGGCATAATCCTTCAGAAAAGCCTCCGCCAGTGGGCTGCGGCAGATGTTACCGGTGCACACGAAGAGAAGGGAGACTTTATCAGGCGGATTCATGAACCCAGCCGCTCCAATATCTCCATCAGATCCATGGACCCCTGCCTGAGAATTGCCGGTGTTCCGCCCTCGGCCAGGGGCCGCAGATCGACGACGGTCGAGGGTATGGCCTGCCCGCAGCTGCCGTTATCGAGCACGAACCCGCAGGTGTCAAGAACCTCGTCGGGTATCTGCTCGATGGCGGCCGCATCCGCCTGCCCCGAAAGGTTAGCGCTCGTGATCGCAAGGGGACCGGGCAAATTCAGATATATATCTCCGGCGGGAGGCGGGATGATGCGGACACCGATGCTACCGCCCCCATGTACGCGGATGCCGCCCGTCCCTTCATCAAATGGGATGATGGCGGTGATGGGGCCAGGGAGCAGCCTGCCGAGGGCGCTGCTGATCGTTTCCGGAAGCTCTGGTACTAGCGTCAATATCTGCTCGGCTCCCGTGAACACAAGCGCCACCGGCTTTTTCTGCTCGCGCCGCTTCACCTCATAAATACGCTCGATCGCACGGGGAATAGTAGCCAGACAACCTAGGCCGTATACAGTGTCGGAAGGAAGGACTGCAAGTTCGCCCCGGTTCAGCGAAGCGCTCAGGCGTTCCCAGTCTGATGGTTTCATCTCCTGCTGGCGAAGGATCTCAGTCATGAGGCCTTGATCGTCATTCCGTGGCAGATCCGGAAACGAGGATTTCCGGGATCAGGGTTTGCGGGCCAGCTCGCGAAGGCTGACACCCTTGTTAGCCCAGGCCTCGGCGTCATCCGGTTCCAGCTCCAGCGCGATGTCAAAACAGTGGATGGCTTCGTCATAACGACCGAGCTTATGCAGAGCCAGGCCCTTGCCGTTCCAGCTGCGCTTGTCCCTGGCGTCGATCGCCAGTGCCCGGTCGAAGCTGGAGACCGCCTCTTCGAAACGGCCCAGATTGTGGAGACTGACGCCGCGATGGCGCCAGGCCCGCGCCATCAGGCTGTCGACAGCCAGCGCTTCGTCGAAGCTTTCGAGCGCCCCGTCGAAATGCCCGAGGCGATTGAGCACGCGGCCCTTGTTGAACATGGCCTCCGCGAACTGGTTGTCGATTGCTATGGCCCGGTTGAAGCTTTCGATGGCGCGGTCCAGGCGGCCGAGGCTTTCCAGCGACCAGCCCTTGTGGAACCACGCTTCCGCGAAGCCGGCGTCCAGACGGATGGCCCGGTTGAGATCCTTGATGGCCTCCTCGAAACGCTCCAGCCGGTTCAGGCTCATGCCGCGGGCGAGCCAGACGGCGGCGTCCTTCGGGTCAACCTTGAGCCCCTTGTCGTAACTGTTCACGGCCCGCTGATAACTTCCGGCCTCATGCAGGCAGTTGCCCCTGACGAACCAGGCGGCCGCATCTTTCGGAGCATAGTGGACGGCCTTGTCGAAACTGGCGATGGCCGCTTCAAGATCGCCCATGATCTTCTGGCTCGCGCCCTTGCCGAACCAGGCGCGTGCATCACGCTGGTCAAGAAGAAGCGCCTGGTCGTACGTGGTGATGGCGTCTTCCTGGCGGCACAGAGCCCGCAGGCTCTCGGCGCGGGCGAACCAGGCCTGCTGGAACAGCTCGTCGACTGCCAGGGCTCTTTCGTAACTGCGGATAGCCTCTTCGTCACGGGCGAGGCTGTGGAGGCTGAGGCCGCGGCCGCACCAGGCATCGCCGTCTTCTGCGTCGATGGCCAGGGCCTTGTCGAAGGCTTCGATGGCCCTGTCGAACTCGCCGAGGCCATAGAATCCAAGCCCCCGTCCATACAGGGCGCGCTCATGCCGGGGCTCGGCTTCCAGCGCCTTGTCAAAACTGCCGATGGCCTCATCGTAACGGTCGAGGTTCAAAAGGCTATCTCCCCGGCTGAACCATGCGGCCGCCAGGCGGGAGTCGATCTTTATGGCTTCGTCGAAAGCTTCCACGGCCTTGCCGAAACGGGTGAGGCCATTCTGCGCCCGGCCTTTTCCAAGCCACAAGCCGGCGTCGGCTGCATCCAGCACGAGCGCCTTGTCGAATGCGGCTACTGCCTTGTCATACCGCTCGAGCGCCAGCAGGCTCGTGCCCTTGCCGGACCAGACGGCAACCTGTGCTGTATCAATCCTGAGCGCTCTGTCAAAAGCGGTAAGCGCCCGTTCAAAACGGCCGAGGCTGTGGAGGCTCATCCCCTTGCCGAAGAGCGCTGCGGCATCCCTGGGCTCCTGTTTGAGAGCCCGGTCGAACGCCGCGGCCGACAGTTCATACATGCCGAGCCGGCGAAGGCACTCGCCTTTCCCATACCAGGAACCATGGTGCTCGGGCTGCAGCTCCAGCGCCATGTCAAAACCGTTGATCGCATCTTCGAATCTTGATAGATAGCGCAGGCTCTCTCCCTTGCTGAACCAGGTTTCGGCGTCGCGATCGTCAAGCTCCAGCGCCCGGTCCAGGGCGGTGATGGCTTCCTTGTAGCGGCCGAGCCGGCGCAGGCTTTCACCCTTGCCGTACCATGCCTGCTGATGACGTGGCTCGATGGCGATCGCCCTGGTGAAATCAGAGAGAGCTTCCTCGAAACGCTCCAGCATACGCAGGCTTGCGGCCTTGCCATAAAAAGATCCGGCTTCAGGGCCGAGCTCGTTCGCCCTGTCATAGATCGCCAGGGATTCCTCGAATTTTTCGAGTGAGCGGAGGCTTTCGGCTTTGCCGAACCAGGTCCGCCCGTCGTGGTCATCAAGTGCCAGGGCGCGGTCGTAAGAATCGATCGCCTCCTGGTAACCGGCCCTGGAGCGAAGGCATTCGGCCTTGCTGAACCAGGTAGCCGCCGATGAGTCGTCGAGGGCAAGGGAGCTGTCGAGACTGGCAAGCGCCTCATCGAAGCGGTTCAGTTGCCGCAGGCATTCGCCCCGGCTATACCAGGCGTCCGCGCGAGTATCGTCAAGCTTCAGCGCAGCTTCCAGGTTTCGCAGGGCTTCGCGATAGCGGCCCAGCCGCCGCAGGCTCTCGCCGCGGCCGTAGTGGAAATCGGGATTCCCGGAATCCAGCCTGATAGCGCTGTCGAAACCGGCGAGAGCCTCCGCGTCGCGGCCCAGGCTCTGCAGGCTGGCGCCCTTGCCGTTCCAGGCCTGGGCATGGCCAGGTTCGATATCCACGGCCCGGTCGAAACAGCGGCCGGCCTCATCGAATCGAGATAACCGGTTAAGGCTGAGACCCTTGCTGTACCATGCTTCTTCATGGCGCGGATCGATTTTGATAGCGCTATCGAAAGCTGACAGTGATTCCTCGAAGTGTCCCATGCTCTGGAAACATAGCCCGGCGCCGAATCTTGCTCCTGCCAGTCTCGGGTCCAGCTCAGCCGCACGGTCAAATTCCCTGATGGCCTGCGGGAACTGCTCCAGGCTTCTGAGGCTCTCCGCCTTGCCGTAAAAAGATTCGCCATCGTTCGGATTTATCTCGATGGCCCTGTCGAAACTCGCAAGTGACTCGTCGAAGCGGGACAGGGCCTGCAGGGTGAGTCCCTTGTCAAGCCACGCTGTGGCATCGCCGGGATTCAACTCGATCGCTTTTTCGAAACACGTGAGCGCCTCTTCCGCGCGGGCTTTGTTTGAAGCAGTGGAAACGTCAAACGCGCGTTCAACTATGAGCGGCTCGGGTTCGGGTTCGGGTTCTGGCTCGGGCTCGGGCTCGGGTTCTGGCGCAGATTCTTGCTCGAGCGCGGGCTCGGGTTCGGGTTCTGGCTCGGGCTCGGG
>JAUSDE010000099.1 GCA_030650885.1 Thermoleophilia bacterium
CATCTTCCGCGGCGTCGCCGGCAGCACCCGTGGCATGGACCGCGCAACCGGTGACTACATGGGCATGATCGCCACCGTGCTGAATGCCCTTGCCCTGCAGGACGGGATGGAAAAACTGGGCCTGGATACCCGGGTGCAGTCGGCGATTCACATGCAGGAAGTAGCGGAGCCTTACATACGTCGCCGTGCCATCAGGCACCTCGAGAAGAAAAGGATCGTGATTTTCGCCGCTGGCACCGGCAACCCGTATTTCACTACTGATACCGCCTCCGCGTTACGGGCGCTCGAGATCGGCGCCGAGGCCATCCTCATGGCCAAGCGCAGTTTCGACGGCGTTTATGATTCGGATCCCGAACTTAATGCCGACGCGGTATTCCTGCCGGAAGTAACCCATCTGGAAGCCATCGAGCGCGGGCTCCGGGTTATGGACACGACGGCCCTGTCACTGTGCATGGACAACAACCTGCCGATCCACGTCTTCAACATGACCGACGAGATTAATATCCAGCTGGTGCTTTCTGGCGAAAGAGCCGGAACTATAGTAAGCTCACCGGCGAAATAAGCGGTTATACAGAGAGCCCGAGGGAGGCCAGATGAACGAGATGGTCGAGGAATTTCTTGCAGACGGACGCGACCGCATGGACAAGGCTGTTGTCGCCACCCACAACGAGTTCAATACTATCCGAACCGGCAGAGCATCGACCGCACTGCTGGATCGCATAATCGTCGATTACTACGGCAGCAAGACCCCACTCAAGCAGCTGGCCAATCTGAGCGCGCCCGAACCCAGGCTGCTCGTGATCACCCCATATGACAAATCCGGGATGAAAGATATCGAACACGCGCTCATGGAGTCGGAGCTGGGTCTGAACCCCAACAACGACGGCAACGTCATCCGCCTTTCGATCCCGGAACTGACTGAGGAACGCCGACACGAGCTGGTCAAGGTGGTCAAGAGCCTTGCTGAGAACGGCCGCGTGGCGGTGCGTAATATCCGACGCCATGTTCTCCACGATATCGAGGAACTGCAGAAGGATGGCGAGATCTCTGAGGACGATCTGCGCCGCACAAAGGAAGATTTCCAGAAAGTGACAGACAAGCACATCGAAAAGATCGAAGAGATGCTGAAGCACAAGGAAGGCGAGATCCTGGAGGTGTGATGGCCGGCCTGCGTAACCTCTTTGGAAATCTTCGCCGGAGCAGGACTGAAAGCGAAGATTTTTTATTAGATGCGGAAAACACGCCCCACTATGTCGCCGTCATCATGGATGGCAACGGGCGGTGGGCGCAGCGGCGCCACATGCCCGCCATCGCCGGCCACCGCGAAGGCGCAAAGGCGCTCAAGCGCACCATCAAGGCAGCCCGGCAGGCCGGCATCAGGGAACTCACCGTCTATGCTTTTTCAACCGAGAACTGGCAGCGTCCCGAGCAGGAAGTCGATGATCTCATGAAGATGTTCGGTGAGCTGATCGACAGGGAAGTCCCGGAACTGGCTGAAAAGGACGTCAGAGTCCGTTTCATCGGCAGGCGGCAGGACCTTTCCGAAAAGCTTCTGGGGAAAATGGAATGGGCGGAAAAACTCTCGGCGGCAAACAGCACTATGTCCCTTTATATCGCATTTAATTACGGCGGCCGTTCCGAGATAATCGACGCCGCGAGGGCGGCAGCTGGCAACGGACTCGCAGCCGGAGAAGATGTCGACTTCAGCAAATATCTTTACGCGCCGGAGATGCACGACCCGGAACTGCTCATACGAACCAGCGGCGAGCAGCGCGTTAGCAACTTCCTCCTCTGGCAATGCGCATACTGTGAACTGTATTTTTCTGAAAAGCTCTGGCCTGATTTTGGCGAGCAGGATCTACTTGAAGCGCTGGCTGAATTCGGCAGGCGCCAGCGCCGATTCGGAGCCAGGTAGGCCGCGATGCTGATCACTCGCGCACTCGTCGGCGTCGTCGGCGCCATCCTCGCTATCATCGTGGTCTACACCGGCGGCATCCCGCTGTTGATAGCGCTGGTCGTTCTCAGCATCCTCGGCCTTCACGAGTTTTATCGCATGACCAGGTCCTACCGGCCCAATCTCCTGGCCGGCTATGGTGGTGCGGCATTGATCCTCATCGGTGCGCATACCGGCGGCCTGGAAGGGGCCATGCGTGGCTGCGTATACCTGTTTGCGCTGACGTTCATCCTCCATGCGATCCGCGGCCTCAAGCCGGAGATGGTGGGGGAGATGGCCGTCACATTTTTCGGAGCCTTCTACGTCGGGATAGGATTCGCACATGTGATCCTGTTGCGTACGCCCACATATGGCATCAGCCTCGTCATCGTCGTTCTGCTGGCCACCTGGACCTCAGATACTGTGGCTTATGCCGTCGGCCATTACCTGGGGCAGCGGCCCATATCTCCGGTGATATCTCCGAACAAGACCATCGAGGGCACGCTGGCCGGTGTCATCGGCACGATCGTGGTTGTTCTGATCGCGGGCAAATCTCTTCCCTGGATGGGTTCGGGGCAGTTTTTTGTACTGGGGCTTGTCATAGCTATTGCGGCACCGCTTGGCGACCTGTTCGAGTCCTATGTGAAGAGAGCATCACATGTTAAGGATGCCGGTACCATCATCCCGGGTCACGGCGGTATTCTCGACCGTTTCGATTCACTCATCTTCGCGGCTGTCGCTGCTTTTTACGTCGTGACCGCCATGGTAGGCAACGGAGGCTAGATGAAGAAAGTCCTTGTACTTGGATCAACAGGCTCCATCGGCAAGCAGGCGCTCGAGGTCATAGCAGAGACGCCCGGCCTGGAAGTAGCGGGGCTCGCCGCTGGTACCAGCCATAAACTGCTGGTCAAGCAGGCCACGGAGTCCGGAGCGAGCCATGTGGCGATCCTCGATGAGAACGCGGCCAGCAAGGTCATCGAGGAACTGCCAGGCGTCTCGGTCCTCTCGGGACCGGGCTGTATCCGGGGGCTGGTCGATTCGGTTGACTGCGATATCGTTTTGAACGCCGTCGTCGGGGCTGCGGGCCTTGAGGCTACCATGGCAACACTCGACCGGGGAATCGACCTGGCTCTGGCTAACAAGGAGAGCCTGGTGGTAGCTGGCAGCCTGATTATGGAGACAGCCAGCCGGAAAGGAATCCGCATCCTGCCGGTGGACAGCGAACACAGCGCCATCTTCCAGTGCCTGCAGGGACAGGAGGAAGGGCTCGAGCGCATCTTCCTGACAGCATCGGGAGGACCGTTCTTCGGCCTGGGCCGGGATCGGCTGGAAAAGGTAACGCGGGATGACGCCCTCAATCATCCCCGTTGGAAGATGGGCAGCAAGATCTCGATTGATTCAGCTACACTGATGAACAAGGGCCTTGAGGTCATCGAGGCCCACCATCTGTTTGGAACCGGCTATGATGAGATCGATGTGCTTGTTCATCCACAGTCAGTCGTCCATTCCCTGGTCCGTTTCAGGGATGGTTCGGTGCTGGCGCAGATGGGCCTGCCCAGCATGAAACTTCCGATAGCTTATGCCCTGAATTACCCGGAACGCCTGCCTGTGGTTATGCCGCAACTGGACCTTATCAAACAGGGTGAACTGTCGTTTTTCAAGCCTGATCTGGACGCGTTCCCCTGCCTGGAGATAGCCATCGAGGCAGGCAGGCGCGGTGGCGGAGCACCTATAGCTGTTAACGCCGCCAATGAGATCGCCGTCGCGGCGTTCCTCGGCGGGCGCATCCGCTTTCTGGAAATACCTGGCATCATCGAAAAAACGCTGGCTGCGATGGACGGAGACCTGGCTTCAGCGATCGCCGGGCTGGAGGATATCGCCGAAGTCGATACTGCAGCGCGCCGCCAGGCAGAATCCCTTATCACCTAGCCTCCATGCTGATAGCTATCGCCATCCTTGGAATCGGATTTCTCATCATGGTGCACGAACTCGGGCATTTTCTGGCCGCCAAAGCCTTTGGCATGCGGGCGGAAAAATTCTACCTTGGTTTTCCGCCGGCTGCCCTGAAGAAAAAATTCGGTGAGACCGAGTACGGCATCGGCTTCATCCCCCTCGGCGGCTATGTCAAGATCTCGGGCATGACCCGCGAGGAAGAGCTGCCGGATGACGTCAAGCCCCGCGCCTACGTGGCCAAGCCGGTCTGGCAGCGCATCATCGTCATCTCCGCCGGAGCCGGCATGAACCTGCTGTTCGCGGGTCTGTTCTTCTTCATCTTTTACTGGCAGGGCATCCCGGAATATCAGGCGACTTTAGCAGTCTCGAACATCCAGGTCGAAAGCGGCGCCGAGCGCGCCGGCCTCCAGCAGGGTGACAAGATCCTTGCCATAAACGGCGTCTTTTCCGAAAACCCGGAAGTGCTGAGGGATGAGCTGCGTTCGCTGCCCGGCCGCTCTGTCGTCCTCGTGGTCGAACGGGACGGCCGCCAGCTAACGGTTCCCGCGAATGTCGGCACGAATGAGGAAACTGGCGAAGGCATCCTCGGGATCGTCTTCGATGCCGAACTGATCGGATATCACGGCCTCTCCTTTACCGAGGCGGTTTCAGCTTCTGCATCTGATCTCAGATTCATCACCGGCGAGGTGTTCATCGCCATCAAGAACCTATTTATCAGCGAGCAGAGCCGTGAGGAACTGTCGTCGCCTATCGGTATCGTCGCCTTCTCATCCAAGACGATCGAGCTTGGCTGGAGTTTTTACCTGCGCGTGCTCGGTTTCATCAGCCTGCAGCTGGCCATCTTCAATCTGCTGCCGTTACTGCCACTCGACGGCGGCCATGTCCTGTTCAATATCATCGAAAAAGTGAAGGGCTCGCCGGTGCGCCGCGAGGTGTTCGAGCGGGTTTCAGTCATCGGGCTGATGCTGTTCGCCCTGCTTTTCCTGATGGGTCTGATGAACGACGTGCAGCGGCTGATGGGACCCGGATTTGAGCTCCAGCCCTAAATGGCCTGCAAGAATAAGATCATGGTGGTGAAACCTGAATGGCAAGCTTGAGGCAGATTCTGATCGGGAAAGTGCCGGTCGGCGGCGGCGCACCGGTGGCGGTGCAGTCGATGACGAACACCGACACCCGTGACGTCGAGGCAACTCTGGGCCAGATCCGCAGCCTGGCAGCTTATGGCTGCGAGATTGCCCGGGTCGCCGTGCCCGATATGGCCGCTGTCGATTCTCTGTCTGCGATCACCGCTGAATCCCCCTTACCGGTTGTGGCCGACATACATTTCAAGGCGGATCTGGCCATCGCTGCCGTGGCCGCCGGCGCCAGCGGCCTGAGGATCAATCCCGGGAACATCGGCAGCCGCGACCGCGTCAGCTCGGTGCTTGACGCCGCTCGCGACGCCGGCATACCAGTGCGTATCGGTGTTAATTCCGGTTCCCTGCCTAAGGAGAAGCGCGATCTGGCTGAACGCGAGCCGGCAAGGGCCCTGGTTGAGACAATCAAGGATTATGTAACTCTTTTCGAGGATCTGGATTTCCGTGATTTCAAGGTTTCCGCCAAGTCCTCTTCCGTCACCGAGACCATCGAAGCCAACCTGCAGCTCGCGGAGCTGATCGATTATCCGATCCACCTGGGCGTTACTGAAGCAGGAACCCGATGGGCCGGCTCCATCAAGAGCGCCGTAGGCATCGGTTCATTGCTGGCACGGGGAGTGGGGGATACCATAAGGGTATCGCTCACGGGCGATCCCGTCGAGGAGATTAGGGTCGCGTACGAGATCCTGCGCAGCCTGGGTCTGAGAGAGTATGGCCCTGAACTGATATCCTGCCCCACCTGTGGCAGAACCGAGATCGACGTCGAGGCCATCGCCATGGAAGTCGAACGGCGGCTTAGGAGCTTCGACTCCGTTATCGAAGTAGCCGTCATGGGTTGCGTGGTCAACGGTCCCGGCGAAGCCCGCCGGGCTGATTTCGGCATAGCCGGCGGCAAGGGGGAGGGGCTGGTCTTCGCCAACGGCGAACCGATCCGCAAGGTACCTGAGAACGAACTGGTCGACGCCCTTTTCGAGGAGATCGAAAAGTCTCAGGAAAAAAAGTAGTCCCCTTGTACTTTCCCATGCAAAATCTGTAGGCTTAGTGCCGGTATCATGAGAGCATCCAGACTATTCTTCCCAACACTTAAAGAAGACCCGGCCGAAGCCGAGGCGATCAGCCATAAGCTGATGGTCCGTGCCGGGCTGGTGCGCCAGCTTGCCGCCGGGCTTTATATCTACCTGCCGCTAGGCCTGCGGGTCATGGACAAGATCTGCGCGATAATCCGCGATGAGATGAACGCCATCGGCGCCCAGGAGCTTTCAATGCCGGTGATGCACCCTGCTGAGATCTGGCAGACGACCGGCCGTTACGACGAGATAGGCGACGAGATGTTCCGCCTCAAGGACCGCGGCGGCCGGGACATGGTCCTGGCCATGACCCACGAAGAGGTCATCACCTGGCTTGCGGCCAAGGAGATACGCTCTTACAAGGACCTGCCCCAGGTCTGGTACCAGATCCAGACCAAGCTGCGCGACGAAGCCAGGCCGAAAAGCGGCATCCTGCGCACCCGCGAGTTCATCATGAAGGATTCCTACAGCTTCGATACCGACGAGCAGGCCCTTGAGCAGAACTACGAGCTGCATATCCAGGCATATACTCGCATCTTCCATCGCTGTGGTATCCGTTTTTACATGGTTGAGAGCGATCCTGGAATGATGGGCGGCGCTACCGCCCATGAGTTCATGGCCCCCAGCGCCGCCGGCGAGGACGAAGTGGCCCTGTGCGACTGTGGATACGCCGCAAACGTCGAACTTGCCAGATCGATCTCGGGGGTGCCTGAGTTCCCGGATGCGGGCGTCGTCGAGGTCGCCACGCCGGATGTGCGCACCATCGATGAGGTTTCCGCGTTCCTGAAAGTGGATCCGGTGCTGCTACTCAAATCTTTGCTACTTATAACTGATGACGGCCCGGTTCTGGTGATGGTGCGCGGTGACCAGGAAGTCCAGGAATCCAAGCTGAACCGCGTTATCGGCGCGAGCAGGCCCGCAAATGCGGAGGAGATCAGGGAGCTGACCGGCGCCGAAGCAGGTTTCATCGGCCCTGTCGGCCTTGAAATACGCAAAATAGCGGATGAATCGCTGGAGCGTGGGGTTTTCGTCACCGGAGCCAATCGTGACGGGTTTCACATCAGAGGCGTGGTTTTGGGAACGGACTTCGAGGCTGAGCTGGCTGATATCCGCCGTGTGAAGGCAAATGAAGCCTGTCCGCACTGCCAGAAGCCTCTCAGCATCGAAGAGGTCATCGAGATCGGCAACATCTTCAAGCTGGGCACCAAATACAGCGAGCCTATGAATGCCACTTTCCTGGATGAGAACGGCAAGGAACAGAAGATCATCATGGGCAGCTACGGCATCGGGCCCGCCCGCATAGCCGCAGCGGCCGTGGAACAGCTCTCTGATGAGAAAGGTATCTCCTGGCCCATGAATATCGCCCCATTCAGCATCCATCTGGCCCTGGTCCAGCCCAAGGACAGCCAGCAGACCGCAATCGCCGAAAAGCTTTATTCAGAGCTCATGGCTGCTGGAGCCGAGGTCCTGTTCGACGACCGGGTTATCTCGCCCGGAGCAAAGTTCAAGGACGCAGAACTGCTCGGTTGCCCCATCAGGGTCACCGTAGGCAAACGTTCGGTTGCCGACGGCGTCGTCGAGGTCCAGCTGCGCGGAACAGGCGAAGAGCATAAATTCGACATCGGCGCTGCTGCCGAAAGCGTCATGGCCGTTCTGGATGAGCTGGTCTGAAGCACTTTTTCCTTCCGCATCACTGAATATTTCCCATTAGCATGGAATTCCCCCGTAACGAGCGGTTTCATTAGCACTCAGAATCAGTCCAGGCCTGTTTAGCCGTATTCCGGCCAGGCCGTTCAGTTGCATTCCAGCCATATCGGCAATCCAATAAGACGGTTACGCCAGCCGCAGGTACCCCCGACGCCTTCAGACCCTCCACCATTCGTGCACGATAATATATGTTATGTAACCTTAGTTATATTTGAATTATCTATAAACCCTATTACGACCCCCCTCTTTTGTACTAAACTCTCTGCGGTCACTGTCGATAGATGCCACGTATTTGTATGTGTATCTATTATTCCCGTGGTCCAGGGTCCTTACAGGGAAATGGAAACAGCGTTTATGGGATTAAAATACAGCATTCTGCGGCATTCTCAGGGAATGAGAATATTTCTTTTAGCGATCTTGTCTGTTTTCTTCTGCTTTCTGATAGCCGTTTCGTCAGCCGGCGCCGAGAACAGCTCGCAGGATATCGCTGACAGGATCGCTTCAGACCGGAAGAATCTGGAAAACGCCCGCCTCGAGCTGGCTCAAATCGATGGCAAGCTGGCAAACGCTGAGGTCTATCTCAACCAGAGACGCGTTGAGCTTGCTGACGCGACCGCCAGGCTCAACAATGCCGAAGATAGGTATAATCAGACCCTTTTGACCTACGAGGGCCGCATTTCAGCTATTTACAAGCTGGGAGAATCAAATTTTTACGATGTAGCGCTCAGCAGCGAGGATTTCGCCGATTCGCTCGCCCGATTATCATACCTGGGCAAGGTTTCTGAGAACGATGAGCGACTGGTAAGACGCGTCAAGGGTGAAGCAGACGCGGTTCGCGAAGCAAGAGAGCGTGTTGACGGGCTGAAACAGGACCAGGCTTTTGATACCAATGCCCTGAAATCGAGAAAGCTCGAACTGGAGAATCAGCTTGCGACTGGCAAGACAGCCATGGACAGGCAGATGGTCGAGCTCAACCAGGCCAGAAACCGTGAAGACCAGGAAGAACTGCGCCGTGTGGCTGAGGAATCAGCGTCAATCGACGCCGGCAGCATATACAACGGCGTTATGGGACCATCAGTAGTGGTTTCCAACGATCCTCCACCCGGACTTAATGCAACCGGCATAGCGCTGAGCGGCATGGCGAGCTGGTACGGCCCCGGTTTTCAGGGTAATACGACCGCAAACGGAGAAATCTACAACATGTACGGATTCACCGCGGCCCACAAGTCCCTGCCTTTCAACACCTGGCTCAAAGTCACCCATAATGGCCGATCGGTGTTTGTGAGGATCAACGATCGGGGCCCATATGTCGGTGGCCGCATACTCGATCTGTCTTATTCAAGCGCACAGGCGATCGGCATAACCGGCGTGGGATTCGTCAGCGCCGAGATATACCGCTAGAAAAAAGAGGCGCTGTTAAGCGCCTCTGGTGTCATCGGGATATCGCTTTTTCTCAGATAATCGTATCTGCTCCCCTACTCACCGTCATATTTGATCAGGCTCAGGATATCGTATTCCTTGAGTTTCTCGCGCCCGCCCAGGAATGAAAGCTCGACAATGAAAGTCACTCCGACTACCTCGCCCCCAAGCTTCTCCACCAGGTCGCACTTTGCTCGTGCGGTACCACCGGTTGCCAGAAGATCATCGTGGACCAGTACCCTCGTTCCTGGAACTATCGCGTCGTTGTGGACTTCCAGGCTGTCTGTTCCGTATTCGAGGTCATACTCAGCAGCCACGGTCAGGAAGGGCAGTTTGCCCGGCTTGCGAGCCGGCACAAAACCAGCGCCCAGAGTGTATGCCAGGGCCGCCCCCAGGATGAAACCCCTCGCTTCGGCGCCGACGACTACATCGATCTTCTTCCCCACTCCGAACTCTGCCATCTGATCGATCGCGTATCGCAACGATTCCGCATCCTGAAGCAGCGGCGTTATGTCCTTGAATAGTATTCCCTTCTTGGGAAAATCAGGGATGTCTCTGATCTTTGCGGCCAGATCCATGAACTTCGCTCCTTTCATCTCTTTTCACGAGCCTGGATGACAAGCCCGGGTAACTTGACTATAAAACGTTATTATGGTCTATGACGTCGTGTAATTTCTAAGGTCTTTGATAAGCAGCAGATGTTTGAGATATGACGAGACAGTTGCAAGGTTTTCCAGAGCCGCCACCCCTTCCTTGCGCGTCTGGGGATTCTGTGACCGAAGCGTCGGTGAGAGTATCTGAAGCAGCAGTGCCGACTCCCGGTCCACGGAACTCTTGAGGGTCCTCAGGTTGCGGGCGCCAACGCCGTATTGGGCCAGGTCGGATGCTGCCGCCATGATCTCAACATCGGTCTGGTCATATCGGCGCGTTCCTCCAGTGGAAACGCCGCTGATAAGCCCGTACTCTTCCAGCTCACGCACCAGGTCACCTTCCGCTCCGGAAGCCTCGACAGCTTCTTCAAGTGTGTAGCTTTTAGTGTCAGAAGCCGCGGGAGCCTTGAGGCTGACCTTCTTGAACCGTCTGCCACTGGCCGGCCTTACGGCCACAGTCCCCTTCCTTGAAAGTTCCTGGCGAATGACTTTAAGCGGCAGGAACTCATCGCGCTGCAGAGAGAGGATGGTGCGCAACCGCTCGACATCGGCCTTGGAGAACAGTCGGTATCCACCAGAAGTGCGCTTGGGCGATATCAGCTTCTCATCTTCGAGATAACGGATCTTGCTGATGCTGACATCCGGGAATTCGGTCTTGAGAAGCTCGACTACCGCGCCTATCGTAAGCGCCTTGTTAGTGGCGCCGGGGCCACCTTCGTCGCTCATCGCTCAATGTAGGTTAGCTTGTATTTTCCGACCTGCACCTGATCACCATCTGTCAGTTTCTGGGTTTCCACCCTGGCCCGGTTCACATATGTACCGTTGAGGCTTCCCTGGTCCTGAATGTAAAAACCGTCGGGTTTCTGAATCAGCACAGCGTGGTTGCGTGATACGGTGATGTCGTCGAGAAAGATATTGCTGTCCGGATGGCGCCCGATAGTCGTCTTCTCTCCGGCTGGTTCAAAAGTCTCGCCGGCCAGGCCTCCCCCACTCCGAACGACAAGAGATACGCCTTCTTTAGCTATTTCCGTGAGGCCGTCGAAATCAGATTCCCGATCGTCAGCCTCCGGAGAAAATCGGATCGTCTCCTCAGGGCTCGCGTCCTCCTCCGGGAGAAGGGCACCGCACTTGCTGCAGTATTTGCCTTCCTCGGTGTTCTGGAAGCCGCACTCGTGGCAATAAACCCTCGTCACTTTCCACAATCACCCTTACGTCCTTCAAATGTCTTGTCTACTTCCTCTTCCACGGCCTTGATAAGCTCGGGGCGCTCGAGGATCTCACGCCTCCAGGCCGGCTTGGTGTTATTCACAACGTATGGCTCATCAAGTGCTTCCTCCACGGTCTTGCCACAATGAATCTCCTGGAGGATAAAATTAAGCACCCTCTCCTCCACGACATCGACTCCCATGTCCTCAAAAAGGTGCTGGATAGCTCCTACAAGCCTTGCAAAACGCTCTGGCACTCTGACTCCTCCCCTTGTTGAATGAATGCTGTATAGTTTCCGGCTGCCGGCCGGATGAAACATTATCCCGGCTATTCCTTCTCGGCCGGATTGCCGCCCAGGGAATAACGGTCTCCCTTGGCGAGAATGTCCGTCAGCTTGCTGACATCATCTGCAGATATGAGGGACTCTCCAGAGGTCCGCTTGCCCGACAGCCTTTGAACCAGCTCGGCTCTCAGGATATCGATCTTGCCATGCAAGATGCGGCGCTGATAACTAAACTCCTGCTCCTGGGTTACAAGTTCCCGGATGAGTGATTTGAGCTCCTTGTCAGACAGGCTGGATAGCTCAGGAAGATTTTCCACGTTTACCTCCACGGACTGGGTTTGAGCCATTATATTCCCTGTACAACCAAGGTTCAACTTTAGCTTTAGAATGGGCTTCCGGGTGATGGCGTTCAATCAAGCTGCCGATAAGCATTATTGAAAGTCATCCTCAGGGCATTTTGAAGGGTATTTCGAGGCAATTGGGCGAAAATCAGACAATTCTCACTTCGCAGCTTGTGGCAGCGACGCATATTCTTCGAGAGCTGAGCGACACTATCGACCCCGAGTTCCTCGGACTGATATCCACCGTCGGACAGCCTGTCAGCGTGATATCATCGACGAAGCTGGTCGATTCGGACTCTATTGCCTCGCTTGCGGCAAATTCATATGCAGCTTCGCAGCAGCTGGCCAGCATGGTCGAGGATTCAGCGCGAACGGTGATGCTCCACGAAGGAGCCAGGTTCAACATCCAGATCGCACAGGTAACTAAAAGCATTTTACTGGTCATATGCTTTCGGCGATCGAGTGACATCGGACGGGTGAGGCTTATTGCCAGCAGGACGGTCGAGTCGCTGGCCGAGATCTTTATTTCAGAAGGAGATAAATATGGCGCTGATTAACCTGGCGGCGGGAGAGATCAACTACAAGATCGTCTATTACGGCTGTGGCCTGGGCGGGAAGACCACGAGTCTCCAGTATGTATATCGCAAGGTTAACCCCAAGGTGAAGGGTAAGCTGGTCTCAATAGCCACTGAGGAGGAGCGCACTCTTTACTTCGACTTTCTGCCTCTTGACCTTGGCAAGGTAAGAGGGTTGCAGACCCGGTTTCATCTTTATACGGTGCCCGGCCAGCGTCAGTATAACGCCAGCCGCAAACTTGTTATCCAGGGTGTCGACGGTATCGTATTCGTAGTAGATTCGGAGATCAACCGCCTTGATGACAATATCGAAGCGTATATGAACATGTGGGATAACCTGCAGGACCAGGGCGATAATCCGCTGGATCTCGGACTTGTGATGCAGTACAACAAACGCGATCTCAGCAACATATTCGCCGAGAAGGACCTCGACGACCTGCTGAATCATACAAAATCGCCGTCAGTGGAGTCCTGCGCCCTGACCGGAGAAGGCGTGTTTGAAGCATTGAAGAACGTGAGCAAGCAGGTTATCGCGAAAACAGGCGCCGATTAGCCTTTTTTTAAAGCTCTTGCAGCAACTGTCTGCCTGTCCATGATCGCCGCGACCAGTTCCGCGGCGTTTGTTATCTTCCGGGTAAAAATACTGTGGCAGCGCATGAGGGAATCCAGCCGGTGGGAGTCGCTACCACCGAGTTCGGCCAGTCCGTTTTCGTGAGCTATACTCCTGGCCAGAGCGCTCGCTTCTTCGTCGGGCCAGTTCCCGTTGAAGACCTCGATGCCATCGACGCCGCCCGCGATTCCGCGGATGTATTCCTTACTGGCGCCGGCCCCGCCGGGGTTTCCTGCGAACGGATGAGCCCAGACGACTGCGGTGTCTGGCGGCCGCGCCGACCGTCCCGGCAAGGCCTGCACAGCATTCAGCGAGCCCAGAAAAGCCATGTCCGTGGAGAATACGAGGAAGTCTCCGTCGGGGGAAGAGATCTCGACACCGGGAATGACATGCAACCCTGCCGGCGCCGAGGCCCGCAAAATTTCGTAATCGCCGATCTCACCGTGATTGGTAACACAGATAGTACTGAGGCCGATGTCATTCGTGGCTTTGAGATATTCCTTTATGGACATCTGCGAGCAGCGGCTGCCGGGGGATGTATGGACGTGTGTATCGATTCGCATCAAAGGCGTCAGGTCGGATGAGAACGGCTGCTTTCAGGCCTCTTGGCTGGCGTGAGTCTCGATAATCTCGTCGAGCCTGGCAGAGTAGCGCTCCAGCAGGGCGTGTGAGTCCTCGGCTGTATCGCCCTCGGCATAGATCTCGAAGAGGGGCTCATCCGGCGAAGGCAGCACCTGCGCCCAGCCGTTCTCGTGGAAGACCTTGATACCGTCCAGGCGGCTGACGTCCTCATCATCGCCAATGCTTTCAGAGATCTCACGCATTGCAACGCCCTTGAGAGACCAGGGACAGTTTTTCGTCTCCCGGATGAGAGTCGTGTCGGGTATCTGGGCAACCAGTTCCGAGAGTGGCTTCCCTGATACCGCAAGTAGCTCCAGGACCTTGCCCATGCTCATAAGGGCATCATGGGCAGGCAAAAATCCGGGGAAAATATAATCACCGCCGACAGCGCCCGCGAATATGACGTCCGGCAGGGCAGCTGCTTCAGTCAGAGCGGCCTGAGAAACCTTGGTCCTCAGGATCTCGCACCCTGTCTCCTCGACCAGGCTCTCCGCCAGCCGTGAGACGGTGAGCGGCAGGGCTATCCTGCCCTGGCCTTCAGAACTGGCCATGAGCTTCAGGAGCAGGAAGAGAGTCTTTTCCGCTGAGATCTCCTGTCCGTTCTCGTCCAGCAGGAAGATCTTTTCCGCGGCATTATCGATGGTGATCCCCAGGTCGGCGCCGGCGGAAACAACCAGTTTCTGCAGCCTGCTGGAGTCACCCTCGAGGCTTGAGGTGATCGCCGCTTTGTCCTCGTCGAGAAAAGCATTGATGCCTATGATCTCCGCTCCCAGCTTCGACAGCATGCGGCTGGAGATCAGCGAGGCGCTGGAAAAACTGTAGTCCAGCACGAAACGAAAACGGCGCGAGCGGATCTTTTCCACATCCCACGTGGCGAGCAGGCCCTGGATGTATTCCTCGGTGCTGCGCATGGGATAGATGATCCGGCCTATCTCCGTATAGAATGCCCGGCGGTAATCGTGGCGGTTGTAATATTTTTCGATGTCGCGCTCG
>JAUSDE010000106.1 GCA_030650885.1 Thermoleophilia bacterium
GACATCACGGCGTTCGGTGGCAGCCGCAAGATCCATCTTGGGGGAAAAGGCTGAAGGCGCCTGAGGCAATCCCGCGAGCAGGGCGCATTCGGCCAGATCCAGCTGGGTTACGCTCTTGCCGAAATAGGTCTGCGCCGCAGCCTCCACGCCATAGGCGTTCTCGCCATAATAGATCGTGTTGAGATAACGTTCGAGTATCGTGTCTTTGGAAGCGGTTCGCTCAAGCTCCGTGGCCAGCACCGCCTCGACGAACTTGCGGGTGAAACTGCGCTCGTCCGACAGGTAGACTTTTTTGACCAGCTGCTGGGTTATGGTACTTCCGCCCTCGGCCATCCTGCCGCGGCTGAGGTCGGTCACTGCCGCTCTGCCTATGGCCTCGTAGTCGACTCCGCTGTGTTCATAGAACCTCTCGTCCTCGATGGCGATGGTCCCCTGCTTTAGATAATCCGGGATGGCCGCCAGCGGGACAACCGTACGATTCTCTGTTTCATAGATTTCTGCCAGCAGGGATCCATCTGCGGCATAGATTCGGGAAGTCTGACCCAGTGACAGGAAGTTCTCCTCTTCCAGCTTGGGCAGATCGTGCATCAACGCCATGACTGCGGGGATGCCGATGAGCAGCGCAGCTATGAGAAAAAAGACGAAGAACCCGACGCCAAAATAAAGAAAAGACCTGCGTCCTTTCCTGCGTTTCTGTTGCTTACGCCGACGGGGCATCGGGGATGGCCACCTTAAGTGAGTTCATAACGGAGTACCGCGCTGTCCGGACGCGGACATATTGTAGCTTTGGGGAAGAATGCCGGACTGTCAAAGATGATAGCACACGCCCGCCGCGGAAGCAGCAGGCGGACACCGATCTCATTTCACATGCTGAATATACTTCATGAATATCTCGAAAGCCTCTTCTACTGCCACATCGTCCAGGTCCATCTCCTCGGAGCTGTGCTTGAGGCATTCCTTCATGCGATGGCTGATGAGATAGACGCCGACGCGGTCCAGTGCCGCCCTGGTGGCGGCAAGCTGCGTCAGAACATCCTCGCAGCGCTTGTCCTCCGAGATCATGCGCTGCAATCCCCGCACCTGGCCTTCTATGCGACGAAGCCTGTTTAATACCTTCTCTATATCTGTTTTCGCAACCGCAGCGATCACCTTGCCTTGTTTGATGAGAGCCGGATCTATTGTCGGCTTCAGGCGGATACCGGAACCCCAGGATACCTGCGTACCCCTCCGGGTATCGGTTATTATCCCATGCGGTTTTGGAAAGTGTCAAGAATCAGGGTTGCGCCTCAGGAGCGCCTGGAAGAAAGGAATATTCCGGTGACGATGCCCAGCAGCACCGTCATGAACCCGAAGATATACAGCGCAGAGCTTTTCGCCTGCTCCGCCGAGAGCCACCAGGAGCTGGAGAATATCACTATGCCGAAGATTATCTGAACCGCCGCAAGCAGCGTCGCGCGATCGTACTTTCCATCTGGACCTGTCATTTTTACCTCCAGGGATTTACCTCGAATGCCTGCTCAAATATTGCATGCTGCCGGCTCTTTTCCTGCTCCGGAGCATAACTCCTGGCAAAAGCGGGAATATAGCCGCAGCCGGCGGGTAAGGCTGTGAAACAGGATATCCCGGAGAAATGCGTTGGGCGCGAGCAAGCCAGAGATTCCTGAAAGCCAGGATTCGTCCGGTCAATCGGTCTTGCCGGAGCTGCAGGGCTGGCTTCGGGAAATCGCCGCTGATCATCGCCTGTTCATAACGGCGGCAAAGGGCGGGAATCGGATTTTCGAAGAGTTCAGCCCCGATTGCAAACCTGTGACGGGTCTGCCGCAGGAGCGTACGCTGCTTCCTGTGAAGAAAGTGTTTTTGCCACCTTCGGAGCCACTGTTCGAGTTCAGCAGGGGTGGGATCGAAGCGCCGCCAACTCCTGAAAATACAGTGGTTTTCGGGCTTCATGTCTGTGAGCTTTCAGCAGACCGGCTGCTAGCCGCCAATATGGCCCATGACCGTCCCGATTTTCCTTACATGGCCAGAAGGAGCCAGAGCCTGATGATCGGCGTCTCCTGCCGGCGGACTTCCGGCTGTTTTTGTGAAAAGACCGGGCACGACCACCTGGCACCCGGGGAGTACGACCTCTTCCTCCATCTGGATGATCCCGAACACCCCCGGCTTGCCGTCGGCAGCGATGCCGGGCGTGAGCTTGCCGCCAACGCTCCTTTCCCTGTGGAAGATCCTGGGGGAGATGTTATTGCGCCGGCTGCCGCGGCTCCCGAGCGGTGGCCGCTGGAGGCCCTTCCAGAGAAAATGCATGACTCCTTCGGCGCTGTGATGTGGGACGAGCTGGCGACGCGATGTCTCGGCTGCGGCAACTGTACGATAGTCTGCCCCCTTTGTTACTGCTTCTATACGAGGGATGAAACGGAGCTCGACCCCGCAAACGGGAGAAGGCTGCGGCTCTGGGATTCCTGCCAGCTGCTCGCTTTCGCGCGGGTGGCCGGCGGCCATAACTTCCGTGAAGCCCGGTCCGAGCGCATCTGGTACCGCTTTTCCCACAAGTTCATGCGCACCTGGGATACATTCGGCGCAGCAGGATGCAGCGGCTGCGGCGCCTGCTTCCATTTCTGCCCGGTCGGCATAGGTCCCAGACAGGTGATCGCCGGCGTTCTGCAGGTGACCACAAATAGCCAGGATGCTGGTGGCAATCCATGATCCCCCGAGATTCCACAGATGAGGGCCGATGGCTAAACTAAGCGACATACCGCCGCGCGAGTACAACACGCCCCATAATGAATACTTACCCGAAGAAGCGCGGGTATTGTCCACGACTGAGCTGGCGCCGGGCATCCGCCACTTCGTCCTGGAGTTCGTCGATCCAGCGCGAAAGGAAGCATTTTCCTTCTGCAGTGGCCAGTTCATGCAAGTCTCACTTCTGGGAATCGGTGAAGCTCCGATCTCGATCTGCTCCCCGCCGACAATCAGAGGCACTTTCGAGATCTGCGTCCGCGAGGCGGGAAACCTCACCGGAGCCCTGCACCGTTTGCGCCAGGGCGATACCCTCTGGGTCCGGGGGCCTTACGGCCAGGGCTTTCCCCTTGCAGAGATGGCCGGCCGCGACCTGATCTTCATCGGCGGCGGGATCGGGCTGGCGCCGTTACGAAGCGCCATCGACTGCGCCGTCTGCCTTAACGATGAATTCGGCGAACTCACGGTCCTTTATGGCGCCAGAACCCCCGAGCTGCTGCTGTTCACCGATGAATACGACACCTGGCGGCAGCATGGCCGCGTGGAGACCATCGTCGACGAGGCGCCGCCCGGGTGGCAGGGCCGCACCGGGGTCATCACCACGCTCTTTGATGCCGTTGATCTGAAGCCTGAAAATACATCGGCGCTGATCTGCGGCCCTCCGGTCATGTTCAGCTTCGTACTGGGCCGCCTCAAGGAGCTGGGCTTCGCCGATGCTGACATCTTCATTTCGCTCGAGCGCCACATGCGCTGTGGCGTCGGCAAATGCGAGCATTGCGTAGTTGAGAGTTTCTACACCTGCAGGCAGGGACCGGTGCTGTCCATCGGCCAGATCAGGGGGATATCATCGGCGCTGAGATGAAACAGGGACCGGGGCCGGAGCCGGAGGGCCGGATCGACATTTCGAAAAACCCCGGTGGAAAGCTGCGCGTCGGCATCTTCCCGCTTACTTCCGACGCCGGTTGCCAGCTGGAATTCCTCAATCTTCAGGATGATCTGCTGGCGCTGGCCAAGGCCGTCGACATCCTGCACTTTCCCATGGCTCGCGCTTTCAACGTGGATGGCCCCTTCGACGTCGTCTTCGTTGACGGCGTGCCGGCGCGTCGTGATGAGCTGGAGATACTTCGAGAAGTGCGGCGGAACACGAAGGTGCTGGCATCACTGGGAAGCTGCTCGTCATTCGGCGGCGTACCGGCAGCACAGCGCTTCCACGATCTCGGCGACCTCAAGAAATATGTCTACCGGGGAATGGAGGACCTGGATACCCTGGAGATACTTCCCATCTCAAACTATGTCAGGGTCGACCTGCAACTGCGCGGCTGCCCCGCAAGCAAGTGGGAGATCATGGAGACTCTGACAGCGCTCATCGCCGGCCGGCTTCCCCAACTGAAAACCTATCCCCAATGCATCGAGTGCAAGATAAAGGAAAACCGCTGCCTGCTAATCGAGGGGCAACCCTGCCTGGGGCCGATCACCCGCGCCGGCTGCGGCGTCGTCTGCCCTTCTGTGGGAGTGCCCTGCGATGGCTGCCGCGGTCCCACGGAAGAGCCGAACCTCACTTCCGCCGTGGAGATCCTGCTACGGGGCACCACCTATCCCGACCTCATACGCAAGTTCCAGAAGTTCTGTTCGCTGTCCCCTGAATACCAGGAGATGTTCGACCGCTGGCGCGAGACTCAATGATTTCGGCGGGGGTCTGGTGATTGCTGGCGCCGAACCTTGTGATACTATCTCAGAGGTAACCGGTACCGGAATGGGAGAGCGATGACTGATTCAAACACGCTTCTGGACAGGCTCAGCAGATTGCTGGTGGAGAAGGCTTATCTCCGGGGGGACTTCATCCTCACTTCCGGCAAGCACAGCGACCACTACTTCGACTGCAAGCGCGTTACGCTGGACGCCGAAGGGCTGTCGGTGGCATCCGAACTGCTGGTGAAGAAGCTCCGCGCGGCAGACATCCGCGCCATCGGCGGACTGGCCATCGGCGCCGACCCGATCGTCGCCGGCACGGTGGTCGCGAGCTGGCGCATGGAATACCCGGTCCAGGGCTTCATCGTACGCAAGGAACCCAAGAAGCATGGCACCAGCAAATGGATCGAGGGCTCCGTTGATGCCGGCGCCCGTGTAGCCATAGTCGACGACGTCGTCACTAGCGGCGGCTCGATCATCAAGGCCATAGAAAGCGCCCGCGCCGAGGGACTTGATCCGGTGGTCGCCTATACCATCGTCGACCGCGAAGAGGGCGGAGCAGAAAAGATCGAGCAGGAAGGCGGCGTTCCCCTGGAGGCGCTGGTCAGGTATAGCGAACTCCCCATCTGAGCCCTTTCCGGTTTTGAAATATCAATAAGCGGCAAGAAGTCAGATAATGACTCCCTGCCTTTCGTGAAAATCATACTGGAACATGTCACCCGCATCGAGGGACACGCATCCCTGTCCGTCATGCTGGCCGACGGCAGGGTCCACTCCGCGAGACTGAAGTACGAAGAGGGAGCCCGACTGTTCGAAGGCATCCTGCGCGGCCGGAAATATTTCGACGCCCCCACCATCACCTCCCGCATCTGTGGCGTCTGCCCGTCGGTGCACAACATCACCGCAATCAGAGCGATGGAAGGCATCCTGGGAATCCAGGTGGACCCGGTCACAGAGAAGCTGCGCCGGTTGATGATCCTGGCCCAGTGGATCCAGAGCCATTCGCTGCATGCATTCTTCCTGGCGCTTCCCGATTACCTGGGAGCTGAAAGCGCCATCACCATGGCCAGGGACAACCCGGAAGAAGTGGCGTCGGCCCTTATCCTCAAGAAGCTGGGAAACGACATGGTCTACGCCATCGGCGGCAGAGCTGTGCACCCGATTACAACAATGATCGGCGGTTTCAGCAACCTACCACCGGCAAGCAGGCTGGCGAATATGCGCCAGCGGCTGCAGGCGGCCCTGCCGGAGGCCACGCGTCTGGCGAGGCTGACCGGTTCGCTGGATGTTCCCGACTTCTCACGCCAGACTACCTACCTGGCCCTGCAACGCCCCGATGAGTATGCCTATTATGATGGCGACGTCTGCTCCACCGAAGGCTACTGTTCCACTCCGGACGATTTCTGTTCGACCCTGCGCGAAGAGATCAAGCCGAACATGGCGGCCAAAGCAGGACTGCATGAGGGCAAGGGCTTTTTCACCGGCGCGCTGGCGAGGGTGAATCTCAGCAGTGAACTGCTGGACGAAACCGCCGGTTCGATCCTTGCGGATTCAGGCCACGCCTTCCCCAGCAATAATACTTTTCTCAACACCTTCTGCCAGACCGTGGAGCTCGTACACGCTCTGATGCTGTCAATAAAACTCATCAATGAACTGCTGGCCGGAGAATTGGAGGAGGGAAAAACGGCAGTCGGGGCGATGGAGGTAAATGTGGCAGGCGAAGCGGGCGTGAAGATCGCAGCGATCGAACCGAGGGCGGGAACGGGAGTCGCGGCGACCGAGGCTCCGCGGGGAACACTTTATCATTCATACACTATCGACGGTGAGGGGTTGATCACAGACGACAACATCATCACGCCGACGGCGCAGAACCTGACCAATATCGAGGACGACATCGACCGCTTTGTCGACGAACGCCGCGACTGGGAGCCGACTGACCTGATCCAGGGCATCGAACGGCTGGTGCGCGCCTATGATCCCTGTGTCTCATGCGCGACTCATTGAACCCGCTCTGTCGGGATTGCGCTCCGCTATTCCGCGAAAGGGCCGTACGCACGCTGATGTTCAGCCTTGCCAATAGTTTGATGACATCACAAAGAGGTTACTAAACAGAGCATGGAATACACCATCAGGACAGGCGGGCAGGCGGGTCAGGGCCTGCAGACCATCGGCAGCGTGCTGGCGAAACTGTTTGCCCGCTCCGGATTCCAGGTATTCACCCATCAGGATTACATGTCGCGCATCCGAGGCGGCCACAACTACTATCAGGTCAGGTTCGCCGACCATTCGATCAGTTCTTCCCGAAGCCTGGTGGATATCCTCATCGCTCTGGACAGGACGACAGTGGAAGAGCACCGTGATTCCATGACTCCCGGAGGGCTGATCGTCTACGACCCTGCGACTGTCAAGGAAAAGTATGGGCCGGAAGGCTTCCTGGAAATCCCTTTCCGACAGATAGCCATGGACACGGCCGGCAACCGTCTGATGGAAAACACGGTAGCGGTCGGCGCCATCATGGGAATGCTGGGCATGGAGCTGCAGACGCTGGAGGAACTGCTCACCGAGACTTTCGTCCGCAAGGGCCGCGAGGTGGTGGACCAGAACATTTCGGCGGCAAAAGCCGGGTCTGATTTCGCCAGGAAGAACTGCGGAGATTGCGCTTTCGATATCGCCGTCACTCCACCCGCCGGCGCAGAAAATAATGATTCCGGGGCTTCAGCAAAAACGGATTCAACAAATTCGGCTAAGTCAGTCACTGAAACAGATTCAGCTTCACCAGCTTCGTCGAAGAAAATGCTGCTGGACGGCACCGTGGCCGTCGGTCTGGGCGCCCTGATCAGTGGCTGCCGCTTCTACTCCGCCTATCCGATGACGCCGTCTACCGGTGTGATGAATTTCATGGCCGACCAGAGCCGCAAACACAGCCTGGTGGTCGAACAGGCTGAGGACGAGATCGCCGCCATCAACATGGCTATCGGCGCATCATATGCGGGCGTACGGTCGATGACCGGCACGGCGGGAGGCGGCTATGCCCTGATGGTGGAGGGCCTGTCCCTGGCCGCGATGACCGAGACGCCTGTGGTTATCTTCGTCGGCCAGCGCCCGGCGCCAGCGACAGGATTCCCAACCCGCACCGAACAGGGCGACCTGCTAAATCTGGCGCACTCGTCACACGGCGAGTTCCCGCGGGTCATCCTCGCCCCCGGCAGCCCGGAGCAGGCATTCTACCTGACGGGAAAAGCCTTTGACCTGGCCGAGAAATATCAGGTTCCGGCCTTCATCCTCTCAGACCAGTACCTGGCCGATACCGAGTGGACGCTGGACGGGCTGGACGCCGGCGGAATTCCTTACCACGACTACCGGCTGCGTGCCGGTGACCTGGAAAAGGTCGAGACCTACAGGCGCCATGCCTATACCGAAAGCGGTGTGTCCCCGATGGCTGAGCCCGGCGCTTCCCGTCACCTGGTGGTCACTGACAGCGACGAGCACGACGAGGACGGGCACCTGGTAGAAGACGCCGAGACCCGTAACCGCATGGTCGACAAGCGCCTGCTGCGCAAGCTACCACTGCTGCGGGACGAGATCTCGCCGCCGCTGCTTCACGGGAACGAGCATCCGGAAACCGTGATCTGCTGCTGGGGTTCCAATTACGGCGTCGTCATGGAAGCGGTCGATCGGCTCGGCGAATCGGAGAACATCGCCATGCTGCACTTCAGCGAGATCCTTCCTTTCCCTGGTACGAAGGAATTTGATTATCTACACGTGCTACGCGAAGCGAAAAAGACCGTCTGTGTCGAGAACAACGCCACCTCTCAGTTCGCCCATCTTATGCGGGCTGAGACCGGCTTCGTGTTCGGCGCTCATGTCAATAAATACGACGGCCGTCCCTTCATGCTGGACGAACTGCTGGATGAGTTGCGCAAGGTTGGTGAAGCCCATGCCTGAGCTGGAAGAATTCCGTGGACAGAACCCCGCCTGGTGCCCCGGCTGCGGCAACCTGCAGATCCTGCGGACATTCAAACTGGCTATGGTGGCGCTCGGCATCGAGCCTCATGAGATCACCATCGTCTCCGGAATCGGCCAGGCCGGCAAGTTCCCCCATTACACCCGCTGCAATACTTTCAACGGCCTGCATGGAAGGACGCTGCCAGTAGCCCAGGCCATACATCTGGTAAATCACGAGATGCGGGTGCTGGCCGTGGCCGGCGACGGAGACTGTTACGGCGAGGGCGGCAACCACTTCCTGCATGCCATGAGGCGAAACTTGAATATCACTCTTTTCGTCCATGACAACCAGGTCTACGGCCTTACCAAGGGGCAGGCTTCACCGACCACGAGCGAGGGGACGGTCACCGGCACCCAGCCGTTCGGAGTGCTCTATGAGCCTCTCAACCCGATGGCGCTCGCCGTCGCCATGGACTGCAGTTTTGTCGCGCGCGGATTCTCAGGAAATCAGGAGCAGTTGCAGAAGCTAATGCAGGCGGCCCTCGAACACAAGGGCTTCGCCCTGCTTGACATCCTGCAGAATTGTCCCTCGTACAACAAGATCAACACTATGCAGTGGTATAAGGAGCGCTGCTACCCCGTCGGTCCCGACCACGACCCTTCCGACCGCGAAGCGGCTTTCAGGGTGGCGCTCGAATTCGGCGACCGGATCCCCACAGGTGTCATCTACCGGCATCCCCGCCATACCCTTGAAGAGGCTATGCCCGAGATCGCCAACCGCGAGCCATTGGTACGGCAGCCGTTCAGTCAGGAAGATGTTGCCGGCGAGACGGAACGTTATTATTAGAAGTAGCTGATTATTTGAATACGAACGTGCGGGCTACCTGAATGAGGTCGGCTCACAGCTTTCACAAAACCCCGGCCCCTTTTCATCGGTTTCCGCTATCGTGCTTGAAAATCTCATAATACAACCAGCATTCGTACAATGAGACAACCCCAGCAGATGGCCGAGTTCATGGATGGCTTCCTTGCCCACCCGTTCTTTAAACAGATCCGTGTCAGGCTCCTCGTGGTAGAATTCCGGCGCCAGGCGATGCAATGAGATAACCGCGGTGCCGGTGTTCCGGTCCGAAAGGCCGAAAACGAAATTGAGTCGTGGGGCGAACAGGTCAACAGCGGTTACTCCGAGGATCAGCGCTTCCCCGTCAGATCTTTTGGCGAGCGCCTCCAGCAATCCGCCGGCATCATATTGACCGCGGCGGCTGTTGTAAGCGCCGGCCGGCAAGGGCAAGGCTCCCGCTATGGATTCCCTGGAGACCGGCGCATACCCGAATGCAGCACCCGCCACAACAGCCAGCTGTGCTAGAAGCCCGTCGACTTCGCCACTGCTCGCGTCAGAGCCTCCGTCATAAAGATCTCGAAGGGGGATTATCAGCAGTTCCGGCTTCATGGCGTCCTAATGCTTGAGTCCCAGATTAGGCAGGATCCTTGCAAGCCATGCCGGCATCCACCAGTTCCATTTTCCCAGGAGCTTCATGGTCGCCGGCACCAGGATGATCCTGACGATGGTGGCGTCCAGGAATATCGATACAGCCAGCCCGACGCCGAACTCCTTAATGATGATGGAATCTGTGAAGGCAAAAGCTCCGAACACGGCGATCATGATCAGCGCCGCCGATGTGATTATGCGGCCGGTCTTCTCGAGCCCGAAAGCGACGGCCTCCTCGTTGTTGCCCGATCGCTCGTACTCCTCCTTCATGCGCGAGAGCAGGAATACCTCGTAATCCATGCTCAGGCCGAACAGCACCGAGAACAGTATGACCGGCACAAAGGGAATGATCCCCCCGGGTGAGGTGAATCCCAGCAGGCTCTCGCCCCAGCCGTCCTGAAACACAAGCACCAGCACCCCGAAAGCGGCGGAAACTGACAGAAGATTCATGAAGATCGCCTTAAGCGGCAGGATAACCGAGCGGAAGAGCAGCAGCAGCACGAAGTAGGTGATCACGAGAACCGCTCCCATCAGATACGGGAAAGAATGTACCAGCATGTCAGTGAAATCTACTGCCTCGGCTGGTCCGCCGCCGACCAGGGTCGCGGTCCCGGCAGGGAAGCTTATCTGCGGCAGGATGTCGTTCCGCAGGTCGCGCACCAGCTGCTTGGTCTGAGTATCCTTGGGTTCGGTGGTGGTGATGATGCGCATCATTGTCGTGCGGCTGCCGCCTTCGAAATCGACCATGCTGTAAGCCTGAGCTGCCGTGACGGGATTGTCACGAATGTAAGCTTCCAGCTCCTGGGAGTCACGTGGCAATTGCGCTGGCAGGTCCAGCTCGGCGATGGACTCGACCCGGGCCACCCGGGGGTCTTCCTCGAGACGCTTGCCGATCGCAGTCAGAGCTTCGCGGAATTCCGGGCGCCAGACGGCGTTTGCGTCTTCGGCAGAGCTCACGATGTATAGCGGCGAGATCTCGCCGACGCCCCATTTCTCAGCAAAGAGCTCGACACCGATACGGGAGTCGCTCCCTGATGAAAGATTGTCTATCCCGGGAGCCCCGGCTTTCATGTTGCGTACCGGCAGGGCCAGGGCCAGCAGAATCGTCATGGAAACAACAAGAAAGATCAACGGGCGCCGCATCACCATCCGGCTCCAGAAGTGCCAGAATCGGCCGCCGCCGGCCAGCAGATACTTCGCGGGAATCAGCCGCGCAGAGTTGACCTTGTTACCCATTATTGCTAATAATGCGGGCAGCAGCGTGATCGCCAGCAACACTGATATGGCAGCCACGAGCATGCCACCAATGCCAAGAGAACGCATGAAGACAAAACTGAAAAGAGTAAGCATCGCCAGCCCGATGACTACAGCCGCCCCCGAAAATACGACCGCACGCCCGGCTGTATCGAGTGTCGATCTCAGCGCCTCACGGACCGAGTCCGTGGCGGCCAGCTCCTCGCGAAATCGGCTGACGATAAACAGGCAATAGTCGACGCCCAGACCGAGCCCGACCATGGTGACGATATTGCGGGCGAAAACCGAGAGTGGCAGCAGATGCCCCAGAGCGTACAACAGGGCCAGCGTGAGCGAAACGCTTGCCATCCCGAGGATCAGCGGCAGCAACGCCGCCACCGCGGTACCGAAAACGAGCAGCAGGATTATCAGGATCAGAGGTAGGCTGTATGTCTCCGCCCTGATCAGGTCAGCCTCGCTGGTACGCTCCATGTCGTAGTCGATGGCAGGGCCGCCGATAACATGGGTCTCGAGCTCGCTGCCCCGGGCAGCCTCTTCACGGATCTGTGGGATCAGCGGCTGAATATTCTCTTCGGTCCCCGGATAACTCAGCAATGCATACGTGGTGCTTCCGTCAGCGCTGACCATGTTGGGCAGACCACTGTCGTACCAGGTCAGGCTGCTGCTTGCCCCGGTTGCCGCGGTCACGTTCTCGAGTGACTGCTTGACTTGCTCGCGATACTTGGGGTTACTCACATCAAGCGTTGGGTGCCGGTAAATGATCTGGACGGAGCGCCGGTATCCGCGGCCGAACTGGTTCTGCAATATGTCAGCCGCCCGCCATGACTCACTGCCTGCCAGATCGAAGCCACCGCCTCTGGCGACCTCGGAAAGCCGCGGCGCGAAAACAGCGCTGGCCGCAATCAGCACCAGCCACGTGAGCAGAAACCACCAGCGTCTCCGGTAGGCGATGTCCGCAAGTCGTGTGATCGATGGACGCATGGGTCAAAATCCTAACCGAGCCGGAGCCCGCTTACCAGCCTCGAACCAACTTGTCCGTCCGAAGGCGCTGTTAATATCGGTCTCGTTAGTCCGCTGGCGCCCGGGGAGCTTGCCAACTACCCCAGGCAGCTCGGGGCAGTTCCCTGCAAGCACGGACTGGCGATGGGTAATGACACCGAACGATTGTCAGGAGTTGATTGATTTGGACACCGGCGACTGGATCTTGATTGCTGCTGTTTGTCTGGCGCCGCTGCCATTGGTGGCAATGCTGCTGCGCGAGTTCGGCCTTTCCTTCCGGCGCGGTTGGTCCCAGCCGCTACCACTCGGGCTTGATCAGGAAGAAGCGCCGCAGCGGTCCTGTAGCGCCTGACATCCCGCCCCTCCCGACGACCAGCCGCCATCCATGACGTCGGCGCTCGCTCAAGGAGTGCCCGTTGCTCATCGAGCTGCCGCACGTTTGATTGTCCCGCACCGGGAATAAACAATAGAATGGTCAGACGTTGACTAAAAGATCACCCGGTTCTGAAGGTTGATCTTTGCCTTGGAGGGGACATGCGGGAAAATGCCCGGCCGTTAGCCGCGGTTCACTACTATTATCTGCTGAAAAGCGACGAGGAAGATTTGCGCCTCCTTTGGAATTCCCTGACGGGCGGTGCAAACCTGCAGACGGGCTCGCCGCTTGCCTCCACGCTTCCCGAGCTGGGACTCAGCGGTCCAGAGAAAACCAGTGGCCGCTGCCAGATCATCCAGAAATTCGATGGGCCTGATGGTGATTTCTGCCTGTGCCAGCTATCGGATATGTCAGTGATCGAGGTGACTTACTGGAAACATGACGAGCCGCTCGAAAGTGAATGGCTTCGTGTCGCTGATGCAATCGAGGCAGACCGTGACCGTCTTTTGTCAGGCCTGAACGGTGTGTTCGGCGAGACCACCCTGCTTGTAGCGCCAGCCAATACCGGCTTTGAGGCAATGGTGGACGCTGCGGCAAGGGTAGATGGGGCTGCCTTGCAGACCCCCCTGGATCCAGCCGCGACCGGCGCCGGGCCCGCACTTCTCGTCCACTTTCCCGATCTGGCTGCTGACGGCAGGGATTATTATGCGCTGGCAGCGGACGATCCCGGGCCATTCTCAGCGACAATGCTTCCAGAAGTGGATTCACTGATCAAGAAGCTCGGGCGGTCCGCCTCTTATTTCGAGATCCAGCGTCAGACCGTCGTCAGTGAACGTGCGGATGTAGACCGGCAGGTGGGCGATCTCCTGCATCGCCAGATCATCAGTGACGCCGACGCTGCACCGGAGACGGAGATCCTGGAAGAGCAGATAGCTGCCCTCTCGAGACTGTTTGGATTACTGGCGACCGATTCGCTTCTGGTGCGCCAGTCGTCGGACAGGTTGTCCCGGGATATCAAGCTGCTCAACCAGGAACTCGCCCTGCTGGCCTCTAAAGACTCGACTGATGAGACAGGCCGATTTTATCTGAGCCGGTTCAACCTCGACCTGGCGGAAGCAGAAACAGAATTACGCAATCTGGACTTCTCCCGCCAGAACGCTCAGGCGGCGATCGAAGTGGTTCGTACCCAGGTGGAGATCATGCGCGCCGGCGAAGAAGCCGCAATCCAGAAACAGAGCAAGGAGATCCTGTCCAGCAGCCTGGTTCTTCAGGAGGAGCGCCTGGCCCTGCAGGTTGCCGCTGGCTTTATTGAATTCGTGCTGATTTTTTACTACGTTCTGAAATCGTGGGAAGGGATCGCCGGGGTGGAACCGGTTGAGCATATTTCCCCGTTATTACGCCTTCTGGTGATCGGCAGTTTTTCAGCGTCGGCAGCAGTGGGAACTCATTTTCTGGCCATGGCGATCCAGCATCGGTCAGTGAAAAGCGTCGGTCTCTGGATATCAGCGGGCATTCTGGTTCTGGCATTTATAGCCATGGAGCTGCTTACTATAGCCAACAGTTAACGGATGGAGGAGAAGACTTGGACGTTATCAAGTTGATGGAAGAAGCGATCGAGAACGAGAGGCATGCGGTGGATATGTACCGCCAGGGAGCTGAAGCGGCGGAGGATCCCGAGACGCGTTCGATCTTCGAACAGCTGGCCCGGTGGGAAGAGGAGCATGAAAAGATCCTGCGCGAGCGCCTGGCGACGCTCAAGATGATCAGGGGGCAGCTGTAAGCGGAGGCGCCGCCTCAACCCGGGAAACCACCAGGCTTCCACCCTTCCAGACAAAATAGGTGCGCTTGGTGCTCGAGGGACAGCAGGCTGCGTCGCCGTCAGCATATACGCCTTCGGTTTCCACCAGCATCGGCCCCTGAACCGCGACTTGTCCCTGCGCTACCCTGGTCCGTTCAAACAGCAGCGTCGCACCGTTGTTCATGCTATAAATACGCCAGTCCAGCGGCTTGCTTTCACCATTCCCCCTGACCAGGACAATGGCCTCATGTTTGCCATCCCCGTCTATATCGAAAAAGATCGTGTTCTCATTTGTCCACCCGCCGGCAGCGTCCTCTGCGGTCAGGCCCGGGAGCGTTGCCTGCGAGATATCCTGGCTATCTGTGGCCGTTCCGCCTGAACCAGCAGCGCCACCCTGCGAAGCCGGTATGACGGGGCCATCCTGCCCGTGGGCGACCACAGGCGCGTAACCGGACGTGCCGGTTGACGGCGGTGTGTTGCCCCCTGAGATCAGCACAAGGAAAATAACGACAGCGACGGCCACGGTGATCGAGATTATCGTGGCTACCTTCTGGTGGTCCTGCAGGTACTCCAGCAACACTTATCCTTTCTGCCGGCGCCCACGTATGGCCAGGATTGTCACGGGTATCGCCCAGGCGATCACCCAGAAAACACCGGTGACCGTGATCTCGGCCGTGCTATAGCTTGGTTCGACGTAGATCGATGGCCCAAAAGCCTGGAACAGGAATACTCCCAGACCGGAGGCACAGACGATGCTCCAGACAATGATTATATACATGAAGAGTTTTGGCAAATCTACCTAGAAATATCCCAGCTCGCGCAGCTGCCCCATGATCTCTTCCTTCTCCTGGGAACGGCCCTCGCGCTCCCAGCCCTCACCACGCGGTTTCTCGCTCTTCTGCGTGCATGGCTCACAGCCAAGGCTGCGGTAACCCTGGTCATACAGTTCGCAATAAGGCAGGTTGTACTTCTCGATGTAGGCCCAGATATCCAGTTCGCTGAAATGGAGAATGGGCTGGATACGTGTATGTTCAGGCCGCTCGGAAAAATATTCCTCATTGATGCGGGCCGGCTGTTCGTCCCAGCGGACGCCAGTCGCAAGAGCCTTCCAGCCATGCTCCTCGACGGCCATATTGATAGCGGTGGCTTTCATCACCAGGCAGCATTTCTCATGATCCTCTGCCAGTTTTATCTCTTTCAGCCCGTCACGGTTGGTTGTGATGATCAGATCCAGGTCCCATTCACGGGC
>JAUSDE010000110.1 GCA_030650885.1 Thermoleophilia bacterium
AACATCAAGCGGCTGATGGAGATCGGCTGTTATCGCGGCCTCAGGCATCGCCGCGGACTGCCGGTGCGTGGCCAGCGCACAAAGACAAACGCCCGCGGCCGCAAGGGACCGAAGCGCACCGTCGGCGTCAAACGCAAGAAGTAAGAAAGGGCAGAGATGGCAGCTCCCAAATCAAAAGCTCGTACACGCCGCAAGGTAAAAAAGAATATTCCCGTGGGCCAGGCCCACATCAAGACTTCGTTCAACAATACGATCGTCACCCTGACTGATAAGGAAGGGAACGTGATCGCCTGGGAGAGCGCCGGTTCAGCCGGGTTCAAGGGGTCTCGCAAGAGCACGCCCTTCGCCGCTCAGGTGACGGCTGATGCCTGTGCCAAGAAGGGCATGGAGCACGGGCTCAAGAAGGTTGACGTTTTCGTCAAAGGCCCGGGTTCAGGCCGGGAGACCGCCATCCGCTCGCTTCAGGCCGCCGGCCTGGAGGTCATGGGAGTCAAAGATGTGACGCCGATGCCGCACAACGGCTGCCGGCAGCGCAAGAGACGTAGAGTATAAGGAGAGCTTCATTTGGCAAAGGATACTTCACCAGCATGCAAGCAGTGCCGCCGCGAGGGTTTGAAGCTATACCTCAAGGGGGAACGTTGCCTGACCGACCGCTGCTCCATCGACCGGCGCTCTTACGGCCCCGGCGACCATGGACGACGCCGCATCAAGCAAACAGAATATCTGACCCAGCTGCGCGAGAAGCAGAAGGCGCGCCGTTACTACGGTCTGCTGGAGAAGCAGTTCCGCAATTATTACGAGCGGGCGAACAGGCAGACCGGTATCACCGGGGAGAACCTGCTCAGGCTGATCGAGGTACGCCTCGACAACGTGGTCTACCGGCTTGGTTTCGCGGTGTCCCGCCGTCAGTCCAGGCAGCTGGTTATGCACGGGCATTTCATGGTGAATGGCCGGAGGGTGGACATTCCCTCCTATCTGGTAAAGCCGGACGATGTTGTTGCGGTCATGGCCAATTCGTCGGCGAAGGAACTGATCAAGGAAGCCACGGACCTGACCGCGTCGGTCTCGCCCTGGCTGCAGGCCGACCACGACAACCTTTCCGGCAAGATTCTCAAGTACCCGGAACGCGAAGAGATAGATGTTCCGGTACAGGAACAGTTAATAGTAGAACTGTATTCCAAGTGATGCTGTTTGCGAGGCAGGGAGCGTGAGCCCGACGGCCACGATCCAAAACGTCGCGCTTTCAGGCGCGGGCATACAATTTTCAGACATGGAGGACGATTTGCTCACTTTTCAGGTCCCCAAGATCACGCACGAACAGGTAGAGGACAACAAGGGCGTTTTCGTGGTAGAGCCCCTGGACCGGGGTTTTGGCCATACGTTCGGCAACTCGCTGCGGCGGGTGCTCCTGTCTTCCCTCGATGGCGCGGCCGTGAGCCTGGTAAAAATAGAAGGCGTCTCACACGAATTCTCGACCATTGAGGGCGTTAAGGAAGATGTGACCGACATCGTCCTTAACCTCAAGCGGCTCACCTGCCTGCTGCATGGTGAGGAGATGGACGAGGTGGAGGTAAGGCTGCACAAGAATGGGCCCGGGGAGGCTACCGGAGCCGACATCGAGTGTCCGGCGGAGCTTGAGATAGTAAACCCGGACCTGCACATCGCCAGCCTTGGCAAGAAGGCCAAGCTGGAAATGACGCTGACAGTGCGCCGCGGGCGTGGTTACTCTTCAGCGGAGAGCAACAAGGAAGCCGGCGCGGCCATCGGGGTCATCCCCATCGATTCGAATTATTCCCCGGTAACCCGGGTGAACTACGAGGTAAGCCCGGCGCGCGTTGGGCAGCGCACCGATTTCGACAAGTTGACTATCGAGATCACTACTGACGGCAGCATCTCCGCGGGCGACGCCCTGCGGGACGCGGCTGCCATGCTGATCTCCTCACTGCAGATCTTTACCGGCGCCCATGAAGCGAGCGGTCCGGTAGAGGCTATGGCAGCCGCTGAGGCGGCTCTGGAGATGCCTTCTTCCGGCGAGGGCAGCGATGACGACATCAACATCGAAGAGCTTGAGATAGGCGTAAGGTCATACAACTGCCTGAAACGTGAAGGCATACAGACCGTCGCCGACCTGGTCAAGCGTAGCGAGGCCGAGTTGATGAATATCCCCAACTTTGGCAGAAAAAGCATCGAGGAAGTCAAGGAGAATCTGAGCAAGCTGGGCATGTCCCTGCGGGGCTCGGAGAGCTAGGTCAATCACGGAATGCGCCGCGCCGCCGATATGGCCGCCCGGAGAAAACAGTTCGGAGAGCAGTAACATGAGACACGCAAAACAGGGAAGAAAACTGGGACTGACTTCCGCTCATCGCAAAGCGATGCTGGGGAACATGGTCTGCTCGCTCTTTGAGCACGGCCGAATCAAGACCACTGTAAGCAAGGCAAAGGAAGCAAAGCCGCTGGCAGAGAAGATGATCACGCTGGGCAAGCGCGGTGATCTGGCCGCTCGCCGGCAGGCCCTGGCGCGGCTGCGCAGCAAGGATATGGTGCACACACTCTTCGCTGAGGTCGCACCCAGGTTCGCCGATCGGCCCGGCGGGTATACCCGCATCATCCGGATCGGACCGCGTCAGGGTGACGCAGCCGAGATGGTCTTTCTGGAGCTGGTGGACTAAGCTGCCACTGTGTCAGCGACTATGGATTTTCAAGGCGCCCTTCGGGGCGTCTTTTTTTTGTAGTGCGCAGGAGGGGGAGGGACGGGTTCGCGGCATTGCTTCCGATTCGGAGCGTAATTGTAATCCCGCCTTGATACAATCCAGCCAGGCTTCCACGAAATTCATGCCAATGAACCCATGAACACCAACATCATCTCACTTAAAGATGTCACTTATCGGTATCCTCACGCACCTGGGGAATTGCCGCCGGCGATTGACGGCATCGACCTGGAAATAGGCGAGGGTGAGTTCGTGGGACTGGTCGGTGGAAACGGCTCCGGTAAGTCGACGCTGGCGCGGTTGCTCAACGGGCTGCTGGTGCCCTCGAGGGGTGAGGTGCGGGTCGAGGGGCTTACGACTGGGGAACATGCCAACCTCAATGGTATCCGGGAAACCGTGGGCATGGTATTTCAGAATCCGGAAAGCCAGATCGTTGCCACCAGCGTCGAGGATGATATCGCTTTCGGCATGGAGAACCTGGGGCTGCCGGCGCCTGAGATCGAGCGGCGGATCGACGAGATGACCCGACGTTTCGGCCTGGAGAAGATTCGCAGGAGCGAGCCTCACTGGTTGTCTGGTGGCCAGAAGCAGCGTACGGTCCTCGCGGGCGTGGCGGCACTCCGTCCGAAAGTGCTGGTGCTGGACGAGCCGACCTCTATGCTCGATGCGCGTTCGCAGCGGCAGTTCAGAAAGCTTGTTGACGAACTGTGGCGCTCGGGCACTACGATCATCTACATAACGCAGCTGATGGACGAGATAGCTGAAGCACCAAGGCTGATAGCCCTGGAATCGGGCTCAGTCGCCTTCGATGGTGTTCCCGGCGATTTCTTCTCCGGCGTGGAACTATTAAGCAAAACCGGGCTTGAAGCCCCGCTTGCAGCCCGGCTGGCGGCCGGGGTCCGTGATCATGGATACACATTGCCTGACGGCATCCTCACCCTCACCGACCTGGTAGAGAGCGTATGCGGTCGTTGAGCGGAAATTCGCTTCAAAATCAGAAGCTGGCAGCAAGAGCTGAAAATCATCCTGCCGCTCGCTCGCAGAATAAACGAGGCTCGCGCCTCGAGGTCGAGCACGTCAGCCTGACCTACCAGGAGGGGACTCCTTTCGCTGTGCCGGCACTGGAAGACGTTTCTCTCTCGGTGCACGCGGGAGAACGGCTGGCTATCGCCGGACCCGTGGGCTCGGGCAAATCGACTCTGCTGGCGGTCCTTGCCGGTGTCGAGCCTCCCACAGCCGGCAGGGTGATACATGAAGGCGGTGAAGTCACCAGTCGCCGGCAGCCGCCGGCAGGCAGCATCGGCCTGACTTTCCAGTCTCCTGAGAACTGCCTTTTTGAAAAATCGGTACTGGATGATGTGGCCTTCGCGCCGCGGCGCCAGGGGCTGGACGAGCGGGAGGTCAAAAACAGGGTCATCGATGCCCTGTCGATTACCGGGATGAACCTCGAGCAGTTCGGCCACCGAAGCCCGTTCTCTCTGAGTACCGGCGAGCAGCGGCGGGTCGCGCTCGCCGGTGTGCTGGCCATGGAGCCTGCGGCGCTCCTTCTCGATGAGCCTACCGCGCATCTTGATCCGTTGACCAGACGTGAGCTGATCGAACGACTGGTCAGGCTCAACGAGGCTACCGGAGTGACGATGGTCATGGTCGGGCATGACATGGACGAACTCGCCCGTTTCGCACAACGCGTCGTTATCATCGACGGTGGCCGCCTGGCGGCGGATGGTGCGGCGGCGGACCTGCTTACCGACACAGTCCTGCTTGCCGGGCACAGCCTGGATCCGCCAGGGACAGTCGAGCTTTGTGAATTGCTGGAAAAGGCCACCAGCGCTCCGGTGACTGCGGTGATCGAGGAAGTAAAGGCGCTGGAACTATTGCTCGGTTTGATCGAAAAGCGGACCGGAGGGTCGCAGCTATGCAGGTGAGCAACATGCTTGCGGCCCAATACTATCCTGGAACGTCGCTGTTGCACCGTGTCGATCCTCGTTCGAAGATCGTTGCCGCCTGCGCCTATGTCATCGTTCTATTCCTGCTCGACAGTTTCAGCGCAATGGCGGTCATGGGGGGAGGTCTGATCGCAGGCATCGCTCTCGCCGGCATACCGACCGCCTGGCTCTGGCGCGGTGTCCGGCCGGTCCTGTATCTAATCATATTCACCGCTTTCTTTCAGGTCTTTCTCAATGGTGGAGAGGTGATCTGGCAACTGGGGCCGATCCATGTGTATCGCGAAGGCATCATCAACACCGGTTTTCTCGCAATCCGCCTGATCCTGCTGGTGCTCTCCGGGTCGATACTCACATTCACTACGCCACCGGTGCTGCTTACAGATGCGCTGGGCAGAATCATGTCGCCACTCTCCAAAGTGAGAATACCATCGTACGAACTTGCCTTGATGATGACTATCGCATTAAGGTTCATCCCGACCCTGGTAATGGAAGTGGATCGCATCATCAAGGCGCAGAAAGCCCGTGGAGCCCTTTCCGGCGGCGGGCCAGTGTCACGGGCAAAAAGCATCATGCCGGTGATGGTGCCGCTGTTTGTTATGAGCTTCCGCCATGCGGACGAACTGGCGGCGGCGATGGAATCACGATGCTGGCGTGGCGGCAAGGGACGTACGGTCCGCCGCAAGCTGGCTTACGGAGCCAACGATGCCGTTTTCGGCCTGGCTGTCCTGGTAGTGCTGGTCATATCGCTCTTGTTGGGAAGGTTTATGCAAGTCATATAAGAATCTGGCCAGGGATATCCGCTAAGGGAAAACCAAACAATGAACTACAGAGAAGAAAGCCGCATATGAAGACGATCAGGCTTGACATAGAATATGACGGTACCGATTTTGCCGGTTGGGCCAAACAGCCGGGCCTTCCGAGCATTGAGGCATCGCTCGAGGAGACCCTCGGCCGAATATTGCAGAAAAGAGTGTCCTTATCAGTCGCCGGACGGACCGATGCCGGCGTGCATGCACGGGGCCAGGTGGCGAGTTTCCAGGTAGATGACGACTCTGGAGCCGTGGCAGACCTGGCAAAGTTGCGCCGCTCGGCAAACAAGCTGCTTCCTCCCGCGATAGTCATACGCCGTGCCAGCAAGGCCAGGCCCGGTTTCGATGCGCGTTTCAGCGCTGTGTCACGCAGTTATGCATACAGGGTGCACAACCGGGATTATCCGTCTCCATTCCGGAACCGGTTTATCCATTATTATGCGGGGCGTCTCGATCAGGAATTGCTCAGACAAGCGGCCGCATCTGTCCTCGGGCGCCATGATTTTACAGCTTTCACGCCTACGGTTACCGAGCATGACAACTTTATGCGCGAGGTAACACGGTCTGAGTGGCGCCTGGAGGAAGACCTGCTGGTTTACCGGGTCACCGCCGCGGGATTCCTGCGAAACATGGTCCGTGTGCTCGTTGGAACCATGCTGGAAGCAGGCCGTGGTTATCGCCCTGTCTCCGACCTGCCGGAGCTTCTTGCGGGAGCAGGCCGCCCGGCCGCCGGAATAACCGCCCCGCCCCAGGGATTATGCCTGGAAAAAGTCGAATATCCCGATGGACCCGAATCTTCCTGACTCTTGAATGGTTGATAAAACCGGCATATAGTAGAAATCACTTTTCGCACGAAATATCGGATTGTGGCGGAAAGTAACGCCAGGTTGCCACAAAGGCGTGATATGGAGGCAGATATGGAGAGACTTACTCAGCTCGGTTCGTTCTTCATACTCGCTTTGTGGCTGTTGCTGAGCTGGGTCCTGCTGGGCCTTGCACTTTACTGGGCACTTTCTTAAGCACTAGTTGTCAGCCGGCCACGGAGGGATAGCAGGAAAACACAGGGCGCCGCCCTGCGGGTGATTCTTGCCCATGCGCTCGCGATTGTCGTCGGCCTCCACCGTGTCAGACCTCTCTAAAACTTCCACTGCTAGTTCCCACTCGACGCCATCGAATATATAACCGGCCAGTGAAATGTGGGGGGAACCTGGATCAGCATGCTTCGCACGGCCTCACAATATCGATGGCTTCACCCCAGTTTGAGAAGCTGAAATTCTGATCGAGATTCTGTCCCTGCGGCTGGTTGACGCTTTTGACCAACATCTGATAAATGAGGCGGTCGTCCGCATCTATCCAGTAATCAACGGTAACCACAGCCGTTTTCATGTCTTCATACTCTGCCAGCTGCACTGCATCGGTCGTATTCCTGGTAAGGCTGGTCGCCAGCAGCGGCATGTCCACGTCTACCTGAACATGATAAGTCTTTCTACCGCCGACCAGGCTCTCCTGGCCGAAATTCCTGGAGCTGCGGGCGAAGTCGAGGTATCCGGTTATCAACTGAGGGTCCGGCGGCAGTGATGGGGATACCCCCGTCTTCCAGACGCCGGCAGTGGCTTCTGAGCGGATATATGTTTTGCCGTCTATCACTGTCACATCAGTATTCACCGGCTCCGGCGTAAGGTAATTGCGTGTTACCATCTGCACCTTGTCCGGGAATACCATGTCTCCCTCGCTACGGGACCCGTCTGCCTGCCCGCCGACGGCGCCAGTTGACTGCAGGCTGAAGTGCACGCCCAGGTTCGACGCCGTCCGGGCTTTGACCGCCTGGCTGGCGTCTCGCAGTAGCTCGCTGGTCGACTCGGGAGATGTGGAATAAGTGCGCGCAGGAGGGGCTTCGTCTGTTCGCGTCGCGGTGGAAGTCTTCGTCTCCGGGTCGCCGCAGCCCAGCCCTGCCGCCAGCACGAGCATCAGACAGGCTGTAATAAGCCACATAGCGATTCTTCGCGTGAATGATCCTGGCGTTCTGTTCACTTGATTGCGCGAAAGTTTGTGTTGGCGTGGTTGTTTTTCATCACGGACCTATTCATCCTCGATCTTGAATCGGGAGAGATAATCGTTGCAACAGCGTTGTAGCCATTGCCTGTTGACATCGTAGTAGACTGACTGGCCAACCCGGCGGTCTTCCACAAGGCCAGCCTGCCTGAGCACCCCAAGGTGATGGGACATCGTCGGTTGTGAGATGCCGAAGCGCTCCACAAGCTCGCTCACTCGCGTTTCGCCTGTTTCCTGCAGAGACAACAGTATCTTCTGGCGTGACTCGTCAGACAGCGCCTTAAAAACCGCTACGAGTGTCTTGTAATCGCAGCATTTTTCAGCCTCTCCGTTATTAAGCTGTCCGGGTCTGGTATTGTTCATCCCGGATTGCATGAAATGTGTCTGATGGTGCTTCCTCACCGCGCGGTTGATTGATCTTTTCAGTGATGTGCGACACGAGTGTAATGTATATATTTACATTCGTCAATATATTTGATAACTGCCATATTCACTGTGGATAATACCTTTTTACGGTATGATAAGATATTCCAATAGCACCTATTAAAAAGCGTCGAAAATGAAGACTGGCGGGAAACATTGGACCTGACAAAACTGAGGACATTCTGCTCAATCGCCCGCAAGGGCAATTTCTCAGCTGTGGCAGAAGACCTGTTCATGTCCCAGTCGGCGGTCAGCCAGCAGATCCAGGCGCTTGAGCGGCGCTACGGCGTCGTTCTTTTCGACCGCGGCAGCAAGGGTGCCACGCTAACTGAGCCAGGCCGCATCCTATTTGAGAAGGCGCAGAGGATCCTGGAGATCGAAGACGAGATAAACCACGAGTTCGATGACCTGCGCGGTCTCAAGGGCGGTGAGCTCCACGTCGGCGCCAGCACCACCGTCGGTAACTACCTGATGCCTTTCTATCTGGGGGAATTCAAGGAGCGCTATCCCGAGGTCAAGGTTTCTCTAATAGTCGAGAATACGCGGATCATCGAGGATCAGCTACTCGCGGGGCTTTTCCCGCTGGCGGTGGTCGAACATGATGTTCAGAGCCCCACACTGGTTCGCGAACCCATAGAGAAGGATGAGCTGGTGCTGATCGTCAGCCCGCGGCATCGCTGGGCTGAACGGGATGCTGTGACCAAGGAAGAGCTGATGGAAGAGCCATTTATCACAAGAGAGCTCGGCTCAGGAACCCGAGACGTGATTGAAGAGTCGCTTGCGGCTGAGGGCATTCCCAAGCTGAATGTCGGTATGGAGCTGGGAAATTCCTCGGCTATCAAGACCGCCGTAGCGGCCGGGCTCGGGGTTTCCATCCTCTCCCGGCGGGCAGTCCACGCCCAGCTGGAAAGCCGCATGCTCAAGCAGGTTGCCATCAAGGATGTCGCCCTGAAGCGCGATTTTTATCTGATCACAGTAGCCGACCGCTACACATCTCCAGCCTCAGTGAAGTTCCGCGAACTGCTTGTTACGGGCGGCGGGTCCACAGGCCTGGTGCCAGAACTGACCTGAAAACGGGTTATCCGGCAGGCAGAATCCTGCTGAATCCCATGATGTCTCCAGGATGGCTTCCGATACGGCGGCCGAATCTCTCTTCTCATATCACCACGGTTTATGCAATACCCGGCACCTATTGGTATATCTGATATGCCTTATCCGGAATCCGGAACCTTATTCCCTCGTGCGTCTTTATCTTTCCCCGCCAATCTGATATAAATTTCGCCGGTCTTTAAAGTGTTTTGCGCTTCTCCTGATTCAGGCGACGGCGCCAATTCTATCCGGGGGTACTCCCGAGAGAAAGGAGTGGAGTTTTTGCATAATTTTTTATTGGATAACGGGGTGTATCTCGCCATAGGTTGCGGCCTGGCCGCAATCGTCTATGGCATTGTGTACATCATGTGGATCCTCAAGCTTCCTGCAGGTAACGAGAAGATGCAGGAGATTGCGGGGGCGATCCAGGAAGGAGCCAAGGCTTACCTTAACCGGCAGACGCAATACGTAGCCATCGTGGCCGTTGTGCTTTTTGCGGTGCTTACCTTTGCGATCGACTGGCAGACCGGCCTGGCTTTCCTGATCGGAGCCGTTCTTTCAGCCGCGACCGGCTGGATCGGCATGATGATCTCGGTCCGGGCGAACGTGCGAACCGCTGAAGCTGCCAGGGGCGGACTCAAGCCAGCAATGAACGTCGCGTTTCGCGGAGGTTCCATCACGGGCCTTCTGGTCGTCGGCCTGGCGCTTCTGGGGGTGGCCGGTTTTTATGCGGTCTTCCCGGATAACATCAAGTTCCTGATCGGGCTTGGTTTCGGAGGCAGCCTCATCAGTGTCTTCGGTCGTCTCGGCGGCGGCATCTATACCAAGGCCGCTGACGTCGGCGCCGACCTGGTTGGCAAGGTCGAGGCTGGCATTCCGGAAGATGATCCGCGCAACCCGGCTGTTATTGCTGACAACGTCGGCGACAACGTCGGCGACTGCGCTGGTATGGCAGCCGACCTCTTCGAGACCTACGCGGTCACCGCCGTCGCGGTCATGCTGCTGGGCTCGCTGCGCTTCGGCGTCAATAACAAGGAAGCACTGATCCTGCCGCTGGTAATGGGTGGCGTATCGATCATCGCCTCCATCATCGGCACTTTCTTCGTCAGGATCGGCAAGAGCGAGAACATCATGGGTGCGCTCTACAAAGGCCTGATCGCTGCGGGAGTACTTTCCTTCGGCGCTTTCTACGGAGTGATCTACTGGGTCACCAACGGCAAGGGCCTGACGACCCTGAAGGATGAAGTCACAAAGACGACATCTTCCTACTCGGTCATGAACCTGCTCGCATGTGCCGCAGTCGGCCTGGTAGTTACAGGTGCGATCGTCGTCATAACTGAATATTACACAGCCACCAAGTACAAGCCGGTCAAGCATATCGCTGAAGCTTCGCAGACCGGTTCGGCCACTAACATCATCGCCGGCCTCGCGGTCAGCATGAAGTCGACTGCACTGCCGGTCCTCGTCATCGGCGCCGGCATCCTGATCGCCAACTGGCAGGCGGGTATTTACGGCATCGCCATCGCCGTGATGGCCCAGCTGTCCATGACTGGCATCATCGTCGCCATCGACGCCTACGGGCCGATTACCGACAACGCCGGCGGCATCGCCGAGATGGCGGACCTGCCGGAAGAAGTGCGCGGCATCACCGACCCGCTCGACGCGGTCGGCAACACAACCAAGGCCGTCACCAAGGGTTACGCGATCGGTTCCGCAGGTCTGGCTGCGCTGGTACTGTTTGCTTCCTACACCCAGGACCTGCACGAAGGCCTGCTGAAGGAGCATAAGATCGTCGAGTACGCGTTCAACCTCTCAGAGCCTGCAATCATCGTCGGTCTCTTCATCGGTGGCCTGCTGCCGTTTATCTTCGCTTCCCTCTGCATGGAGGCTGTAGGTAGCGCCGGCGGCATGGTAGTAGAGGAAGTGCGCCGTCAGTTCCGCGAGATACCAGGGATCATGGAAGGCACAGGCAAGCCCGAGTATGGCCGTTGCGTCGACATCGTCACCAAGGCCGCGCTCCGTAAGATGATGCTGCCCGCTCTTATACCAATAACAGCGCCACTGGTCGTAGGCCTGGTTCCGTTTTACCTCGGAAATGAAGCTCTGGGCTATGAGTTGTTGGGCGGCATGCTGGTGGGAACGATCGTCACCGGTATCTTCCTGGCCATCTCCATGACAAGTGGTGGTGGTGCCTGGGATAACGCCAAGAAGCTCATCGAGGATGGCGTCTACGGCGGCAAGGGCTCTCCAGCCCACTCGGCTGCCGTCACCGGCGACACCGTCGGCGATCCCTACAAGGACACCGCTGGCCCGGCTATCAACCCGATGATCAAGGTCGTCAACATCGTCGCCCTGCTGATTGTCCCGTTGCTGGTCAAGTAACACCGCATTATCGAGCGCTACGGCGCCTGAATAACAGAACCTGAATAAAAAGAAAAAGGGGCGGGCCTTCGGCCCGCCCCTTTTATTCATCAAAAAACGCGGTCGGGTCTTGAATTGTGAATTCAGATAGACTTTGATTAGAAGAAATAGCACAGAGAATCCACAATTAAAGAGCTGCCCACAACATTATGATTGAAAACACGAAAACCTTATTCAGCGTGATCATCCTACTTGTCGGTATCGCCATAACGGTGCGCTCTATCATGGTCGCTGGGACGTTTTCCCTGACCGCTGGCGTCGTAGCTGGGCTGGCCTTCACAGCTTACGGGGCCGTCCGCCTTTATTATTCCCTGGGCAGGTCCTAGGTGGCGCGGCGGCGGTTCCGCAAGGTCTACAAGCTCCAGCGAGTGCTTGGCTGGCAGGCGCTGTACTCGACAGCCTACGGTAACGTCGGCTCCTCAATCTATTACGCTCTGGGCGTGGTCGCGGCTTTTGCTCTCGGACTATCGCCCGTGGTCTTCATGCTGGCCGGAATACTGTTTGCACTGACCGCTTTCTCATACGCGGAGGCAACGGCGGCCGTTCCCGAGGCCGGCGGTTCCTCCAGCTTCGCGCGGCGCAGTTTTAACGAGCTGGCAAGCTTCGGCGCAGGGTGGGCGCTGACGCTTGACTACATCATCACAATCGCGATCTCGGCGTTCTTCGTGCCTAACTATCTGGCCACGTTCTTCCCGATCCTGAAAGAGTGGCCCGCCAACAGCATCGGCGGCATCATCGTCATCCTCTTTTTGATCATGATGAACATCGTCGGTGTCAAGGAGTCTTCGGGGCTGAATATCCTGCTGGCGGTCATGGATCTTGTCACTCAATTCATGCTGGCCGTCGTCGGCTTCTTCATCCTGCTGAGTCCGGAGATACTTGTCAGCAACGTCCATTGGGGTCTTGCGCCGACCTGGGGAAACCTGATCTATGGCATTTCGATCGCCATGGTCGCTTACACGGGAATCGAGACTGTGTCCAATCTGGCCGAGGAGGCCAAGAAACCACACAGGGACGTACCCAAGTCGATAATGCTGGTGCTCGTCACGGTGCTCGCCATGTATGCAGCGATATCAGTGATCGCGCTTAGCGTGATGCCCGTGCACGAGGTTCTTGCCACCAACGATGTACCACCGTACGAGATTGCAGCCGTTGTCAACGACCAGGGGCAGGCGGTCGACGAAGATGGCCAGGTTGTCTCCGAAGAAGGCCTGAACCGGGTCTGGGTCACCGACCTCTCCCAGAAGTGGCTGGAAGATCCGATCATGGGCATCGTCAAGGACCCCGACCGCGGCCTTGCCAGTCACTGGCCTATGGTAGCGAAGATCATGGCTGGGTGGGTGGGAATTCTCGCGGCGACGATCCTTCTGATCGCGACCAATGCCGGGATCCTCGGGATCTCGCGCCTGTCATATTCCATGGGACAGCACAAACAGCTGCCGCCAGTGTTCAACAAGGTCCACAGCCGTTTCCATACACCCTACACGGCAATCATCTTCTACAGCCTTGTGGCTGCGGTGCTGATCATCCCCGGCAGGGTTGACCTTCTGGCTGACCTTTACAGCTTTGGCGCCATGATCTCTTTCACCATCGCTCACATCTCGGTAGTGGCCCTCCGGTTCAAGGAGCCTTACCTGGGAAGGCCGTACAAGGCCCCATTCAACATCCAGAAGGGGGAAGTGTCGATCCCGGTGACGGCGATACTCGGTGGCATCGGAACCTTCACCGTCTGGCTTATCGTAGTCTTTACCCACGAGTGGGGCCGCTATGTCGGTTTCGCGTGGATGATCATCGGATTCATAATGTACTATTTCTACAGGCGCTCGCAGTCGCTTTCACTGACTGAGACGGTCAAGATCGAGGCTGCGCCGATCGTATTCCCGGATGTGGAGTACAATAATATCCTCGTACCCATAGTGGGCACGAAGATCTCGCGCGAGGCGATGGTCATGGCCTGCGAGCTGGCCGCCGAGGAGAAGTCCTCGATCCAGGCGCTGGTCGTCATCGAGGTGCCGATGAACCTGCCGCTGGAGTCCCTGCTTCCTGAAGAGCTTCAGCGGGCCGAGGAGCTTCTGGAGGAAGCCAGGGAACTTGCTGAGGAATACGCGGTGCCGCTGTTCCCGAAGATAGTGGCCGGCCGCGTCGCCGGCCGGACGATCGTCGAGGAGGCGATCGCAAGCAAGTCCCAGATCGTGATGCTGGGAACCGAGCGCACAAGGCGCACGGGCGAGCGCTTCTTCGGCAGCACCGTCGAATATGTCCTGCGCAAGGCGCCGTGCAAGGTTTTGGTCGTTTCCGGGGAAAAGGATATCGAGAGGTGAGGACATGTATGTAGTCATCGTAGGATGCGGCCGCGTCGGCTCGGCGCTGGCTCTGGGTCTTGTCGAGGAAGGGCATAAGGTAGCAGTTGTCGACGAAGATGAGGACGCCCTTTTGAGGCTGGGTGAGGATTTCCCCGGTGAGTTCGTCCACGGCGTCGGCATCGACATCAAGGCTCTGCAACGAGTGCATACCGAAAACGCCGACGCTTTCGTCGCGGCTACTGACGGTGACAACACGAACCTGGTGGCAGCCCAGCTTGCGAAAGAGCGTTTCGGAGTGAGGTGCGTGGTCACGAGAGTCTACGATCCTCACCGCGCCAGATTCTTCAAGGAGCAGATGGGCATCCGCACGATCTGCCCGACAGCCGATACCATCAACCTGCTGGCCACCGCGGTCAGGACCTGCGAGGTGAATCCCTGATGTTTGTCGTCATCGCCGGAGGAGGAAAGGTGGGCCGTACACTGGCTCGCATACTTATGTCCAGGGATAACGAAGTGATGATGATAGAGCAGGACCGGCGGCGTTATCAGCGCCTGACCCAGGAATTCGAGGAGGCCGTTATGTACGGCGACGCCACCGAGATCTTCAACCTGGAGCGGGCTGGCATCGAACGCGCTGATGTGGTCGCGGCTGTTACCGGCGACGATGAGGACAACATCATCATCTGCCAGGTCGCCAACCACAAGTTCGAAGTAGCCAAATCCATCGCACGGGTCAACAATCCCGAGAACCAGGAAGCTTTTGATGTTCTGGGCGTAACGCCGACCGTGTCAGCCACCAATTCGTTGCTGTCTCTGATCGAACACGAGATGCCGGCTCACAGGCTCGTACATCTGCTCAACCTCAAGAAGGAGAACCTCGAGATCGTCGAGGTCATGATCGAGGAAGGTTCGCCACTGGCGGCCAAGCGCATCGAGGAGATATCTCTACCTGCGGGTGTGCTGCTGATCTCGATTCTGCGAGACAGCAAGGCGCTGATCCCCCAGGGTTCGACTGAGCTGCTGGCCGGCGATCAGATTCTGGCCATCCTCGAACCTGGCAGGGAAGACGAGCTCACACTGATGTTCCTGAACGGCTGATATGCCAGCCGCCGTGACCAAGCTCACATCTTCAATTGAGGGCAGTCAAGGATGTTCGCTATCGGGGTGGGTACACTCAGATTAGCATAGCAGGCAGACATGGCAGCGCGATGAGCGCGGCCCTCTAAGAAACCAGGAAGGAGGGGAGATGGCAGAAATTTCAGAAATCACCGAGGTCGACGGCGAAACCATCATCGGCGACGTGGTGGAAAGGCTCCCTGGAGGAGCGGATGTAATCGAAAAGTATTTTGGCAACGGCTGCTTTACATGTCCCGGTATTCGAATGGAATCGATCAACTTCGGCGCTACGATGCATGGAGTGAATGCAGATGAGGTAGTGGCGGATCTTAAGGCGCTGTTGGCTGAAGAATGAGTTGATGGTGATGAGCGGATTGTGATGCCGGCAAGGAATAAGCCGGTGCGTAATGTATCAGCCGCCGCGGGACGAGTTCCCACGGCACATGGGACCGGCCTTTCGGCCGGTCCCTGCTGTTACCTATTCCTTATCCGGTGCCTTGCGCGCGGGTACAACAGGAGTCGGAGCCGGCAGCGCTCCGGAGATCGTCTTCCACATGTTCCAGGCGAACAGGACGGCGCCGAGAGCGTAAAGAGCGCCGAAAGGCGCAACCGCATAGCGCATCAGGTCGCCTGACGATGATGACCAGGCCGCGGCCAGAAGAGCTGCGAACATGCCCACCAGCCCGGCTACATTGAGCCATAACTGAACCGTCGACATGCCCTCGTTATGCAGAGGCCGCCCACTGAACCGCGGCAGGATGTGGTAACCGACTCCAAAGATCAGCATCATCACCGCTCCCAGCAGGTTTATGTGGGCATGGGCGCTGGTGATGAACTGTGGTGCGTCCGCTTTCGGCAACACCTGCAGAGCCATAAGCACTCCGAGGATGACGCCGGCTGCCAGCGACAGCAGACTCGTCTTTATGAAACCGATTACTGTCGGGCTCATCTCAGACCCCCTTCTTTGTCAATTGCCAGGGCGTCAATGGGCGCCATGGATCAGCATTGGCAGGCAGTGTACGCAAACCCACGTCTGCGAATCATCCTTCACGCATGACAGCAGCACTTTCTGATCGCTGGTGGCACCGCACTCCAT
>JAUSDE010000117.1 GCA_030650885.1 Thermoleophilia bacterium
CGCCACCATGCGCCACAGCCAGATGCTGGGCCAGCGGATGATCCCGGTCGGGCGGGCCGGGCTTTATGTGCCCGGCGGTGGTGCAGCCTATCCTTCAACGGTGCTCATGACCGCGATCCCCGCACAGGTGGCAGCGGTCAAGGAGATTTTCATCTGCACCCCCCCCGGTGCTGACGGGCAGGTCAACCAGGCGGTGATGGCGGCCGCACAGATGCTTGGAGTCACCGAGGTCTACCGCGTCGGTGGAGCCCAGGCGGTGGCGGCCATGGCTTTCGGCACTGATACCATCAAGCCTGCCGATGTCATCGTCGGCCCCGGCAACGTCTTCGTCACCGAGGCAAAACGCCAGGTATACGGCAGGGTGGGGCTAGACGGCCTGGCTGGTCCCAGCGAGGTCATCATCATCGCCAGCAACTCGGCCCAGCCCGATCTGATCGCCGCTGACCTGCTGGCCCAGGTGGAACATGGCAGCGGCGCTATCGCCATCCTTGCCTGCTGGTCGACGGAGCTTGCTGACGCCGTCGAATCACAGGTCGTAGCTTTGGCTGAAGAGCTTGGCATGGCTACGGAGCTGCTGGATCGCATCGACATTGTGCTTGCGGAAGGGACTGACCCTATCGAACTGGCGATCGCCTTCAGCAACGCGTTCGCGCCCGAGCATCTCCAGATCCATACCGAACATCCCGAGCAGGAGGTCCACGAAGTCACTGCCGCCGGCGCCGTCTTCCTCGGTGAGGATGTCTGCACCGCATACGGCGATTATGTTGCCGGCTCCAACCATGTGCTGCCTACGGCAGGGACTGCCCGTTTCGGCTCGGCTCTGTCGGTGGAGAATTTTCTGTGCAAGGTGGCTGTGATATCCTTGATTCCAACGGCGATTTCCGAGCTGACACCGCCACTTGTGGAGATCGCGAGGACCGAAGGTCTGGTAGCCCACGCCCGCGCGGCGGAGCTGAGGCAGGAGAAGTTCGGGCTGCCCGAGAATGAGGACGAGAGCTGAACCGCAGCCGCGGATTAAATAAATCACGAGAAAGGAACGGGCCCGATGTCAAGGACTGCGACCATCGAACGGACCACTTCCGAGACTGACATAACCGTAAAACTGAATGTGGACGGCACCGGCGAATCCAATATCGAGACCGGCGTCGGCTTTTTCGACCACATGCTGACCCTGTTCGCCAAGCACGGCCATTTCGACCTGGACATCAGTGCCAAGGGCGATCTGCAGGTCGACGGGCACCACACGGTCGAGGATGTCGGCATCTGCCTCGGGCAGGCTTTCAAGGAAGCTCTTGGAACCAAGGAAGGCATCGCCCGATACGGCTTCTTCATCCTGCCCATGGATGAGGCCCTTGCAACTGTTTCCGTCGATCTGAGCGGCCGGCCTTTCCTTGCCTATAATCTGGACATGACTGCTTCGAAAGTCGGCGGCTTCGACACCGACCTCACCCACGAGTTCTTCCAGGCGTTCATCACCAACGGCGGCGTCTCCATGCACGTACGCCTCCAGGCGGGTACCAACCCGCATCATGTCATCGAAGCTGTCTTCAAGGCGTTCGCCCGGGCAATGGACGTTGCCACGACCATCGATCCGCGAATAACCGGAGTGCAGTCAACCAAGGGCATCCTTTAAGCTGCATATGATCGCCATCATAGATTACGGAATGGGTAACCTCCGCAGCGTGGAGAAAGCCCTGCAAAAAGTTGGAGCGGAGGTCGTCGTCAGCCGTGACCCCGACGATGTGCGCCGGGCTGACCGCATCGTGCTACCGGGTGTCGGCGCCTTCGGCGACGCCATGGCCAACCTGGAAAAACGTGGCCTGGTCGAGGTCATCAAGTCTGAAGTCGCCGCAGGAAAACCGTTTCTTGGAATCTGCCTCGGGCTCGACCTGCTGTTTGAGGAAAGTGACGAGCACGGCCTGCACAAGGGGCTGGGGCTGCTGCCAGGGCGGGTCGAACTGCTGCCCACGGAGCTGAAGATCCCGCAGATAGGCTGGAACCAGGTTTCCATCCGCAAGGAATCCGCCCTTCTGGAGGGCATTCCCGATGGTTCGTCGTTCTATTTCGTACACTCCTACGCAGTCGTTCCCCGAGAGGAATCCGATATACTGTGCCTGACGGATTACGGGTGCAGTTTCGTGTCCGCCGTCGAGCGCGGGAACATCGCCGCTTTCCAGTTCCACCCTGAAAAAAGCAGCTCCCTGGGGCTGAATATACTAAGGAATTTCTCATCATGATCCTTTTGCCGGCAATCGACATCCAGAACGGCCAGTGTGTGCGCCTCAGGCGCGGCGACTTCGCAGAAGCTACGATCTTCAGCACCGATCCCGTTGCCCGCGCCAAAATGTGGGAGCAGGAAGGGGCCGAAGGCCTGCATGTGGTCGACCTCGACGGCGCCCGCCTCGGCAGGATGGTCAATCTGGCCCTGATCGAGGAGATCGGGGAGACGCTCAATATCCCCGTCGAATATGGCGGCGGTGTCAGGACGCTCGACGACCTCAGGATGATCCATGAGGGACCGATCAGCCGCGTGGTGCTGGGCACCAGCGCGGTCACCGATCAGGCCCTGCTGCTCGAGGCCGTGAAGCTCATGGGCGAACAGCTGGTTATCAGCGTCGACGCCGAGCGAGGCATGGTGACCACCCACGGCTGGCAGGAGAAGAGTTCAGTCAGCGCTGTCCGGTTCGCGGAATATCTGCAGGGCGAGGGAGTGCGGCATATCCTTTATACGGACATCGATCGCGACGGCATGATGATGGGCATGAACCTTGAATCGACCCGTGAGCTCGCCGAGACCGTGGATATCGATATCATAGCCTCGGGCGGAATCTCCAACCTCGATGACCTTGTGCGCCTTAAAGCGCTGGACCTACCCAACATCTCCAGCGTCATAGTCGGCCGCGCATTGTATGAAGGCCGCTTCACCGTCGCCGAAGCCCGTGCAATCCTCGACTGACAGCAGGACCATGATGACCTTCCGAAGTGTTCAATGCTGCAGTCGGTGTGCGTTCCTCAATCTCCGGAGCACAGGATGCTGACCAAACGTATAATTCCGTGTCTTGATGTGCGCAACGGCCGCGTGGTCAAGGGAATCCGCTTTGTGAACATCCGTGACGCCGGAGATCCGGTGGAGATGGCTTCCGCCTATGACCGTGAGGGCGCCGACGAACTGATCTTCCTCGATATCACCGCTTCCCACGAACGCCGCGACACCGTGGTCGAGCTGGCCCGGCGCTGCGCCGAGGAGTTGTTTATCCCCTTTACGATCGGCGGCGGCATGCGCGACGAGTCTGACATCCGCAAGGTACTGAAGGCGGGTGCCGACAAGATCGCAATCAACTCGGCGGCGCTTGCGAATCCAGACGTCATCAACCGCTGTTCACGCCGCTTCGGAGCCCAGTGCATCGTAGTAGCCATAGATGCCAAAATGGTCTCGGCCGGGGAAGAAAAACAATGGGAACCCTTCGTGCACGGCGGGCGTACCGGTACCGGCCGCGACGCGGTTGAGTGGGCGCGAGAGGTCGTGGAGCGTGGAGCGGGGGAGATCATGCTCACCAGCATGGACACCGACGGCACCCAGGACGGCTACGATATCGACCTGACGCGGGCGATAACCGATGCTGTCAACGTGCCTGTGATAGCTTCCGGCGGCGCCGGGAATCTTGATCATCTGGTCGAGGTCGTGAAGGAAGCCGATGCCGACGCCGTGCTGGCCGCCAGCATCTTCCACTACGGCACTTATTCCATCCGCGAAGCCAAGGAATACATGGCAGCGGCGGGGATCCCGATGCGGCTTGTTTGAGCCTGGTTTTCGCTCATGGCAGGCGACTCCGAGGGCAACTCGCCAGCATCTCCGGCAGCGAGCTGTAAACTCAGCGTGGGGGGGATTTACAGTTTATGCAAGTTGCCAAATTGTACAAACTGTACGATTTGCGCAAATTGGCAGTGAGCATTCAATATCATGACTGCCACCCAGCCTTGGGTAAACGGTGTTAACCGCAAGGCGAACGCGCTATTCAATATGACAATACAGAGCCATCTGTAAGAAACAGTACTATTTCATGCAAATGTGGAGGAAGGGATGCAGCGGTGAAGATGATGCATGCGAGCGAGGCGCGTAACAATTTCAGCGAACTGGTGAATGAAGTGGAATATACGCATGAGCCCGTACTGATTCTAAAACACGGGAAAATGGCGGCAGTGATGATCAGTCACCATGACTATTCGAAAATCAGGCGCTATCTTCCCGGCGCACACGGCAACCAGTCGATTTAATCTGTTGCTTCTCGGGGAACCGGGCGATTCAGGTTCCTGCTACTGAAATATCGAATAAACCAGCGGCGCTACACCGGCAGCAAGAATCAGCACCACCAGGAGCGCAGCTCCCAGCCGTAACTGCGGTGAAGTGACTTCATGCTCAAACCGTTCGTTGGTGCTCATGGTCCGCTCCCCTTTAAAGTGGTTGCCAGAACGGGTCGATATGGTCCCCGCTTATTAGATTTTGAAACAACGGGCTGCTAGACTGATACAGTAGTTTATTCGTCTTATAAGCTTCTCTGTCCTCTTGGAAAACC
>JAUSDE010000132.1 GCA_030650885.1 Thermoleophilia bacterium
GACAGCTGACATAGGTGTCCGTCGCCGTGCAGTTGGTTAACTGCATGTCCGGGCCGGTCCAGTAGACGCTCACCGAAGCGGAGTCGACCCCCGAGCCGGCGTCAGCATAGTAGGCGCTGATGTTGGCGGCGGTGGTTGTGACGTAACCGCTCGGTACCACGCTGGTGATGTTCGGGCCCACGGTGCTGACATCGAATGAGCCTGAGCCGGTGCCGGTGTTGCCGGCGTTATCGGCCACGCTCACGTCGATCGTGTGGGTGCCGTTGGCCAGGCCACTTGCCGGGCAACTGATTGAGCTGGCACCGACAATGCAGCCGCTGAGCGGCGAGCCGTCAAGGTTGACTACTGCGCTGGCGCCATTGATGCCGCTGGTGGCGTCAGACATATATGCATAAACACTCGCCGTAGCGGTGTGAATGGTACCTGACGGTGTGATGCTACTCACGACCGGGGCCGTGGTGTCTACCGTGAAGCTCGCCGAGGCGGAGCCGGTGTTGCCGACTACGTCCTTGACGGAGACTGTGTAGTTATGGACGCCATCAACAGGCGACATCGGGCAGCTGACGCCAGTTGCCGTGACCATACAGCCACTGACCGCGCTTCCGTCCATATAGACCGAAGCCGTGGCGCTGTTGATACCGGTGCCTGAGTCACTGTAGCTGGCTTCCAGTAACACGATGTTTGCATTCAGTGTGCCAGTCGGCGCCAGGCCGGTTACGGCCGGTGCGATCGTATCCACTGTGAAGGCGCGGGTGCCACTGCCATGGTTCCCGGCGTAATCATCCAGAGTGATGACAGTTGAATGAGCGCCCTGAGCAAGTCCGGTGATGGTCGGGCAGCTGATGTATCCGGTGCCATGATCGATGGTGCAGCCAGTTACGGCAGTACCGTCGAGCGTTACCGCCACTGTATCGAAGTTGACGCCGGTGGCAGTATCAGGCGTGTAACCGCTCAGCGGATCATCGGCCAGGTAAGCTGTGATGGTGGCCGACGTCGTGGTTATGTTGTTGCGCGGATACATGCTCCTTGCCCTCGGAGCACCTGAGTCGATGGTGACAGTGGTGGAGGCGGTTGAGACGTTACCGATCAGGTCGGAGACGCTGACGCTGATCGTGTGAGTGCCCTGCGGCAGTCCGGTCTGCGGACAGCTCACGAATGTGTCGGTAGCAGTGCAGTTTGAAAGCTGCATGTCCGGGCCGGTCCAGTAGACGCTCACCGAAGCGGAGTTGATGCCGGAACCAGAGTCTGTGTAGTAAGCGCTCACGTTGGCGTCGGTAGTGTTGATGATGCCGTTTGGCACGATGCTGCTTATCGCCGGGCCGTTAGTGCTTACCGAGAAGCTGGAAGTACCGGTGCCGGAATTGCCACCGTTATCCTTCACATTCACGCTGATGTTATGCGGACCTGGAGCCAATCCGGAAACCGGACAGCTGACCAGGTTGGTAGTGATCGTACAACCAGCAACCGAGCTGCCGTCCAGATAGACCATGGCGGTAGCGCTGTTGATGCCCGAGCCAGTATCAGTGAAGCTGGCGGAGATGGTCGCAGACGAACTCGTGATCGTGCCGGTGGGCAGGACATTCGTTACCGCCGGAGCGATCGTGTCTACGTTGAATGTGCCCGCTCCGGATCCGCTGTTACCTGCGTTATCCTTGATGGATATGGCCAGGCTATGGCTGCCCTGAGCCAGTGATGAGACGGGGCAGCTGACGTTGTTCGGACCGACTACGCATCCTGCGACAGTTGAGCCGTCCAGCGTGACGACGACCTGGGAGGTATCGATGCCACTCCCGACGTCGGAATAATCGATGCTGAGTATCGGCGAAGCCGTGGTGATGATACCGGAAGGCCTCATGGTGCCGATGGCCGGCAGCGTCGTATCCACGGTGATCGTGCCGTTGTTGGATCCGCTGTTGCCGGCATTGTCATAAGCGGTGACCATGATGGTATGGGTACCTGCGGTCAGGGTAGCAGCCGCACAGCTGACGCTGGTTGTGGTTCCCGTGCATCCGCTCATCAGAGTGCCATCCATGTATACCTTGGTTGCAGCGGAATTGATGCCCGCGGCGTTATCCGACAGGTTGGCGCTCACGCTTACAGAAGTCGAATTGACGGCGCCGGACGGCAGGATGCCACTTACGCTCGGTGTAGTCGTGTCAATAGAGAACGATCCTGTCGCCGAGCCGGCGTTGCCCGCGTTGTCGGTAGCGTTCACAGTGAACGTGTGGCTACCCACTGCCAGGCCGCTGGGTGAGCAAATGACGCTCGTCGAGTTGACGACACAACCTGACATCGTGCTGCCATCGAGCTGTACGCTGACGCTGGAAGTGTTCACGCCACTCGCATCGCTGTAGCTGGCGGTGATGTACGCGTTATTCACATTGATCCAGCCGGAAGGCTGAAGGTTGGTTATCGCCGGCGGGGTCCCGTCGAATGTTACGTTGAAGGAACCGTTGGCGGTACCGGTGTTGCCGGAGTTATCTGTGATATATACGGCGATCGCGTGGCTGCCGTTTGTCAGGCCAGTGGCGTTACAGCTTACGCTGGAGGCACCTGCGGTGCAGCCGCTCATCCGGGCGCCGTCAAGATAGACGGCCGCCGTCGAGCTGTTGATGCCGGCCAGGTTGTCGCTATAGCTGGCACTGATGGTAGCTGATGACGAACCGACGTTACCAGTCGGCTGTATGTTACTCACTACCGGCAAGGTGTTATCCGCCACAGTGAAGCTGCCGCTGATGTTAGCGACATTGCCGGCACTGTCAGCGACGGTTCCGCTGATCGTATGCAAGCCCATTCCCAGACCGCTCGTATTGCAGCTGACGCCGGTTCCGGAGACGGAACAGCCGGTCAGAGCCGAGCCATCGAGCCTCACGGTCACCGATGCCTGGTTCACGCCGGACTGTGTATCCGAGTAGTCAGCGCTGATCGTCGTCGAGCCGCTGTATATAGTTCCACCGGGCAGGACGTTGGTCACTGCCGGTGCCGTGGTGTCGTTGGCGCTCCAACCGCCCCTGTACGTCCATGGGCTGGGGTCGCTGCCACCGGTAAACGTATACGCCGCATCGCAATAACCGTCGGCGTTGGCGTCTGCGCATGTCGGGCTGTAATTGGCCCAGTAGTTACCGCCTGTGGGTACTGGCTGGCTGAATACGTTGCCTGAACCACCACTGACATAAGCCTGGGTGATGTTACCTTCGAAGTTATTGTTGAATATCTTCGTGTTTGTCGAGGCCAGCAGATAAACGCCGTAATTGAACGACTTTATCGTCAGGTTCTTGATAGTGATGTTGCTCCTGACGGAGAGGGAGACACCGGTAGCCAGACCGCCATTACTGGTGATCTTGTGGCCGTTTCCGTCAATGGTGATGCCGTTACTGTTGACGACGATACCGTTCTTGCCGGAGTTGATCCTCACATCAGTGGTCAAAGTACAGGTCAGTGTCGCCGGATTCCAGGAACCTATGACTGTACAGGAACCACCTGTGCTGTTATTGGTAATGGTATTGGTGTTGGTGGTTATCTCCGGGGAGATCGTGGTGTCTACTGCGAATGTTCCCGAATTGCTGCCGATGTTGCCGGCATTGTCGGTAACGCTGACGACCAATGTGTGAGTAGCGTTGGCGAGGCCTGTGACCGGGCAGCTGATTGCCGTTGCTGATGCTGTGCAACTGGTGACAGTCGTTCCGTCGAGTGTGACGACAGCCGTAGCTGAATTAATACCCGAGGCCGCATCAGAATAGGACGCGCTCAGAGTCGTCGAACTCACGTTGATGGTTCCCGTCGGAGCAAGACCAGTTACTGCGGGCGCTGCCGCGTCGATCGTGAACGAGCCCGTGCCGGAACCGGCGTTGCCGGAGTTATCTGCAACGTTAACGGTTATGGTATGGGCGCCAGCCGCCAGGCCTGAGCTTGGGCAGCTGATATTGGTGGTGGTTGCTGTACATCCCGTAAGCGCCGCTCCACTGTCGATCCTGATTGTGGCGGAGGCTGCGTTGACGCCGGCGCCGCCCAGATCGGCCAGGTTGGCGCTGATGGTCGGATTACCTGCGTTGATCCAGCCGGTCGGCGTGACATTACTGACCGTCGGCGGAGTCGTATCAGGTGCGATCACCTGGAATGAACTGTTGCCGCTGCCTGCATTGCCTGCGGCATCCGAGACGCTAACTGAAATCGTGTGAGTGCCGGAAGCCAGGGCTGAAGCAGTACAACTTATGGTAACTGCGTTCGCCGTGCAGCCAGGCAGAGGCAGCAGGGCTCCATCGAGCCTGATCGAGGCGGAGGCTGCGTTGATTCCGGAGCCGCCGTCAGCATAATCGGCGCTGATGGTCGCGGTGCTGGTCGTGATGGTGCCGGTCGGCAGCATGTTGCTGACCACCGGCGCTATCGTATCTACCCGGAACGTACCCGAAGCAGATCCGGTGTTACTGGAATTATCCTGCACGCTGACGCTGAGGCTATGGTTGCCCTCTGCCAGACCGCTTACGGGGCAGTTGACGCCACTGGCGGTCGCCGTGCAACCGCTGACAGACGAGCCGTCGAGGGTCACAGCAGCAGTCGCCGCGTTAACGCCAGAGAGCTCATCTGAGAAGCTGGCGCTGATCGTGCTTGAAGTGGTATTGATCGAGCCGCTCGGCGCCAGGCTGGAAACGACGGGTGCCGTTGTATCAACGACGTTGAAACTGCCGCTTATTGGCGAGGTGTTGCCGGCGTTATCAGCTACCGAGCCCCCGATTGTATGAGCGCCGGCGCCCAGACCTGAGGCCGGACAGCTGACGCTGGTAGTTGTAACAGTACAGCCGAGCATCGAGCTGCCGTCCAGGGTCACGACCACCGAAGAGGTCTTGACGCCGGATTCGCCGTCGAACAGGCTGGCGCTGACAGTAGTGCTGGAGCTGGTGATAACACCTGATGGCGCGACATTACTGACAGTCGGCGCGGTCACATCTGCGACCGGCGGCGTCGTCCAGCCATTCATCGTTGTCCAGGGATTGTTATCCCGGTTGCCGGTGAATATATAGGCGGCATCGCAACGGCCGTCAACGTTAAGGTCGCTACAACCCTGTGCGGGAGTACTGTAATTGCTCCAGTAGTTACCGCCTGCGGGCATCGGCTGGTCGAAGGTGATTCCGGAACCACCGCTGACATAGGCCTGTATGTTATTGGACACGAAGTTGTTATTGAAGACGGCGACATTGGTCGAGGCCGTCATATAAACACCATAGTTGAACGATTCCAACGTCAGGTTTTTGACGGTGATGTTACTCCTGACAGACATGGACACACCACTGCCTAAACCGCCGGCGCTGGTGATCTTGTGGCCGTTACCGTCAACGGTGATGCCGTTGCTGGTGAAAGAGAGGCCGGTTTTGCCGGAGTTGACGAGTACATCGGTAGTAAGCGTACAGGTCAGTGTCGCCGGGTTCCAGGTACCGATCACGGTACAGCTGCCGCCGGTCGCGTTGTTGGTCATGTAGTTGGTGTTGGTGGTGATAACCGGTGAGATGGTCGTGTCGACCACGAAACTGCCGCTGCCACTGCCGGCGTTGCCGGCGTTATCGTTCACGGTCACGGAGATCGCATGGCTGCCGTCAGCAATGCCGGAAACTGTACAGCTGACGCTCCCGGCGCCGGCGGTACAGCCCGGAACGATGGTGCCGTCCAGCCTCACCACGGCGCTGGCGCTACTCACGCCTGATCCACCATCAGAATAATTGGCGGAAAGAGTCGTCGAATTGACGTTGATGGTGCCGGTCGGCAGAACGCTGCTGATCGTCGGTACCGTAGTATCTATAGAGAACGAACCAGAGCCGGTGCCGTTATTGCCGGCGCCGTCAGATACGCTCACAGATATAGAGTGCCCGCCTGCGGCGAGTCCACTGCTGGGACAGCTTATATTTGTAGCGGTGGCAGTGCAGCCGGATATGGCGGCGCCGCCGTCGAGGCGAACTGTCGCAGATGCGGCGTTGACGCCTGATCCGCCAAGATCGGCAAGGTTGGCGCTGATCGTCGGGCTGGTCGTGTTGATCCAGCCGGACGGCGTGATACCGCTCACCGTCGGAGCGGTCGTATCCGGAGTTACTGCCTGGAACGAACCGCTGCCGGTGCCATTGTTGCCAGCGGCGTCACGGACGCTCACACCAATAGTGTGTGTTCCGGAGGCGATGGCCGACGCAGGACAGCTGACCGTGGTCGCGCTGGCGGAGCAGCCCGGAAGGGTCGCGCCGTCGAGTGTGACCGCAGCCGTTGCTGAATTGATGCCGGAGCCGCCGTCTGAGTAGTTCGCGCTTATGGTAGTGCTGGAAGTCGTGATTGTTCCTGTCGGCTCTATATTAGTGACCGACGGAGCGATGCTGTCGACTATGAACGAGCCCGAACCGGTTCCGGCATTACCGGAACCGTCATTGACGTTGATGGTGATACCGTGGCTGCCTTCAGCCAGGCCCGACGCCGAACAGCTGACGCTGGAAGCGGCAACCGTACATCCGGAGACTGCCGAACCGTCAATCAGCACCGCGACCGTTCCGGTGTTGATCCCGGAGAGGTCGTCAGAGTAACTGGCGGTCACGGTTGCGGAGCCAGAGCTGATCGCGCCACTCGGCAGGATATTCGAAACGACCGGAGCCGTGTTGTCGGCTACGGTGAAGCTGCCAGTTATTGAAGCTGTGTTACCGGCGTTATCGGAAACTGAACCGCCGATGGTGTGAGCGCCGAGGGCGAGCGTTGCGGCGGAACAGCTGGCACCGGTGTTCGTTACGGTGCAACCCGAAAGCGGGGTGCTGTCCAGCGAGACAACGACCGTCGATGTATTGACGTTCGACTCACTGTCGGAATAACTCACGTTGATAGTCGCGGAACCCGTGTTTATGGTTCCCGACGGGGTGACGCTGGAAACGGTCGGCGCGGTCGTGTCCGGCACGGGCGGAACCAGCCACCCGCTGGCTGTCGTCCATGCCTTCGCGTCACTGCCGCCGGTGAAGGCATAAGCGGCGTCACAGTTGTGATCACTGTTGACGTCACTACAACCCTCGGCGGGAGTGTCGAACTTCTGCCAGTAATTTCCGCCCACGGGACTGGCCTGGAAGAATACGTTGCCTGCACCTCCCGAAACATAAGCCGGGATGTTGGCGGCGGTCACGTTGTTGTTGAAGATCTTGCTGTTACTCGAAACAAGTAAGTAAAAACCATAATTGAAATTTGTGACTGTCAGGTTTTTGACAGTTATATTGTTCCGAGAGGAGAGTGACACTCCATTGGTGAAGCCGCCGGTACCCGTAACAGAATGACCGTTGCCATCCAATGTGACGCCGTCACCCGTTATCTGGATACCGTTCATCGCGACCGCGCTGATGTCTGCGGTGAGGGTACAGGTCTTGGTGGCTGCGTTCCACGTACCGACCGTCGAACAATCACCGCCAGTTGCGCTGATTACTTTAGCGTTCGCGGCCTGCGCATTTTGAGTAAATGCGAAGTTGAAGAGAAGTACTGCGAGAACTGAAAAACTTACTACAAGAAAAGCTTTCGATGACACACTGAGTCCATGCTGTTTTTGCTTCACCCGTGTTCCTTTCCGATTTTAAATAGCTGGGGGGGGTATTAAAATGTTCTTGATTTTAGCGTGTGATTCTTTTTATGTAAATACTTTCACAAAGGGAAGTTCAGGGCTCTTCTTTGAGTTCTGGCGGTATACCAGCGATTCAGGGCAGCCCATTCCGGCTCCGTGATTCTTGCCCGGATAAATAGCTTTTTCTGTAACTATCTAAAGGCCGTCTCCTGGCAACGGTCACAAACCCGCTTATTTGCAGGAATTCATATGTGTGAATCAATTCGCTTCAATGCCCCCGACGATCCAGTCTGAGCACCCTGCACCTGCCGGACCGGGATCGATCATGCTCGTTTTCCCCGAGGGCGGCGGAATTTCCCTCATGGAAAAGATAGGGGAATTCCCCTAGAAGGATTTAGCCCTTTTTTGACCGTTGTTAAGCCGTTTTGCCGGATGCGCGTCATCCAGGGAGTTTGAAGCGAAGAATGCCGGAATTGTTAAACCATACTCTTTTTGTCATGATTTTTATTACATTATGTCAAGTTAGTTCCGGCGCTGTTCCTGCATATTTTTCTTCGGCTGTTTGCTGCTTCCGCAGGCAGTGAAAGAAGGGGTTTTTTAACTGCTCGCGATGGTGAGGTAAAACGAGGTTTAGCAACTTGTCCTGATGATTCTTTTTTGGTGTACGGCCGATTGCCTGCCGCGCAGGTCGCGGCGACTCCAAGGGCTGCTTATCCGGTGCGGCGGGCTGCTTCGATCGCTGCCTTGAGATCACGCGGAAGGGGCTTGTCTGAGACCACGAAATCATAGAGCTTGTCGGCGAGCTCAGGTGAACGGTAGAGCTCGCGCTGGAGTCCCCTCTGGCGATACTCGAAGAAGTGTTCGGGCTTGACTCGCAGGGCTCTGGCTATCGCCTTGATCACTTGATCCGCTGGCACAGGCCTGGTTCCGCAAGCCAGGTGGTTCAGATATCCCGCCGACAGCTTCGTGCGGGTGGCAAGCCTGCGGTAACTGATCTTCCGCAAAGCCATCAACTCGCGCAACGTTTCGGGAAAGATCCTGGTTGAATTCGGCATATCTTTGGAAGCGTCGGAAATCATTTGAGCACCTCGTTGACTTCATTCAGGAATGTTCTGATGGCGCGGCCGGCTGTATCGATATCCGGAGCCTCTCCCACCAGGTTGATAAGACGGCTGCCTATGATAACACCATCGGCGTACTTCGCAACCTCAGCGGCGTGCTCCGGAGTGGATACTCCGAAACCGATCGCCAGTGGTACATCAGTCCGCTTGCGCACCCTGGCGATGAAAGCGGGCAGCTGATCAGAGAGCGACGTGCGTGCTCCTGTTACACCTGCCACAGAGACACAATAGATAAACCCTGACGCCGACTTCGCGATCAGCTCGATGCGCTCGTCCGGACTGGTCGGCGCTACCAGAAGGATCGGATCGACGCCGCTCTTACGGCAGATGTCGATGAACTCTGTGCCCTCATCCACAGGCAGATCGGGGACTATCAGTCCATCGACCCCCGCCGCCGCGGCGGCCTCGATGAAGCGGTCCTGGCCATATGCGAAAACGCAGTTGTAGTAAACCATGAGGACGACTGGAATCCGGGCGCTGAATTCAGAGGCCAGCTGCAACACGTCGTCAGGGGTGACCCCCTGCTCCAGAGCCTGCTGGGTTGAAGCCTGGACAACAGGGCCGTCGGCCAGGGGGTCCGAGAACGGCACGCCCATCTCGATCATGTCGGCGCCGCCGGAGATAAAGGCTTCAAGTACATGGCGGCATTCGTGCATCGTCGGGTAACCGCCGGTCGTATAAGGCATCAGCAACGCTTTTTTACTGCGCTCGCGAAAAATCTCTTCCAGCCGGCTCATTCCATTATCCCCAGTGCCCGGGCCGCCTGGTGGACGTCCTTGTCACCGCGTCCGCTCAGATTGATGATCACGGCGTCATCCTTGCCATAATCCCCCGCGTGCTTCGTGATCCAGGCGATAGCATGGGAACTTTCCAGTGCCGGGATTATGCCTTCGGTCTCGGACAGCATCGTGAAGCAGGCCAGGGCCTCCGCGTCGGTAACGGAATCGTAGCGGACCCGTCCCTCGTCATGCAGCCAGGAGTGTTCAGGGCCCACACCGGGGTAATCCAGCCCCGCCGAGATGGAATGGGCTTCCAGGATCTGCCCGTAAGCATCCTGGAGAACGTAAGACATGGAACCGTGCAGGACGCCGCGGTGGCCTCGCTCGATGGAGGCGCCGTGCTTGCCGCTGTCGAGCCCCTCCCCCGCAGCTTCGACGCCGACCATGGGCACATCGTCGTCCAGAAAAGCCGCGAACAGCCCCATGGCATTGGAACCGCCGCCGACGCAGGCGATAAGTTCAGATGGCAGCTTGCCCTCTGCCTCCATAAACTGGGCGCGGGCCTCACAGCCGATGACGCTCTGGAAATCGCGCACCAGCGCCGGATACGGAGCCGGACCCGCCACAGAGCCGATCACATAATATGTATTCTCCACGTTGGTGACCCAGTCGCGGATAGCGTCGTTCATGGCATCCTTGAGCGACTGGCTTCCGGAGCTGACCGGTATGACCTCGGCGCCCAGCAGCTTCATGCGCACCACGTTCAGCTCCTGCCTGGCAATATCCTTGACTCCCATGTAGATGGCGCAGGGAATGCCAAAAAGCGCTGCCGCAGTGGCCGTGGCAACTCCGTGCTGACCCGCCCCGGTCTCGGCGATTATCCTCTTCTTCCCCATCTCCGCGGCCAGCAACAGCTGCCCCACGGTGTTGTTTATCTTGTGGGCGCCGGTATGGCAGAGGTCCTCGCGCTTGAGATAGATGCGCGGGCCGCCCAGCTTTTCCGTCAGCCGCGCGGCAAAATAGAGGGGCGTAGGCCGGCCGACGAAGTCTTTCAGCAAAGACTGCAGTTCTGCCTGAAAGCCCGCCTCGTCTTTCAGCCGCTCGTAAGCGGCGGTCAGCTCGTCAAGAGCCGGTATGACGGTCTCGGGTACATAGCGGCCGCCGTAGGGGCCGAATCGGGCCTGTATTGTCATTCAACCTCTTTCTCGAGCTTTGCAAACAGCATGCGAAGCTTATCTGGATCCTTGATACCGGGAGCCGACTCGACGCCGCTTGAGACATCCACGGCAAAGGAGCCTGTCTTCTGTATAGCTTCGAGGATGTTTCCCGGATTGAGGCCTCCCGCGAGGATCAGTCTCTCCCTCCGGAAGCCTTCATCGAGCGCGGCAGGCATACTCCAGTCGAAGACTTCACCGGTGCCGCCCCGGCGCTCGGGATGATAAGTATCCAGCAGAACGTAATCGGTGTCAAACTGGACAACGCGCTCCAGCGACTCCGGGCCGGACACGGCAATCGCCTTTATCACCGGCACGCCGGTACGCTCCCGCACCGCCTGGCACTCCGCCGGGCTCTCGTCGCCATGCAGCTGCACGGCGGTCAACCCGCATGCTTCCACCGCCTCAGCGATCTCAGCGATATCAGCATTTACGAAGACTCCCACGCGTGCTATTCCCGCGGGCGCTGCCCCCATAACCTCAGCTGCCCGCTCGATGCTGATCCGCCGGGGGCTTTCCGGAGCGAAGATGACACCGAGCGCCCAGGCGCCCAGCTCCGCCGCCAACGCGGCGTCCTGAGGCCGTGTCAATCCGCAGATCTTGACCTTAACAGCCGGCGCCACCGGACTTACCTGTACTTTCGCGTCTTGAAGATGATGATCATGACTGCCGAGACCACCGCCATGAACAGCAGGCTCCCCCACATCCAGACCCTGCTGCCGACTGGCAGTTCGGCGAAATTCATCCCCCAGAAACCGGTGATGAAGGTCAGCGGCATGAAGATGGTGGCCACCAGGGTCAGACGCTTCATGATCTCGTTCAGCCGGTTGGAGACCGCCGACAGGTGCACGTCGAGTGAGCCCGTGAGGATATCCCGGTAGGAATCAAGCATGTCCGAGAGCCGGATCAGATGGTCGTAGACGTCGCGCAGGTACGGCAGCATATCGCTGGTCACCAGGGGGAAATCCCGGGAAGTCATCTCGTTGATCGCCTCGCGCAGCGGGCCGGCCTTCTTGCGGAAATGGATAAGCTCGCGCTTGAAGTCGAAGATGCGGTGTACTGTAGACTCGTCCGCCCTGGGATCGACTACCGCGTCCTCTAGGGTGTCGAGCTCGTCCTCGACGCCATCAATTGTCTCGATGTATCCATCGACCACAGTGTCCAGCAGGTAGTAGGCCAGCATGCCGCTGCCGCAGCTCATGATCCTTGAGCGCGTGTCCGCGTCCTTCCAAACCCTCTCGACCGCGCGTGAGTCGCCCCGGTGTACCGATACCAGAAAATTCCCACCTACGAAAATATCGATCTCTTCCCACTCGAGCGCCAGGCTGCCGGTGCTCACGCTGGCGCTGACCTCGTGCATAACCAGGAAAAAATGATCGTCGTAAGGCTCGACCTTGGAACGCTGGCCGTCCTGCTTGGAGGCGTCCTCAAGAGCCAGCTCGTGAAAATTAAAGGGGGGCTTGCCCAGAAGTTCCCGGTCCTCGGGGGTCAGGGGTCCGGCGATGTCGAGCCAGACCAGCTCCTCCCCCCTGCCTGCAAGTTCGAGCGCCTCGGCCGTGGAAACAGTCCTTACACCCGTTTCTTTTGAGCCGCACACTTTGGCCTGCATGACAGACTACTCGTGGATATGTATAGAGGTACCGATCGGGGTCCAGTCATAAACACGCTTGGCCGTGTCGACCGGGAGGCCGACGCAGCCGTGGCTGGAACGCTGCCCGAAAGCAGTCGCCCAGTAATTGCCGTGCATCGTATAGTCGCCCTTGAAGACCATGACCCAGGGGACTTTGGGCGCGAAATATCCGGGGCCCCTCATATCGATCGCGGGCATCTTGGCATATATCGTGTAATCGCCCATTGGAGTGTCGGTGCCCGAGTTGCCGGTAGAGCAAAGGAAGCTGTCAACCGCCACACCGTTCTCGTACAGAGTCACTCTCTGCTCGGAGATGCTTACATCGATAGACTTGGCTGGTGCTGTCGTGAAGGTCGCCGCCGAGTCGGCCTCGATGAAACCTCCGGAGACGCCGCGAACGCCCGCTGGTCCACCCTTGAGGGTTATTGTGACGTCCTGCAGGTGATCCCAGGCAGCGGTGGGCTTGAACTCGAGCCGGTTTGGAGCTGGCCATGAGAACGTCCCGTCAACCTTGGGCTCGACCGACACCAGGGTGCGGGCGAGGTCCTGGTTGGAAACCGGTTCGCTGAAGACTATGGCCGGAGCGGCCTCGGTGCTGACGCCGGAAGTGCCGTCAGCGGGCTCGAACACAGGCTGGAGTGGCGGTGCGGTTGTCACCGTCGAGACCACGGGAGCTTTCAGCTCTCTGCCGTTGCTCGATGTAGCTCCGGTCACCTTCAGCGGGTATGCCTGGCCCTGTTCGAACTTCGCCAGGGAAATATGGGCTACGCGGCCCCCGTCTTCAAGCCGCGACGTGCTCTGAATCCCTTCGAGGGAATATTCGAAATCGCTGATAGGGATGTTCCACTCCAGAATTACATCTTCCCCGTACTTGACCTTCAGCCCATCCTTGGGGGTGATCGGCATCGGAGTGGTCACTGTCGTAAAGGTCAGAGTCTGCTCGACAGGCGTATCCGTGACTCCGGAGATCCCGAATTCCTTGACGGTGCCACTTACGGTTATGGTGTACTCGGCATCTGCGACTAGGGGGCTTGAGCCATCCTCCAGCACAAACCGGCCGTCGGTCAGATGGCCGCTGAGCAGGCGCTCGCTTTCACGGGTGCCGTCGGGAGCGATCTTCGCTTCCTTCACCGCGACCGTCGCTAGGCTCGCGCCCCAGCGGCTGGTCGAAATCTCCAGTTCGCTGTCGTCGGGCATGATCTCTGAGGAACCATCCCCGGGACTAACTGAAATACGGGGAGGCAGAACCACCACGAGCGCCAGCGTCGCTAAAACAGCGAGTGCCGCCACTGCGCCGGCGATTATGATCACCAGCTTGATTCGTGACGCAAGCTTCCCGACCTGCGGCGCCGTCAATTCCTTGGTTGCTTCCCTGCCCAGCGTAACCGTCCCGTATTCTTTGTGCGGATAAAAACTGATCAGTTTTTCCGATACCCCCGGGAGCCTGCATTCTAACCTCCACCCGGGAGATTGCCTCCGTCCTTTTGCATGGCGCAGTGAGATTGCGCCAGACCGGGACGAATAGAGGAATTATAGCAAAGAGTAGAAGTGTGTTTCCAGAGCTTTCAGCTATATTTCTCATCGCCGGCGATAATCTGATATTTTGGTTAGGAAAGATCCAGGCCCGGTCCGGGCTTGTGAACCCCGCGAAAAGATCCGGATGCCCATGAAACGAAAAGCCCTAGCCCTGCTCTCCGGCGGCCTCGACAGCCGGCTGGCGGTAAAGATGATGCTCGAACAGGGCATCGAGGTCGAAGGACTCAACTTCGTCACGGTCTTCTGCACCTGCACCGCCAGGAGCAGCTGCAAATCCGAGGCGAGAAAAGCCGCCGAGGAATACGGCATCCCGCTCAAGGTCCTGAATGCCACTGATGAGATCCTCGAAGCCATCGGTGACCCGAAACACGGTTTCGGCCGCGGGCTCAACCCCTGCCTCGACTGCCGCATAAGCATGTTCCGCCGGGCTGGAAAGTATATGAAAGAGACCGGTGCCGATTTCCTGGTTACCGGCGAAGTCTGGGGCGAGCGGCCCATGTCCCAGAGGCCGGATGCGATGGCGATCATCGAGAAGGAGTCCGGCCTGGCCGGGCTGATCGTGCGCCCGCTGTCGGCCCACCTCTTCGAACCCAGCATACCCGAGCGCGAAGGCTGGATCGACCGGGATAAGATGATGGCCATCAGCGGCCGCTCCCGCAAGCCCCAGATGCAGCTTGCCCACGAACTCGGCGTCAACGACTACCCCTGCCCCGCCGGAGGCTGCCTGCTTTGTGACAAGAATTTCGCAGCGCGGTTGAAGCACCTGCTGCAGGAAGACCCCAAACCAGCTGTCGCCGAGATTCAGGCGCTGAGGCTTGGAAGGCTGATATTCTCTTCCGAGGGCAAGCGCGTCATGATTCCCAGAAACGAGGATGAAACCAAACGGCTGATAGCTCTGGCCCGACCCGGCGACCTGCTTATGAGCGCCGATGGGCACATGGGGCCCACCGCCGTGATCAAGGGCGGCGATATCGGTGAGGCGACCCTGCGTGAGGCAGCTGCTTTGACCGCACGCTATGGCCAGGGACGCGAAGAGGAGAGCGTGACCGTAGCCTGCTGGCCAGCCGTGAAGGATGAAGGAACCCAGCCGGCCAAAGAGGGCGAAATATCTGCCAGCGTGGAAACCATGACGCGCCAGACTATTTCTGTCTCGCCGGCTGATGGCTGGCGCCTGGCCGATTCGCTCGAACGCGAGTGATCGCCTGAATCCTTTTGCTCCTCTTGGCATCTAAGCTATTAAAAGCATATCAACAGACAGAAGGGCTCCAAATTGCCAGCTACCAAGACTTTTGAAATCCCCGTTTTCGGATCGCGTTACCTGGACTCCTGCTCCGGCGGTTGAGGTCCAAGCTGGTCTCTGGAAGAGATCACAGAACAGGTCAACAGGAAGCTCGACCGCGATTTCGGCGGTCACGTCCGCTTGAGATATGTTGATTTTGATTCAGAGGAACTTTCTGAATATCCCGATGTGTATCATCGGGTGACCGTCGACCGGGACCTTGAACCCGGAGCGATCATTTTTGACGGCAGGCTCGTCCCCATGTGGGATATCCAGTACAACCGGCTGGCTGAGGAATTCGTGAAGCTGGGAGCCGAGCGGCTACGCAAAGCTTCGTAATACCTGCTCCAGCAGGGAAGACTAAAGGACGGCATTTTGGCCGTCCTTTTTTTATCCCGGAATATGGTCTGAGGCAGCATGCCGCGGGAGCCAGCTGCCATAAGGGTTACACGCGCCTACTTCGCCAGTACTCCCAGCAGTTGCCATAGATCGAGGTCCAGCTGTTTGGTCTTTCCCGCGACTTCTTCCAGAGGTGTGCGGGTCACGGCGCCGTCGATCCATCCGACAAGCTGGCCAGTGCCGCCGCCTGCCATGAACTCCACCGCCGCCGCTCCCAGCCGGCTTGCCAGGATCCGGTCGTAAGTGGATGGCGCCCCGCCCCGCTGGACATGTCCGAGTATCGTCACCCTCAGCTCGTAGCCGATCTCGTCCTCACGGGACCTGAAATATTCCATGCACCTTTCGGCGTTGTTGCGGGCGCCGTCGGTGACAACCGCCAGGGCATAACGCTTGCCGCGATTGTGCGCTGCCGCCAGCTGCTGCTCCACCTCAGCGGGCTCGATATCGAACTCAGGCGTGACGATCACATCGGCGCCACCGGCCAGTCCCGACGCCAGTGCCAGGTACCCGCAGGTCTTCCCCATCACCTCGATGAGGAATGCCCGGTGATGTGACTCGGCGGTCGTGCGGATACGGTCGATCGACTCGATGATGATGTCCAGCGCCGTGTCGACTCCGATGCTGATATCCGAGCCGAAAAGGTCGTTGTCCACTGTAGAGGCCACACCCACCACGGGCAGACCCATATTGCCCAGTTCGTGGGCGCCAGCCTGGGAGCCGTTGCCGCCGATTACGATAAGGCCGTCGACCTTCTCACGGTGCAGATTCTCTACCGCCCGCTCTCTGGCATCCCTGCTGTCGCGGAACTCGATGCTGCGCGCCGTCCCCAGAAAAGTGCCGCCAAGATGCAGTATCTCGCTGACGTCACGATTGCTCAGTGGCATGATGTCGCCGCCGATCAGCCCCTCGAAGCCGTTGCGGACGCCGAACATATCCATGCCGATATCGGTCCCGACACGCACGATGGCCCGCACCGCGGCGTTCATCCCCGGAGCGTCGCCGCCGCTGGTGACTACAGCTATGCGCTTCATGATCGGGCCTCCATGCTAGGTCTCAAAGTTTTCCTGATCCTGAGGTGGTGCGCTGCCGCTTATTGAAGAAAATTACCACGCTGGAATCAAAAGCCCGGAAGGAATACACGGTATATAGGGCGGAGAATGACTGACAGACCGCCGGTATTGATCAGCACCATCAGAAGAACCAGGACGAAAAGCATCCCGTAGCGGTCCAGCTGCACCCATTTGGCATAAGTCTTGGGCGGCATCAATGCGCCGGCGATGCGCGAACCGTCCAGCGGTGGAACCGGTATCAGATTGAAGACCATGAGGATTACATTGAGCTGGAAGATTCGAAATATGGAATTGATGAGCAATTCACCCACGTCAGCCGGATACAGATACAAAATATGCAGTACCAGCGCCGCCAGTGCTGCCAGCACCAGGTTCGCCGCCGGTCCGGCCATGCCCACCCACATCATCCCATACTGCTGCGACTTGAAATACCCGGGATTGACCGGTACCGGCTTTGCCCATCCGAACAACATGGCCCCGTTAGAGAAGAGGAATGTGACCGCCAGCATCAGCGTGCCCAGCCGGTCGAGATGTTGCAGAGGATTGAGCGACAGCCGTTTGAGGTTTTTGGCTGTCGGGTCGCCTAACCGGTAAGCCATGTATCCGTGCGAAACCTCATGGCAGGTCATTGAAAACAGCAGGACCGGCGCAGTCACAGCCAGCTGCAGAAGCAGTTCATTCACTCTTTACCTCATTCCCGGAATCGGCCTGCCCCACGGGGCCGCCGTTTCCGACAGTATTTTTTTTCACGCGCCTGATCATCTGCTCAGCGGCCCGCATCTCGGATTCCCTGCCATCCACCTTGCCCTCGAGTTTCAGCAGCTTCACCCGTGTCAGCACTTCTCCCACTTCCGGCGACTCCTCGAGTCCCAGCTCCAGCAGGTCCTTGCCGCTGATGCCAAGTGAAGTATAGCGGAGCTCCCTGAGGAATAGTTCGACGGCGTCACGGGCGCTGCCTTCGCCAGCCTCAGCCCAGGCGAGCAGCAGCCCTTCCGCGGGCAGCCTCGCCAGCAGATCATAGAGTTCCGGCCTGCCCAGGCTGGCGCCAGCCATGCGCTCCAGCACCTTGCGGGCGAGCACGACACCGCCGGCGATCACCGTGGCGTCGGAGTTGCGCAGCTTGAGCCGCTCAGTCCACCCGGCGAGCTGCTCCGGTTCCAGACGGCGGGCCATACATACAAGCCGCAGCCGCCAGAGGCGGATCTCCTCACGCATGTGAAGTTCTTTGACAGCGAGGTCGGCCTGTGCCACAAGCTCCGCAGTCTCCGCGTCGGCAGCCAGCGATGGATGTATCGACGGCGCGATGCCCAGCTCGCCGATCCTCTGGATGGTATGCCCCACTTCGGGCTCCGACAGCAGCCAGATCAGCTCATCGCGCAACCTGGCAGAGGAAAGGTCACCTACAAGATTCATCTCGACGCAGCCGCGCGCAAGGCCGAGCGTATGCGAGTTCATGCGGAAGCCCAGCCGGTTCTCATAACGGATAGCCCGGAAAATACGCGTGGGGTCCTCGATGAAACTCAGATTATGCAGCACCCGGATGACCCGGTTCTCGATATCGCGCAGGCCGCCGAAGAAATCGAGCAGCCGCCCGAAGTCGTGGGCCGTGAGGGACACCGCCATTGCGTTGATGGTGAAATCGCGCCTGTAAAGATCGTGTTTTATGGAAGAGTGCTCCACGGTCGGGAGCGCAGCCGGGTAATCGTAGAACTCGGTGCGGGTCGTAGCGATGTCCACCCTGATCTCGGGCTGCACCTGGTCCAGCACGACTACTGCCGTGTTGAATTTCTGGTGCGCCCTGACGCGGCCGCCCAGTTCCTTTGCCAGATGCTCGGCGAAATCGATGCCGTCGCCCTCGACGGCTATGTCGATGTCATAGTTGGGCTGGCGCAGGATCATGTCACGGACAAAACCGCCCACCAGGTAGACGCCGCGATAGTCGGTGCTGAGTTTCTGCACCGCTTCGAACACGGGAGCGACGTTGGGTATCTCCGCGAGCTGGCCGCGGAAGTCCGCCTCTCGCAGGACCGTTTCGCCGATGCCCGATTCCACCTCGCTACCGTGGAGGGTCCTGAGCACATCGGAGCGTGTGACGATACCCGTCACCTGGTCGACCGGAACCTCGCGCATACCCTCGTGGCCTGGCGGCACCACTGGCAGGCGGCCGACGGCGCTCTCGGCCATCAGGCGGCGCAGCTCGTGCACGGTAGTGTTCTCCGAGACGGTCCTGACGCCACGTGACATGATGCCTTTCACCGGCGCGTGCTTGAGTTTGTGGCCCACAGCCTTGTCCAGGTCCTTGCGCGAGACGATACCGGCCAGCATCTCATTGTCTCTTACACAGACGCCGCTGTGTCCGTAGCGCTGGCAGATCAGCAGAGCCTCGCCGATAGTCGTATGGGCTTCAACGAAATACACCGGGTGTGACATGATGTCGCGCGCCCGCAGGGGCTCCTCGAGCACGCCGGGCAGGCTGTCGACGAGCAGCTGGTGCGTCTCATCGAGACTCCTGCCCTTGACGATGGCCGACGACGCCTGGCTATGGCCGCCGCCGCCGATGGGCGCCAGCGCCTTTGCCACGTCCAGGAGCCGGCTCTTGCTGCGCCCGACGACAAAGATCCGATCCTCCATCTCTACCATGATGATCAGCGCCTGGCAGTCGGTGACGTCCATGATCTTGTGAGCGACAACGCTCAGGCCTTCAACATAGCGGGGGCTGTGCAATGAGGCCAGGAAGACTTCCACGTCGCCGATAGTCGTCTGCTCCAGCACGTCGATCAGCTGCAGCATCAGCTCTCGCTGATCGTCGCTGAGCGGGTTGTGAAGATATTTGCCGATCAGGCCCTGGCTTGCACCCAGCCGCATGCAAAGGGCGAGCGCCTCGGCGTCCCTCGGCGTGGTCGTTGGAAAAGTCAGCGAGCCGGTATCCTCGTGGATGCCGAGGGCGAAGATCGTCGCCTCCAGCGGCGAGACCTCCAGATGCCGGTCGTGGATGATCTTCAGCATAGTGGTGACCAGGGAACCGTCCCGGGAGAGCACGTAATTCTCGTCGGCGACGAATACCGGTTTCTCCGATGGCGAACCCAGCCTGTGGTGGTCGAAGACTATGACCTCGACCTCAGGCGACGGACAGACAGGTTCGAACTCGCCCAACCTTCCACAATGGATGGTGTCGACGATGATCAGCCGTCGCACTTTCCCGAAATCCACCATGGAGACATCGACGGTATCGATCTCGTCGGCGTGCAGGTTATAGAACTCACGGACGTTGCGGTTGAGCGATCCGGGGAAGCAGATCTTGGCCTCGGGATAAAGCTTCGCGGCCGCCACCGATGCGGCAAAGCCGTCGAAGTCGGTGTTGGCGTGCGTGACTATGACTTCCGGAATATTCATTGGAAGCGATGATCAACTTTCATAGGGGAGTTGCCAGAGTTCGCAAACCTGCTCAGTGATGCTGTCCCCAGTTATTTATAGAATTAACCAGCCTTCCACGGATTCTACGCGAAGAATGTCTGCGCCAGATCCCAGAACTCCTGCCGCACCACCTTACGCTCACCAACGGCCACTTCCAGCGGTACGGCTACTATCGCGTCACCCTGCAGCGCCGCCATCAGGCCGAACTCCTCGCCCTGCACCATCTCCGCGGCCTTGGCTCCGTAGCGCGTCGCCAGTATGCGGTCATGAGCGGTCGGCGTGCCCCCGCGCTGGATATGCCCCAGCACGGTCGCCCGGGTCTCGAAGCCGGTACGCCGCTCGATCTCCTTGGCCAGGATGTTGGCGACTCCGCCCAGTTTCACGTTGCCGAAGGCATCGACCTCGTCGGACTGGGTCACCATCTGCTCTTCGCCTTCCTTGGTGACCAGCTTGGCGCCCTCACTCACGGCGACGATGCTGAAGCTCTTGTCGCCCGACTGGCGGCGGCGGATGATGTCGCAGGTCTCTTCCACGGAAACATCGTACTCGGGAATCAGGATGACATCCGCTCCGCCGGCGATACCAGCCATGACCGTGATCCAGCCGGTGTGCCGGCCCATGATCTCCACAACGATGACACGGTCATGGGATTCGGCGGTAGTATGCAGCCTGTCGATGTTCTCGGTCGCGATCTGCACGGCGGTGTCGAAACCGAATGTGTAGTCGGTGCCGGACAGGTCGTTGTCGATGGTCTTGGGAACTCCCACCATGTTGAGCGCGTATTTGCCATTGAGCTGATTGGCCACGCCCAGGGTATCGTCGCCGCCGATGGCGATCGTCGCCCAGATCTCGTTCTGCCTCATGTTATCCACCAGCAGTTCGACGCCGCCCTCGGTCTTCATCGGGTTAGTACGCGATGTCCCCAGGATGGTTCCGCCGCGATGCAGGATGCCGGAGATCGCTTTGAGGTCGAGTTTCATATAGTCGTTTTCCATAAGGCCCCGCCAGCCGCCGCGCACACCGACCATCTCATAGCCGGCACGGGTAAGCTTCAAAGTAGCTGCGCGAATGACCGCGTTAAGCCCCGGGCAGTCACCGCCACCTGTGAGGATCGCAACCTTTTTTGCCATCAGAAAACCTCCATTTTGCCGTAGTTTGAACTGCGTGAGATCTGTTCCGCCATTGCGGAACCAACCATAATTTTACAAGGGGAATAATATCTTTTGCGGGGAAGGAACGAAACCCGCGCTAGCTAACAGAGAGTCAGCTGCTCCGCCGTCAGGTCGTTGCGCGCGGCGATGACCGCCCGGTCGAAGGTCTTGAGGCAGTTCTCGCAGATGAAACTCTGCCGTTTTTCCGACCATGATACCGTGGCCTTTTTGTGGCAGCAATGGCATGGATAGCGAGCCGAGGTTCGATATTTTTCCGTGGAATCAGTCATGGTGACTATTATATATTCCCTGACTGGCGGTTATTACCTGCCAGGATCGGCTCTCGGCGGACAGCAGCCTCATATATCATCTATGCCCGTAAAGCCGCTGCTGAAGCGGGTTTTCTGCCTGCCTCAGAATCCCATTTTGTTAATCCTTAGTATTTTTGTCAGGTTTTATAAGGATAACTTATGTATCCATCCACACTATCGAATAACCTAGATGGCGCCAACCTATTGCAATGTATGCATATGTGCGTACAATGGTTCTATTAGAGCCTCACTGAAGGGTAAAGGTGACCTTCCCTGAGGTCGATTCATTTAATGAGACAGCAGACAGCCGCGAGCTGTTTTCTGTTTCCTGATTTGCTCGTGCGGGTAAGAGAGACCAGCTCAGATCGACAGCCATGTGCCGTAAAATGTCTTCGTCTGTGAATCCCGCCCTCCACAGGTGGACGTGCGAGCAAATGTTTTTAGAGCCGCCCGGAAGGGCGGCTCTTTTCTTTGCCCATCTATATAGTTTTGGCCCTCAGCTTACTCCTCGAAGGCTATGATCTCGCGTCCCTTGTAAGTGCCGCAGACAGGACATACCCTGTGTGGCCTCTTGGGGCTGTGGCACTGAGGGCAGGTGTTGATCGTCGCAGCGGTCAGGCTGTCGTGAGCCCGGCGCTGGTCTCGTCTTGCTTTGGAAGTTTTTCTCTTGGGTACGGCCATTTGTGATTACCTCTTTCTTTTTACCAAGGAAACAGGATAGCGGAACCGGCCCTCAAAGTAAAACCTGGAGAACTGAAGGCCCGGCCCCGCGACAGGTAAACCGCAGCCCGACATATATATCCCCAGCGTTACTCCGGCTTCCAGTCTTTCAGCTTCTCCCATCGGAAATCAGCCGGCGGCTCGCAGCTGCATTCCACCAGGTTGCGGTTGCCTCCGCACAGATGACACAGCCCCTTGCAGTCGGACTGGCACAATATCTTGGGCGGCAGCAGTTCCGCCACGGCGTCATGCGCCCACCGTGAGAGGTTCAACATGCCGCCTTCCTTGTACCAGAGAGTCGGCTCATCCTCTTCGCCTATTTCCTTGACAGGTGGCAGCTCGGCTTCAAAGAAATCCTCGACGGTCACGTCGAGATCCAGAGCGGCCGGCTCCAGGCAGCGCCAGCAGGCGCCTTCCAGCCTGCAGAGGAAGGACATGTTCACGGTATAACCGCGCCCGACATCGATGGCCTTGATAACCGCTGTCGCTACGTCCGGGACAAAAACATAGTCCTGCCCAGCCAGATGTAGCGGCGGCAGCCGGACTTCCATTTCAAATACCATGGGATCGCCCGGTTCGAGGGGAAGCGCCGACAGATCGAGGGAAGTCAGGGTATGGTCAGACAAGAAAAAGCTCCAGTGAAACCGGCACTGCGGCAGGCGGGATTATTGGGAAGCCAAGAGCGGAGGAACGGTTCAGTCTTCCGTGCGGATCTCCTCAGCGCCCTCTTCGAGCTCGCTCTTGCCCTGCAGACGCTCGCGCCCGCGCTGCACCGCCGCCAGGAACTTGCCAAGGTTGGTCTCCAGTGTCTCAAGCACCTCGTCGGCGTAATCCTCGGCGCCCAGACGGATCTCACGCTCGCGCGCCCGCGCGTCTTCCATGATCGAGGCGGCGTTGCGCTCGGCCATCTTGACGACTTCCTGCTCGGATACCAGCCGCTCGGCCTGATCGTTGGCTTCCTTGACGATGCGGTCGCTCTCTGTCTTGGCCTCGGCGAGCATCTCCTGGCGCTCTTTGACTATCCAGCGCGCCTGCTTGATCTCTTCGGGGATGGTAGTCCGCATCTGATCGAGGATGTCATAGATCTCCTCGCGGTCGATCATGACCTTGTCGGTCATCGGCATCGGCCGGGCGTTGTTCACGATCTCGTCGAGCTTGTCTATCAGTACCAGTACGTCCACTTTTGCCTCCAGTGTTCCTGGTTTTTCGTTGTCGGCCACCTTGCGGCGCCACACCGCGCCTGCCGGCGCGCCCGGGCGCTTACTTCAATAACTCGGCAAAGCGCCTGGCCACAACCGCGGGCACCAGGTCATCCACCTTGCCGCCGAATCTTGCCACTTCTTTTACGCCGCTGGAACTCAAAAAGCTGTACTCCGGCGACGCCATCAAGTAAACAGTTTCTAGGTCCGGAGCCAGTTTCCTGTTCAATTGCGCCATCTGGAACTCGTATTCGAAATCACTGATGGCCCTGAGCCCCTTCACGAGCGCCTTCGCGCCCCACTTGTGGGCGAAATCCACCAGCAGTGTATCAAAAAGCACGACCTCGATATTACCAGCTTCCCCGGAAAGCGAATCTTCGAGGAAGGCAACCCGCTCGTCGGCGCTGAACATCGTGTCCTTGCGCGGCGACGAGGCCACGACGCCCACGATCACCCGCTCGAACAGTTCCGAGGCCCGCCGGATTATGTCCAGGTGCCCTTCGGTGACCGGGTCATAGGTCCCGGGGCAGACTGCGGTGGTGTTGGTGTGATCGGTCATCGTGATTCAGATGGAACTCTATCAAATCTTACATTAGAAGGAATTGTCTGATGGAGGAATCAATGCTGAATGGTTCACCAGTCGCCGGGGAATCAATACAGGTTTTCCGCTGGCGGTCTCACTCGCCCGAATCAATTTCTTCCTTTCGGCGAGCCCCATCAATCCTTCGCTCCGACGACTTCCTTTTTTCCCCGCCGTCATCCGCCATGAATATTCGGACCCGTGTGTCCCCGTACACCTTGTCGGTAATCGGCTCGAACGGCAGGGTAACCTCTTCGCGGGAATCGCTCTCGACGATGACCCTCCCCCCGGCCGTTATAACCTTCGGTAGCCACCGGCTCAGCTGAGGCTCGATAACGCGGTGCATTTTATAGGGGGGGTCTACGAAAATCAAATCATATCGCTCGCCTTTTTTTGCTGCCTGCTTCAGTATTTGAAGGTAATCGCGCCGCGTCATGCGCACGTTTTCCATCCTGAGTTTCGCGATGTTTTTTTGGATGACCGCCGCCGCGGCGACACCGCTGTCGGCCAACACAGCCGCCGCCGCGCCGCGGCTCAGCGCCTCGAGCCCCAGCGCCCCGCTGCCGGCAAAAAGGTCCAGGACGGTAAGGCCCGAGACATCGCCCAGCATATTGAAGATGGCGCCGCGGACCTTATCCGCGGTCGGCCGCGTATGGCTGCCCTTCGGGGCCGCTATTATCGTGCCTTTGCATGTTCCGGCGATTATCCGCATTTCCTTTGGGTCCTTTGGATGACGTTCTAAAACTACCGGATTCGCCAGGTTTAAGCTCCCCGGTCTCCCCAGGTGTCACGCCCGGCGCAACCACTCTATCGAATCGCCGAAGACCCGCTCGACCTCGTCTCTCAACAGCGCGTTCTCTGGCCGCTTCAACTCCGGATCGGTCTCAACCAGCTCAAACGCCTTCTCGCGTGCCAGTTTTAAAACCTCCTGGTCGCGGGCCAGCCGCGCCAGCCGCAGATCAGGCAGCCCGGACTGCCTGGCGCCGAACAGCTGGCCCTCGCCACGTATCTCCAGGTCGATGTCAGCCAGCGCAAAGCCGTCCGCTGTCGTAGTCATGGCGCTCAGGCGCTGCTCACCGGAATCCGTCTTCGGATCACCAAACAACAGGCAGCAGGACTCATGTTCACCACGCCCGACCCGCCCTCGAAGCTGGTGCAGCTGCGCCAGGCCGAAACGGTCCGCTTCCTCCACCAGCATCACCGTGGCGTTGGGTACGTCCACGCCGACCTCGATCACCGTCGTCGTCACGAGCACCTGGACCTCTCCGGCGGCGAATCGCCCCATAGTCTCCTGCTTGGCCCGGGACGGCATCTGCCCGTGCAGCACAGCGACGCGATAACCGGCGAACTCGCTCCCAGCCAGGCGTTCGGCTTCACTCTCAACGGCCTTCGCCTCCAGCGCCTCTGATTCTTCGATCAGCGGACAGACGACAAAACACTGCCTGCCGGCGTCAAGCTGCTCGCGGATAAAACCATAGGCGCCGGATCGCTTCACCTCGGGCACCAGCCAGGTCCGAATTCGCTGGCGCCCCGCAGGCAGTGAACTGATAGTGCTGACATCCAGATCGCCGTAAAGCGTCAATGCCAAGGTCCTCGGAATCGGCGTCGCAGTCATGTGCAACACATGCGGCGTGACTCCCTTCCTCGTCGCCTTGTCGGCCAGCTCGTCCCGCTGGCGTACTCCAAAACGGTGCTGTTCGTCGACTACCACCACCGCCAGTTGCCTGAAGGTGACGTCCTTCTGGATAAGGGCGTGTGTACCTACTGCTATATCTATCTCACCGGCAGCCAGAGCATGAAGCAGCGCTTTCCGCTCGGCCGTTTTAAGCCGGCTGGACATGAAGGCGACGCGCACTCCGAGCGTCCCGAGCATCTGCTCCAGACTGTAATAATGTTGCTCGGCCAGCACCTCAGTTGGAGCCATCAGCGCCGCCTGCCGTCCATCCTCTACCGCCCTGAGCATCGCGTAGACAGCTACGACCGTCTTGCCAGAGCCAACGTCGCCCTGGAGCAGCCGCTGCATGGGCGCCTCGCCCCTGAGGTCGGTGGAGATCTCCTCACAGACACGGAACTGGTCATCGGTCAGCTTGAACGGCAACGAACGGACAAAGTCCTTTGTCAGCCCGCCCACCTCGCGCAGCGCCATGCCCTGCCGCTTCTTCCTGAATCGCTGGCGGTGACTGAGCAGTCCTACCTGCATCAGATAGAGCTCCTCGAATATGAGTCGCCCCTCTGCGGTTCTGAAATCCTGTGCAGATCGCGGAAAATGCATGGCGGTAATTGCGTCCGGGCGCAATGGCAACATCAGCTCCGCCCTGAGTGCGGACGGCAACGGATCAGCCAGCCGCGCAGCCAGCGGGCGAACCCGGCCCAGCCAGCCGCGCAGGCGTTTCACCGATATTTTCTCCGTGGTGGGGTATATGGGAACAAAGCCCGTTGTATGCAGCCCTGCGACAGGAGTCAGCCCGCCTGCATCACGCGGTACTGCGCCTCCCTGCAGCCCTTCGGATGCATCCGGCCCCGAACCCCGCTTCGCCAGAACTTCATGACTTCGAACCTTATATATGCTGCCGCCGGCTCCCTCGTAAGTGCCGCGCAAAAGCAGTTCGTCACCAGCCGTCAGCTGGCCGGCCAGATAATCCTGGTTATACCAGACGGCCTCCATGTAGCCGGTCTCATCCTTGACCATCGCCTTGACCAGGCGCAGGCTGCGCCGCCTGGTACGCTGCAGGGCTACCTTCTGCACCATGCAGCGCACAGTCGCCTCCTCCCCCAGTTTCAGCTCGCCGATCTGCTTCTGGCTGGTAAAATCCTCATGCCGGGAGGGAAAGTGGAAGATCAGATCGCCAAGGGTCTCGATGCCGATTTTTTTAGCGGCCGCGGCCAGCGTCGGCCCGACACCCGGCAGCGTGGCAAGTGGCTCGTCCAGCTCTGGAGGGTTCATGAATGACTTGGAAGTGCGGGGAAGTTGAGTGCTCCGGAGTGGGGCAAGCCCGGCGAATTCGGTAAGGCACCGGGCTTTAGTCATGGCCTCTCCTTCTTGCAATTCCGGAGCGGCTATAGCATAATGTCGCCTTGTGTAAAAAGCAAGGAGCGTCCGGCCCCCTAAAAGGCCGTAGCGCCTGAAAAGCAAGGAATCCTGATGTCACGAGTTTGCACTGTATGCGGCAAGAAGCCCGGCTACGGCAACAACCGCAGCCACTCCAACCGCGCCACCCGTCGCCGGTTCAACCCGAACCTGCAGAAGATCCGCATCGTCCAGAATGGCTCCCCCACCCGCGCCTATGTCTGCGCCAAGTGCATCAGCGCCGGCAAAGTGCAGAAGGTCGCGGTCGGCAAGTCCAGCGAGGCCGTCAAGGAAGCAGTCTAGACAAGAGGCAGAATCATATAAAGTTACCAAAGCCTCCTCCGGGAGGCTTTTTTATTTCGTGAAACCTGCTCGTCATAAAGAAATAAGGAGAATCCCCGAGCTCCAAAAGCTACTTATTCGCCTTTCCAGACCGAATCTTAACTTAGATTACCTGTTATTGCCGGATGTCTTCATGCGGCGCGGTCCAAGTAAAGGGGTTGAGATGGATTCTTCATTTACACTGGGTGTCGTACCAACTCTTCTGATCAGTCTGGCGGTTTACGTGTACTACGCGTTTTCGCTGATGACGATCGCAAGCAAGACCGACACTGAGAGCGGGTGGATGGCGTGGGTGCCGATCCTCAACCTGCTGCTCATGTGCAGGGTCGCCGGCAGGCCTGGATGGTGGCTTGTGCTGATGTTGATACCCCTGGTTAACATTGCCGTCCTGTTGATCGTCTGGATGGGCATCGCCGAGGCGAGAGGCTTCGCCAGCTGGTGGGGCGTCATGATGATCGTCCCGTTCGTCAATGTCATCGTTCCGGGATACCTGGCATTCGCTGAAGGACACGGGATATCACACGGGACTCCGATCCATCATTGAGGATCGAGGAGCACGCTGATTGAATCGACATCTCGCTGATCTGGTATCGCTGCACGGAACACCGTGGCAGACTGAGCGTGACTGAACGGTCGATTAGAACACGAGTACAGAAGGGCAAACGAGCATCGCGAGAATCGCAACAAGGCAGGATGCGAAACCCCCATTCGGGGGTTTCGCATATCTGATGCAGGTTATTGCCGCCTGACTGCGAAAAGAAGAGTAGCAAAAAGCTTTGCAAACCTTAATCGTCTTCAATATAAGGAAAGGAGTGCAAATGTCATCTGATATAATTTTTGGTGGAGGACCGGCGCTGATCATCTGGGCCGCGATCTATGCTTATTTCGCGTTCTCGTTGATGACCATCGCCAACAAGACGGGCACAGAGAATGCCTGGTTCGCGTGGATCCCGATTCTGAATTTTATCCTCATGCTTAACATCGCGGATAAACCCATCTGGTGGATCCTTCTGATGTTCATCCCGTTCGTGAATATCGTCATAGCCATCATGATCTGGATGGCGATCGCCGAGGCACGGGGATTCCCCAACTGGTGGGGTATCCTGCTCATCGTCCCGATCGTCGGCGTTATCGTACCGGGATACCTGGCTTTCGCCGAACCCTAAGCCGGACAACCGTCACTACGACGAAGCCTCTATAAACTACTTGCTTGAACGGAAAAGCCCCCGAATGGGGGCTTTTCCGCATTCTGCATTAACCAGAGCCGTCCACCAGCATAATCGGGGCAGCCTACGCCCCGATCACATGTAGTAACCACGTTTATGCTCATTTATCATCCACTTTTGCCGACAGGCGATTAAAGTGTTTTCAACTGATATGTGTCAGTTCCCACGCTTGTCGAAAAAGTCCAAGAGAAAGGAGCGATCGTCATGAATAATTCTTCCGGAGGTTCTGAATATCTGATTGTCCTTGGGCTATTGCTATATGCCTGGCTAACTTACTGCCTCTACAGGATCGCATTGAAGGTAGGCATGGAGAATGCCGGTATTGCCTTCATCCCGTTCTTTAACATGATGTTGATCTGTGCCATGATTGACAAGCCTGCATGGTACGCAATCCTTTTTTTGGTGCCCGTGATTAATTTTTTCTGGAGCATCATTGTCTGGATGAGGCTCAGCGAGGAAGTCGGGCATTCGCGCTGGTTGGGGTTTGCGATGATCTTGCCGCTCTTCAATCTGGCAGTACCCGGATACCTCGCTTTTTCCAGGGAATAAATCGTAAGGAGGATTATGAAAGCTTTGATCAAGATTATGCCCGCTCTTGTAACCATCCTGGCGATGGCCACTTTCAGTGTCATCGGTTGCGGTGATGACAGTGACGAGACATCTACCACAGTTACCGGGGCCGCATCGACGACGTCTGTGAAGTCGGCCGACGCGGGCGCGACCCTCGATGTCGCGGAACGTGACTCGGGAAGTTCGGTCGCCCTTAAACCTGGAGCAACGCTTGAAGTCACCCTGAGCAGCAATCCTTCCACAGGCTATCACTGGGTTGTTAGCTCGATCGATACGGGCTCTTTGCAGCAGGTTGGAGGGGCAGAGTACACGCCCGATCCGGACTCAGAGGGCCTGATCGGCTCCGGTGGCACGGATACTTTCAGGTTCAAGGCAATCTCGCCGGGGGACGCCACCATCGTGATGGACTACCTGACCCCCGACAACCAGCCGTCAGACACGACGTTCACTATCACGACTAACATTCAAGGTTAAAAAACTGCGTCTTCGAGGAGATCGTACAGACTCTCAATAGCATGGTTTCGTGGGAAATATAAACGTTGCGAGGCAAAAAGATTCACATCGTCAACGTTCGTGAATCCATATTGGAAAGCAAGAGGCGAAAACCCCCGGACGGGGGTTTTCGCCTCTAAAACATTCCAGCTGACTGAGCTTACAGCGCTTTAAAGCGTCTTGACCAGCTGTGCCATCTCAATGGCGCCGGCAGCTGCCTGCCAGCCCTTGTTTCCGGCCTTGGTACCGGCCCTCTCGACCGCCTGCTCGATGGAATCGGTGGTGAGCACACCCATGGCTACGGGAACCTTGGTATCCATAGCTATTTTGGCGATGCCCTTGGAGACCTCACCGGCTACGTAATCGAAATGAGGCGTGCCGCCCCGGATTACCGCGCCGAGGGCGATGATGGCGTCATATTTGCCGCTCTCTGCCATCTTGGAGGCCACCAGGGGGATCTCGAAAGCCCCGGGGACCCAGGCTACCTCGATGGCGCCCTTGCCGGAGCCGTGCCTGATTATGCAATCCACGGCGCCGTCCAGCAGGCGCAATGAGATGAACTCGTTGAACCGGGCGATGACGATACCGAACTTCAGGCCCTTGGCGTCGAGCATCCCCTCATAACTCTTGTATTTTTCTGCCATCAGCTGTTCCTTTCTGTCCAGATTTTCCGGTTCCGGCGGCTCCTTTGTCCGCCGCGACCCGTGAAGCCTTACTCGCTGCTCTTTTCATCTTCTTCCTCGAACCTCAGGTCCTGATGATGCAGGATGTGCCCCATCTTCGCCTTCTTGGTAGACAGGTACGCGACGTTCTCGCACTGGGGCGGCATCTCGATTGACACTCTTTCCACGATACTGAGACCGTATCCTTCCAGCCCTTTGATCTTCTTGGGGTTGTTGGTCATCTGGCGGATGGTGGTCAGCCCCAGGTCAACCAGGATCTGAGCGCCGATGCCATAATCGCGCAGGTCGGCGGGAAAGCCGAGCTCCTCATTGGCCTGGACTGTGTCCATACCCTGCTCCTGCAGCTCGTAGGCGCGTAACTTGTTGAGGATGCCAATGCCGCGTCCTTCCTGCGACATATACAGCAGCACGCCCTTGCCCTCCTCGTCGATCATGCGCAGTGCATGATTGAGCTGCTCGCCGCAATCGCAGCGCATGGAGTGGAAGACGTCTCCCGTCAGGCATTCGGAATGCACCCTCACGAGCACGTTCTCAGCGCCGTCAACGTCACCTTTGACCAGGGCCACATGCTCCTCGTTGTCCAGCAGGCTGCGGAAGCCGATGGCGCGGAAGTCGCCATATCTCGTCGGGAGCCGGGCGTCAGCAACGCGCTGCACCAGCTTCTCGTTCTTGCGCCGGTATTTGATCAGATCGGCCACGGTGACCATCTTGAGGTTGTGCTTTTTACAGTAGGGAATCAGGTCCGGCACCCTCGACATGGTGCCGTCCTCGTTCATGATCTCGCAGATGACGCCAGCTGGCTCCAGCCCGGCAAGCCGCGCCAGATCGACGCCGGCCTCAGTCTGGCCGGTGCGCTCCAGCACTCCGCCCGGCTTGGCCCGAAGCGGGAACACGTGGCCTGGCTGTACCAGGTCGGTGGGCTTTGCGCCGGGCATGATCGCAGTCTGTATCGTATGGGCCCGGTCGGCGGCTGAGATACCGGTGGTCACACCGTGCCGCGCTTCCACAGACACCGTGAAGGCCGTGCTGAAGGTGGCCTCGTTGTTCTGGACCATCTGAGGAAGATCAAGCTCGATGCACTTCTCGGGGGTCAGGGTCATACAGATGAGCCCGCGCCCGTACATGGCCATGAAGTTGATGGCGTCCGGTGTGGCGAACTGGGCCGCCATGGTGAGGTCGCCCTCGTTCTCCCTGTCCTCGTCGTCACAGACGACGACGATCTTTCCCGCCTTGATGTCCTCTATCGCATCCTCGATACTGCTGAACGGTGAATCCGCTGCTTTTTCTTCCTGTTTTTCTGTATCCTTTTCTCCCATTTTTCCTTCCTGCTCTCTGAGTTGATTTTAAAAACTGCTGCCGGTTCTTTTTGGACTGACTGCGTTGCAGTCCGCCCCGTGAATCGCGCCGCCTGGTTCTACAAAAAGCCCCCCTCTGCCAGCTTTTCCAGGGTAAGGCCGCCTTCTCCCTGTCCTCCGGGAAGTCCGCCGCGCATGATCCTGTCCACGTACTTGCCTAGAACATCCGCCTCCAGGTTCACTTTATATCCGACTCCGTTATGGCCGAGTGTCGTGACTTTCACGGTGTGAGGTATCAGCGAGACGCTGAACTGGTCACGATCGAGCCGGGCTATCGTCAGGCTGATGCCGTCGATGCCGATCGAACCCTGGGGCAGAAGATAGCGCCGTATCTCTTCCGGCGCTGAAAATGTGTAAAAAATAGCATTGCCTTCAGGTCGGATGGAGACGATCTTGCCGGTGGCGTCCACATGGCCGAGCATCAGATGGCCGCCGAGCCGCGACGAGAGAGTCAGCGCCCGCTCCAGATTGACAATACTGCCACGCTTGAGGTCGCCCAGGTTGGTCTTCCTCAGGGTCTCAGGCATGACATCGGCGGAGAAAGTGCCGCTGCCGAAATCCCTGGCCGTAAGGCAGACGCCGTTAACGGCAATGGAATCGCCGAGCTGGCATCCCTCCAGGACCCTGTCCGCCTCGACAGTGATGACGCCTGATTCGGAGCCCATCTCAAGACTGACCAGCTTTCCAAGCTCTTCAACGATACCGGTGAACATCTACCATTCCTCCTGAGTGGTATAGGCCGTGATCAGCACATCGTCACCCACGGCCTTGTGGGTGACACGATAGAGTGGCGTAGCTTCACCGACGAGCCGGAAGCCGCGTCCCTCGACGGGTGTCTTCGCATCTTTGCCGCCGATGAACTTCGGCGCTATAAAAGTCATCACCTTGTCGATCGCGCCGGATTCCACGAAAGAAGCCGCCAGGGTCGGCCCGCCTTCGAGCAGCAGGCTGAGCGCGGCGGATTCGCGGGAGCCCAGATGAAGCAACGCCTCACCCACATTGACCTGTTTGTCCAGCGTTCCGGTCCTGACGACTTCGACACCGGCATCCTCAAGCGCTTTGATCTTTTCCGCAGGCGCCGCCTCGGTCACGAAAACTAGTGTCTCCACTTCTCCGGACGTCTTCACCAGCTGGCTTTCCAGAGACAGGCCCGCCCTGGAATCGAAGACGACCCTCAGGGGCTGGCTATAGTCACCGGGAATGCGGCATGTGAGCATCGGATCATCTATCTGGGCCGTGCCACTCCCGCAGGCGATGGCGTCCACCTCGCCCCGGAGCGCGTGAACCAGCGCCCTGCTTTCCTCGCCTGAGATCCATTTGGAATCGCCGGTGGAGGTGGCGATCTTTCCATCCAGGCTCATGGCGCTCTTGAATATGACAAAGGGCAGGCCGGTGACCGCGTGCTTGCGAAAAGCTTCATTCTGGGAACGCGCACGTGCTGCAAGCAGGCCATCCAGCACTTCGACTTCCATTCCGGCCTCGCGCAGCTCTACGAGACCTTTGCCGTTGACCTTGGCTGACGGGTCAAGAGAAGCGACGACTACCCGGGAGATGCCCGAATCCATGAGCGCCCGTGTACACGGTCCCGTGCGGCCATGGTGGCAACAGGGCTCGAGTGTGACAAAGATTGTGGCGCCGCTGATATCCCCGGTTGCTGACTTGATGGCGGCCACCTCGGCGTGGTCTTCGCCGGCGCGTTTGTGATAACCCTCGCCCAGGACTTCCTCACCACGGGCGATAACCGCGCCCACCGTGGGATTAGGGCTGGTCTTGCCCCTGCCCAGGTCGGCCAGATTGAGAGCCCTCTGCATGAAACTTATGTCGAGTCCGGTAACCATGTCAGATTGTCTTCCTTTATCGCCGCCGGCGGCTGCATCTTTAAGCGCAGCTGCGAATAAGATGCAAGCTGCGGCATCCCTGATCACAAACGCGGCAGTTCTGAAAAATCATTTATTCAATGGAAGGCTTCGGGGGGATCCCGAGGAGGATGACGGCGCCGAATCTCGTCTGCTACCGGGGAGGCCGCCCATAAAAAAATCCCGGGCAGCAACCATCCCGGGGGCACACACGCGCTTTCAAGTCTTCTTCCATCCAGACTGTAACTGTCGGCCCAGGGATTCCACCTGGTCAGCCTCATGAAGAGGGTCGCGGACTATGACCGCCGGTGGGGAATTTCACCCCGCCCCGAAGACAATGCTGATAAACAGCTATTCAGTTTTTACGGCCGGCATCGCAAGCCGCACAAAAAAATAATAACAGAAAGATGGGGGAAGATTCCAGAGCCTGGTTTATCTGGCCGCCCTGGCAGCCATGGCAGCCATAAGCCCGCGTGCCGCGTCGGCCTGGTCTTTGGCTCCGAATACCGCCGAGCCAGCCACAAACAGGTTGGCGCCTGTGTCCAGAACTGCGTCTATGGTGTCAGCAGCAACGCCGCCGTCTACCTCGAGCCCCACTTCCGGCGGCAACAGTTGCCGCGCACGCGCTATCTTTGGCAGCACTGATGAAATAAATTTTTGTCCGCTGAATCCTGGGTTAACGGTCATCATCAGGGCGAAATCGATGTCGCCGGTGACCTCCTGAAGCACGTTCAGCGGTGTAGCCGGGTTCAGTGAAACGCCCGCCTTGCAGCCGGCAGCCCTGATCTGGGACAGGGTCATGTGCAGATGGGTGCAGGCCTCGGCATGGACGCAGATCCAGTCCGAACCCGCTTTGGCGAAATCTTCGATGTAGCGTTCCGGGGCGTCGATCATCAGATGTACGTCGAGGACGCCGCCGGCCTCATGCACCAGATCGCGGATGCCATCGATGACCACCGGCCCGATAGTGATGTTGGGAACGAACTGACCGTCCATGACGTCGACATGGATGACTCTGACACCGGCGTCCATAACCCGCTTTATGTCCTCACCCAGGCGCGAGAAATCAGCCGAGAGGATCGACGGGGCAAGCTGATAAGTTGTGATCAGGTCTTCGCTCACGGGGGTGATTCTAGCATAACGCCGACACGAGAGCTCCCTGCTCCGGTTTTGCTGTCAGGGCAGTCTGGCCGTATCATTCTTGACCTCAGTAAGCGTATCGTTGATTTTAAAAATCACGATCAGCATCTCGGCATATAACCTGACTCCGATAGGACCAAGGATGATTATGGCCAGACCCGGTCCCAGGCCGTTTTTTTGCGTCATGGTGACGATGCCGCCGATGATGACACCAGCGACGCCAACCCAGAACAAAACCTGGATAAGAATCGGCATCAGCATACGGTCAAAAGTCAGATATCCCTTCAGCTTTCCGTCGCTCATTCTGATCTCCATTCCTTGATTTATATTTCCTTTA
>JAUSDE010000136.1 GCA_030650885.1 Thermoleophilia bacterium
CTCCTGTTCCAGAGCCCGGGCTGCCCGCAGGACGATGTTTTCTTCGGCCGGGATCTCCGACCCTGTCAGCCGCATTCCGGAACCCTCTGCCTCAAAGCTGGCTCTCAGAGTGTCGAACAGCCTGACCTTCTCCATCACCGAGCAGACCGGGTGAAGGCCATCGGGACGCCGCGGGCCGACCAGCAGGCAGAGATTGATCTTTGCCGGCGCCGGAACCTCCGCTGTCCTCTCAGAATGTTCGTGCATCAATACCGTCCATCGGGTCGAGCCTCACTAACAGCTTTGTGATTTCACCAACGGTCATGTCCCGTAACTGTCCATGAGTCTGACCAGCTCCTCGAACTGCAGCGGCGCCAGTTCCTGTGCGCGGGCGCCAGCTCCCATGCCCACGTCTTTCAGCAACCCTTCGAGCCACGCCTTGCGTTCGGGCAGCTCCCTGGCGGCGATTGCTGGCGGCAAAGTCCCTGGCCAGGCTTCTGACAGGCTGTTCACCATCATCTTCCGCCTATGGCTGAAGGCCGCGTAGACGACCGCCTTCACCCTGGCAAAATCCTCGATCGCATAACCCTGGCGCTCACGCCGCCTGAAAGCCAGCAGGCTGGACTTCACCCGCGGCCGCGGATAAAAGACCGTAGCCGGCACCGGCCTCGACGAGATCTTTTCAGCCAGCAGCTGGACCATCACCGATATGCCTCCGTAATTAGGACCGCCCACAGCCGCGAACAGCCGGTCGGCGACCTCCTTCTGCAGCATCAGGCACCACAGGGAGATGGACGGCAGTTCCGCGAGGCTGCGCATTACCAGAGGCGCAGCGACGTTATAAGGCAGATTGGCTACGAATTTATCAGGCGGAGGATCGAGCGTCGCGAAATCGAGGCGCACTGCATCTCCCATCTGAAGCCGAAAGCCGCTGCGGGAGCCGAACTCGCCTTCCAGCAAAGCCGCCAGCCGGCGGTCGAGCTCCAGGCAGTGGACCAGGCGGCAGCGGTCGAGCAGCCTCTCCGTAAGCACTCCCAGCCCGGGCCCCACCTCCAGCACCACATCTTCTAATGCGAGCGACGCCATGCGCTCGATCACATCGAGGATGTTTGGGTCGATCAGGAAGTTCTGCCCCAGCCCGTGCGCCGGGGCGATGCCGCTGCGCCGCAGCCGTTCCAGGGGAGTCGGGTTTGATTCCGTCAAGGTAGTCTCTCCGGGCGGAATGGACATCGCAGCCAGACATCACAGCCCGGCATCACATCGCCGCTTACTGGATCTCCAGGTGCCTCACAGCGATAAGCCTGATCGTCTCGGCGCAGTCAGCGGCGCGGTCCGCGACCTCTTCCAGCCGTTCGATGATCGCCTTCAGCTGGTGGAAGGTCTTGAAGTCTGTATCCATCTCGAAAAGGATGCCGTATATCTTGACATAGATGTCGTCCACTTCGCTCTCGATGTGGTCGACTTCCTCGGACAGCTCCTCGGCCTCACGCATGTTGGGACGCATAGTCATGATAGCGTCGCGCAGCTTGCGAACGGCGCGCAGGTCCGCTTCCGCCATCTCTTCGAGCAGATGGTTCACCTCGGGGGAAAGATCGAAGCGGCGCATGACCAGACGGTCCGCCGCGCCCGTGGCGAAGTTTGCTATCTTGTCGAGGCCGACTACCAGCCGGAACAGGTCGGCGCGGCTGATGGGGAAGAAACCTCCCGCGGTCAGCCCGCGCAGGATCTCACCTTTCATCGTGTCAGCCTGGCTCTCCAGCGCGTCGAGCTCGCCCGCGGCCCGCTCCATGGCCTGGCAGGCGTCGGCGCAATAGAATTTGACCACGTCGAAAAGCCTCTCGGTGATGGTCACCACCAGGTCGGCCATGTTGAGAATCTCGTCCAGAGTGCGATTCTCGCTGGCCATGCCAAGATCTCTCACCGTGCCCTCGACTCCAGCCCCGGTGAGTGCCTCCTTGATTTTACTCATGAATCCCATGTTTACCTACCTACCCGAAGATTGACAGGACGTAATAGGAGGCCGCCGCCACTCCCGCACAAAAAGGCAGAGTGATCAGCCAGGCCAGAATTATATCACGGAAGGTTTTCCAGCCGACATTTTCGAGGCCGGAGGCCATGCCGGTGCCGGTCACCGCCGAAGTCACCACGTGGGTCGTCGAGACCGGCATGCCCAGGCGTGAGGCCGTGAAGATGACCGCCGCAGCTCCGGTCTCAGCCGAGAAACCGTGAACCGGATGCAACTGGGTGATGCCCTCACCCATGGTCCGAATCAACCGCATGGAAAGAACGCTCAGATAAGTGCCGAGAGCCATGGCCGCGGAACAGACGAGGATCACCCAGACCGGCACATAGATCTCATCGTAATTATAGTGAGCGGCCAGAAACAGGGCGATGATGCCCATGACCTTGGTGGCATCGTTGGAGCCATGAGTAAAAGAGACAAAACTGGACGAGAAGATCTGCATCTTCCTGTAGAAACCGTCTGCGCGTTCTATGTCCAGGCGCATCGCGGCAAGGATGCGCCGCGAGATCATCATCAGTGCAAAGCCTACCGCCATACCGATCACCGGCGAGATCACCAGCGCCAGCATCACCTCGGTCATCTTCCCCCAGTTCACTCCGCTCATTCCCAGGGCCATGACGCCGGCGCCGAGCAGCCCTCCGATCAGGGCATGTGACGAGCTCACCGGCAGCCCCCAGAACCAGGTCAGCAGGTCCCAGATGAGAGCGCCGAGCAGCGCCGATATTACCAGCTTGGCCATCAGGTTGGGGTCATCTGTGGCATCGAAGTTGATCACGCCGCCGATTGTCTTGGCCACCTTGATGCCCAGGAATGGCCCGACGAAGTTAAAGGCCGCGGAAATCATGATGGCGGTGCGGGGTTTGAGTGCCTTGGTATAGATGACGGTTGATACGGCGTTACATCCGTCGTGAAAACCGTTCATCAGGTCGAAGGCGATTGCCGCGACGACTACCATGACTAGAAGGAGAGTACTGTCCACGGGCTTTTTCTATCACCTGGACGGGCGCACTGCAAGCCGCCGGCGATTAATGCCTTCCTGGATTGCGATTACATGCTGTCCTGGATCACCGAAGATTCAGCTATATGGTTCGAATCTACCCGATAAGCTTCGAGATGAGCACAGCTCCTCCGACTACCCAGCAGTAAATAGCGAAGATCGCCAGGCTGTGATGGCGCACGAAACCGAGCAGGAATTTTACCGCCGCGAAACCCGAGATCGCCGCTGCGATGAAGCCAACGACCAGCGTCGCCATCGTCTCGCCGTTGCTGCCACCTTCCCCGTCACCACCGCCGAATCCGTGGCGCAGCTGGAAAACAGCGGCGCCGGCGATGATCGGCACGCTCAACAGAAAGGAATAACGGGCCGCTGTTTCCCGTTTCAGGCCCAGGAACAGGCCTGTGGAGATGGTAGACCCTGAACGGGAGATGCCGGGAAGGATGGCCGCCGCCTGGGTAAAGCCAATCCAGAGCGTATCGGAGATCTTCATCTGCGCGGCGCCCCTGCCGTGAAGAGCGCGGGTGCCCGAGACCTTCTGACTGGCTACCAGCAAAACGCCTGTGATTATCAGGAAGAACGCCACCCAGGCCGGCTCGACGAAGAACTCCTCGAACTTGCTGGCGAATAGCCCGCCGATGACGGCCGCCGGTATGGTGCCGATCACCAGGAAGAGGCCGATGCGCCGCTTGACGACCGCGGCCTTGCCCTTTTCAGAGAACGCCCTGATGATCTCGAGGATATCCCGCCAGAAATAGGCAAGGACAGCTACCATCGTACCGAGGTGCAGCACCAGGTCGAAAGCTACGGAGGGCGGGTCCCAGCCCATGACATCCGGAACCAGGACAAGATGGGCCGAACTGCTTACGGGAAGGAACTCAGTCAGGCCCTGGACGATTCCGAGGATCAGGGCTTCAAGAAGGCTCATTCGTCCTGCGCCGCCACATCGGCCTCGCCGTTTTCCGCGGCCACCCGGTCCTTCTTCATGTTATTCACGTGTCTCCAGATGTACCATGTGACCCCGGCTACCAGCAGGATACCGATGGCAATGTCAGCCTTGTGGAAATATCCTCCGAGCGTGTCCCAGTTCTCGCCCATCTTGTAGCCCACGTAGGCCAGTCCGGTGGACCAGGGCAGCGCCCCCAGGAAGGTATAGAGGCTGAATGTAGAGAGCTTCATGCCGCTGATGCCGGCAGGGAAGGAGATGAAAGTCCTGATGACCGGCAGCATCCTGGTAAAGAAAACCGTGCTGCGGCCATATTTTTTGAACCAGCGGTCGGCCACGTCCAGGTCGTGATGCGACAAAAGAACATACTTGCCGTACTTTTCAACCAGCGGTCTGCCACCCTTGGCGCCGACCCAGTAAGCCAGCAGCGAGCCGGCCAGGTTGCCGAGGGCGCCGACGATACCCACAAGCAGGATATCGATCCAGACGGTGCCTGTATATGCAAAATCCCCGGCATACACCAGGTATCCCGAGAAAGGCATGATTATCTCGGAAGGCAGCGGGATCCAGGCTGATTCTATGGCCATGGCCAGAAATACGCCCGCGTAGCCCAAGGTGGAAATGATATCGATGACGATACCGGCGAGGAATTCGATGAGCGAAGAAATCATTGTTATTAGCTTACCTATTGGGATGCGGTAAGTAAAACCGGCAAGGCGAGGCACGCTTTGACGGCCGTTATTCTGCATTCGATGGCATGCGTTGCGCAGCTAAAGGGATTGCAGCGCCCGGCCGATTTCTGTTTCTACACTAGGGGTATTCCCCGATGGCCGAGGAGCCCACCGACAATCGACGGAGGCAGGGGGCGGATGGCTAAAGACAGGAACATAGGTTCCCGCAGATCCAGGGGCACGGGCGGAACAAGAAAAACGGGCAACGGCAGAAGCAAGGGCAAGGTGGGGCGTGCGAACAGAGGCAATGTGGGGGCAACGGGAATGGCAGGGAGCACGGGCAAGCCAGGGAACAAGAATATTTCAGGTTTCACTATCGCCGGAAAGATCCTGTTCGCCAACTGTGCCATAGTGGCCGCGGGTGCTTTTACCGGCACATGGATCACCCGGCAGTTTGTCGACCAGCCTCGTTTTGTATTGGGAACCATCCTCTTCACCGGAGGCCTGCTGGTCAGCCTTCCGGTGAACTACCTGGCCGTCCGGTCAGCGCTGAAGCCGCTGAGGCTACTCTCATCAGCGATGGAAGAAGTCCGTGAGGGTAACCTCGAGGCAAACGCTGACATCGGCGGAAGTTCTGACCGGCAGATAGCCATGCTCTCGGAAAGCTACAGAACAATGCTGGAGTGGATACGGGAAGATCGCCGGACGATCGAGAAGCTGAGCCTGATCGACCCGCTGACCGAGATCGGCAACACCCGCGCGCTAAACAGCGGGCTTGAGACCGAGATAGCCCGCATCAACCGCTACGGCGAAAGCATGCCTGCGGCCTTCTCGGTGCTGATCATCGACCTCGACCGCTTCAAGGAGATCAACGACACCTGCGGCCACCTCACCGGCGACGCAGTCCTCAGGGACACCGCGCTGCTGCTGCAGAAGAGTCTCAGGAAAACCGACACCACGCTCGCTGCGCTGAAGCATTACCGTTTCGGCGGCGACGAGTTCGTGGTTATCGCACCGCACACTTCACTGGCTGGAGCGAAGATACTGGCCGAGCGCCTGGATGAGGCCGTCATGAGCTTCAGTTTCACCACCCACGATGGTACACCGCTCGAGGAAACCAGTGTCGGCCAGGTGCGCGCTTCGGTAGGTTATGCCAGCTACCCGGAAGAAACGGCGAATGCCGACGAGCTGATGGACCTGGCCGACAAGCGGATGTACGAGGTCAAGGAACGGCGGGCGGGGGTCAAGGAGTTACGGTCGAACCGGGGGCTGAGATCACTGCCGGATATGCCCGCAAGGGTCATCCCGGATTCCCAGACCAGCATCCCCGGAAACATTATCCCGGATGCAAGCTTCAGCCAGCTGGAAAGCACCGGAGCCTACCAGGACTAAATCAAATGGACACATTTATTGACTGGAATAAAATAATGTGTCCATTTTGTTGATCCTTCGTTCCACTTGATTAGAAAGCACGGAGGGGG
>JAUSDE010000144.1 GCA_030650885.1 Thermoleophilia bacterium
TGAAAGCGTGGAAGAGCGCCCTATGATCCTTCGCATTTCCCGAGGTTTGAACCTTGGCCGGAAAGACTCCAGTGGCAGGGCGCCCATTAGCCAGCGTGATACGAATATGTCGATGAATCTTCTCGACACAACAAGGCCAACAACGGCGGCTGGAGTGCCGAAAACCGCTATGCCAATAAATAGCAGGGCATATCTATACATCCCCGAGGCAAAAGTAAAAAGGGAATATCGCTCGAATTTTTCATCGGCCACACATGACATCTGTGTCATGGCAGTCGGTATTGCCAGAACGTATTCTATGACAGAGAAGGCTATTATCCATCGTAATGCTGAAACATCCGGAGCAGGAACAGAAAAAATATATTTCGGGATGAGAAAGAGGAGTAGCGGGAGCATTAGCAACAGCAGCACCGAGAGCGCGATGTATATGCCAAATGCAGTCTGAAGATGGCCTTTTCGCTCAGAGATCTTCTTGTCGGAAGTCAGCAACAGAACGAAGTTCTTGGTAACCCCGAGGTCGATCAGCGCAACGTATGAAGCCATAACTGCATAAATCGAAAAAAGGCCATAGCCACTGATCCCGAGCAAGCTGACAGCGACGGGAACAAAAATCAGTCCCAGCACGCCATTGACCGCATTGACTAGATAAACCGAGGCCAGGTTTTTTTTGATACTGCGCAAATCAGACTCCACTTAATCAATCATCTAAACCAGCTCGGATTTTAAAAAACCGGCCCGTAAACAGTCGGCCGGCGCGAATCAAGCAATGTCTTTCAACATTTAAGAATCAATTGGGAATGTATATATATTTGAAAATTTCAGCGGTCAATCATTACGACTGCTATCCTCAGCGTAATAGCCTCCATATCCATAAGAGTCTGAATCGCCAGCATTAGAGTTCGTAACAACGACGCCAAGGACGTTGCTTGGCATCTTCAAAATGAAGTCGTTCATAGTATCGAGAGACTTTTTCAGGGTCTGTGACAGACGGACGACCAGTACAATCCCGTCAACCTTTGACGCCAGGCCTGACGCATCGCCTACAACTCCCAGAGGCGGCGCATCGATCAATACGATGTCAGCATGGTCACTGGCTTCCGCAATCAAGGCGCCCATCTTTTCGGAAGCAGCCATCTCGCCCGGATTCGGCGGTAAGGGTCCGGCAGTAGCGCAATAAATCGGCTTTATACCGTTTTGTCCCGCCGCCATCGTCGGGGCGCCCAATGAGCCATGCAGATCAGGCAATGCAACCGCAAGATCTTCCGCCTCGATCACCTGCAGGATTTCTCGGAAGCTGCAGGAGCCGGAGATCGCATTCGTAATACCGATGCTGTTATCAAGGCCAAGGTAATGTGACAGTGTCGGCCGCCGCAAGTCAGCTTCAATGATTATTACCTTCTTTCCTGAGCGTGCCATGGTTACCGCCAGGTTAGCGATAGTTGTCGACTTGCCTTCTCCGGGCTGTGGGCTGGTGATCATGATGGTCTTGATATCGCTGTCTGGTTCCATATAACCAATATTTGTCTTTAGCTGGCGATAGGCTTCGGAACAGATTCCCGATGGATTCGAAATAGTTACCAGTTTTCCATTGGTGGAGATCTTTGGCACAGTTGCCAGTATTGGCTTTCCGAGGCTATCGGATATCTGATCCGCATTTCGGATCTTTGTATCGAGCTGGTCGATAAAAAGAACGCCGACTATTACGGCAGCCATGCTGACGACGAAAGCTATGATCCCGGAACGGACTGGTTTGGGGGAAATGGGAATCGAGGAGGCCGCCGCCGGTTTGACCACTTCCAGATCGCCGGTCTGCATGACTTCGACAAGCTTTAACGTCTCAAGTTTGTCTCTTAATACGAGAAAGCTCGATGTTTCCTGTTGTTCCAGCGGCGTATTGGCAATCTGTACCTCAATCGGCGCGCGAGCCTGCTGAAGGACATCATGGTCAACGTCACGCCGCCACTTAATATACTCGTTCGCATAACTGTTGGCGATATCAGCTGCCAGCTGCGGATCATCCGCCGTAGCGGTGATAGATAGGATATCCGCTTTTTTCACAAGGCTGGTAGTGATATAAGAAGATGCATCCTGGTTGTTAAGCCGGTCCCCGAGATCCTCCTGGACTGCTGAGGCTACAGCTGGGGATTGCACCAACTCGGCGGCTGTCTGAATATCGCGATCCGGCTGATAGCTCTGCTGAAACAAATCCGATCCGAGCAGAGCCTTATCCAGGCCAGACCGGCGCTGCAACAGTTCGGTAGAAGACTGGTACATCGGGGCTTCAAAATAGACGGTCGATCCTACTGTGATAATAGTAACCAGGATGGGGATTACTATGACGAACCATTTTCTGCGCCACACAACACCCAGATATTTCCTAAGATCCAGATTGCTGCCGGAAGGTTTCGAAGATTCCATTTTTTGGTTTTTACCTCTCATAGCAGGGCGGATGCTGCCTTATCAATGGTTTATTCTATAATTCCTACCAACCTCATGCAAAAAACACTTTCAAGCCTGTGATAACTAGACAGCCGGTGATCCGTGTCGTCCTCGTAATGGCGGTCATGGCAATCGAAGCATACGCCGTTTTCGCCAACGGCGGCTATTTCCCGGATGCGATGACGCTGTGCGTTGTCGGTGCCTGGCTTTGCTTCATAACAGTTTTGATTACAGAGAAAACTGAATTCTATGCAGGATGGAACCGGGCGCAGACATCTCTGCTTGGCCTGGCGCTGGCCTTCTGGTTGTGGGTGGGGCTCTCCATTGTCTGGTCCATTTCCCCTGAGGATTCTCTGACCGACTTCAATCGCACCGGAGGATATGTTGCGATTTTTGCTGTAGGAATCACGGTCGGCAGATATATGTTTCCCCGCCGTCTCGCAGCGGTCCTGTTTCTGGCAGTCGTCGCAGCAGCGGCTGGCTATGGTTTGGGGCCAAAAGTCTTTCCCACTGTAATAGATAATCTTGATGACATGGGAAGGATCGCGGTGCCTCTGGGCTACGTCAACGCGATGGGCCTCCTTATGGCCATGGGATTTGTGATTTCCATCTACATATCCTCATCCAGGACATTTCACTGGTTATTGCGTTTATTGTCGGTCATGGCGGCGCCGTTGATCCTTACCTGCCTGTACTTCACGCTTTCACGTGGAGCGACCCTGGCTTTGATAATCGGTATGATCGTCTATTTTGCCGTTGCTCCCGTCAGGCTGAGAAGTTTCGGCATCTTGCTTCTTTCGCTGATTCCCACGTTCTTGGTGGCACGCTGGAGCGGTACCAGGGACGCGCTCATAAAGGACCGCATGGATATGAGCGACCGCATACTGGCTGCTTCATCTTTGAGATGGTACGTGATCATTTCAGTGTTTGCTGCGGGGTCGGTATTCACGGTATTCCTGTTGCTTGGCCGCAAAGTAAGGATCTCACCATCCGTAAAAAAGGCAACCGGTGCAGTTCTGCTTATCACCGTTCTATCACTGGCACTCGCGGGGTCAATATGGTTTGTATCTTCCAAGCCATCCTTCAGTGACTGGTCCAGTCAGGCATACCATGATCTGAGATACGGCGCTCCGAGCAACGAGGGAAGCGGGCGCCTGCTGGAGATGGGTTCCTCCGGGCGCTGGAAATTGTGGGAAGAAGCTTTATTGAGCTGGAACGAGAATCCATACCTGGGCTCGGGAGGGCAGAGTTTTCCGCTTATTCATCTACTGACACGCGATACCGGAACGATCTTCGAGAAACAGCCACACAGCCATCCCTTCCAGCTACTGGCCGAGTTCGGAATAGTCGGTTTTATTCTCGGCATGGCGTTTATCGCTTCAGCAATGACGTTCTCAACGCTTGCTTTGTGCCGCCAGAAGGACAGGTGGGAGAAAGGACTCGCAGCAGCGATCATCTCATTACTGGTGATCTATCTGATCCACGCGTCATACGACTGGGACTGGAACATGTTCGGCCTGACGATGATCTACTTCTTCTTTACGGGGATAATGCTGGGTTGGCCCGCTACTGTTCCAGTAATTCCGCCGAGACCAGTTTTCCCTGGACGATGAGGCGATGCGAGGTGTCCCACGGAGGGTCACAGGTAATCAGGGTGATGGCCTCAAATCCCGGATACTTGAGGATCTCCGTATCCTCGGGAACTGTAATTCTTGTGCTGACGACGTTATAGGTGAAAATGCCATAGGTTGTCTTTACCCTGATCTCGTCACCTTCGGAAAGGTCATCCAGATTCAGGAACGGCGCGCCGTACAAGACACGGTCGCCGGCCAGGCTGAAATTATCATCCATTCCCGGCAGCGGGGTGCCTTCCATATGGCCGACGCCTTTTCTCAGCGATCCGTCTGCTGTTCCTTCGACGACTACCGCATTGACTCCGATCCGTGGTATCTCAAGCCGGGCGATCGTCTGCTCGCTGTGAAGTTGCCGCTGGAAAGCCCTTGCCAGTTCGCGGATCTTTTCTATCTCGGCAGCTCCCTGCATCTTGTCGATCACAGACTGGTTGAGCGCCATCGCCGAGGCGGATTCCTGATCGAATTCGCTATTCAGGCCCCTCTGGGCGATATAGCCGAGCAGCCATGAGCCAGGCACGATCATCAGCACGCCGAGACCGGCGACGATCAAAAGAATTCCGAAGATTTTGATGAACTTTTTCATGAAGGTCCTGGGAACCTGCTTAGGGAAAGATGAGCTTGTGTTCTTTTTATAGCATAATTGAGCGGGCTGGCATTCTCAAGGAAGGTTACAGGGACGTGACTTTGAATTTCATCGATACCCATTGCCATATCATCCACGGCGTGGACGACGGGCCCGCCAGCATGGAAACCAGCATCGAGATGGCCCGCCTCGCCATGGACGATGGTATCACGACAGTTGTAGCCACTCCCCATATAGTCGAGGGCTATTACGATGGCCACGACCGAAGCGAGCGGCTGCGGCAGTTGGGCAGCAGGCTGTCGGATGCTTCCATCTTCCTGGAACTTGTTGCCGGGGCAGAGGTTCCCATGAGCGCCTGCCTCACGGGTGATGCCGGATTACTGAAACCCCTGGCGCTGAACGGCGGCATCTATCTGCTGATGGAAACCGCGGACACCACTTTCGAACAGTTGGCGCAGGCCGTCTATCAGATCCGCCTTTGTGGTCTGTACCCCATCCTGGCACATCCCGAGAGAACCCGTTTCGTGCAGGATAATCCTTCGCGGCTTGCCGAAATCGTGGCTCGCGGCGAAGTCTTCTGCCAGCTCACGGCGGCGAGCCTCGATGGCACCTTCGGTAAATCACTTCAGAAGAGCAGCCTGGTCCTGGCCCGCAGCGGGCTGATGCACCTGGTCGCCAGCGACGCTCATTCCACAGGCCGCAGGAAGCCGTGTCTGTCTGGTGCTTACGAGATTCTGCGCAAAGAGCTGGGTGAGACTGCGGCGCGGATGGTCACACATGAAAATCCGCGCAGGGTTCTTGAAAGCCAGGAGCTCGAAAACGCCGTCAGGAATAGCGGAGCAGATGTTTCGGGAAGAAGCGTGCTGGCAAGATTCATGCACAGGAGGCGCTGATTTGTTCAGGGAAGCTTTGCGCAACATCAATCGCAGGCGTGTCAGGACGATCCTGACGGTACTCGGTATCAGCATCGGTATTATCGCACTGACTGTCATGGGAAGCCTGTCGGAGTTCATGAACCGCATGGTGGAGGTGTCGATCCAGGACGCCCGCGAAATCATAAATGTGCAGCCAAAATTCTCGCTGGGCGCTCCCGGTAGCGGCACCATCTCGCTCGCAACCCAGGAGCGCATCCGCAATATGCCGGACGTCGAGAATGCGATACCATTCGTCGTCACTGCCCTCGGTGGCAGGGATGGCTCCGAAGACCAGAGTGCTTTTTCCGGGATGGCCGGTTTTCCCCCTGAGGATACGGCCTATCGTTTCCGGAACGTGGAGCTTCAGTCGGGCTCGTTTCTGGAGTCTGGGGACACCACCGCAATAATCGTCGGGAATGGGCTGGCTTTGAAATACAACCTCGAGCTTGGCGAGATCGTCAATTTCCGGGGGCAGGATTTTCTGGTAAAGGGCATCTTCAAACCATATGAAGGCATGTATATAAACAACAGCGTGATAGTGCCGATCGAGACCGTGCGCCATATATCACTTCTGCCACCGGAATCCGTCGTCCTCAATGTCATTCCCAGGGAAGGCGCCGATCCGGAAGCCATCGCCGCCAGGATCAACGAGGAGAATGCTGACGTCAAGGCATTGTCTCCCATGGCCGCCGAGGAGCAGGCCTCCAGGGGAACGATTATATTCACAGCCATCGTTCTGGGGCTGGCGATCATATCGCTCGTAGTCGGCGGTGTGGCAACAGTCAACACCATGGTCATGGCGATATCGGAAAGGACACGTGAGATCGGACTGAAAAAAGCTATCGGCGCACCCGATCGTGCGATCCTGCTTGAGTATGTAACCGAGGCGGCTATCATCGGCCTGATTGCTGGAGTCGTCGGCCTCGTTGTCGGTATCGCTGCAACTATCGGCCTGAACAGTCTTACTACATCTCAGTTCGGAGTGCAGATATTCAGGGTCACATTCAGGCTGGCGGCCCTGGCAGTGCTTTTCGCTGTCTGCCTCGGTGCGCTGGCCGGATTGCTGCCAGCATACAGGGCGGCCCGGCTGGACCCGGTAAAAGCACTTAGAACCCAGTAATTGCAGGTTTTTTAGCCGATCAAGATTAATTCACTCACGGCCGATAACTCTCGCAGTTAAAGCGGATGGCACTGTCGTCCGAATTAACCGCTGTCAGAGCAGTCCAACCAACTCCAGGGCAATGGGCGGACAAAAAATAACTTTCTTAAAGGGGCCAAGCGAGGGGGGCGACCTTCCTGATTCCCCGATCAACGACAAGCCGGACGATGCGGTTCCTTTTGTCGTACTCTCAATCGCCGGCGAGACTTTCGCTGTAGATATAAGCAGGGTGCGGGAGATCATCAGGGTCCCTCATGTCACCTGGGTGCCGGGAGCGCCCGAATATGTCCGGGGTGTGATCAATCTGAGAGGGAGCGTGGTCGCTGTGCTCGACCTCGCGGAAATGCTCGGGATGGCTCAGGTCGAACAGGATTCGCAGACCAGAATAATCGTCGTTGAATCGACGGGCGTGGTCGTGGGGATGATGGTTGACAGCGTCAGCCAGGTCGTGGACATCTCTCCATCACAGCTTGAACCGGCATTGCGCACGCTGGATGAGAGCCAGCGGGCTTTTGTGGTGGCCCAGATGAACGTCGACCAGAATCTGATCGGCATACTTGAACTCGATGAGATACTTAATCGCTCGCGCGCAACAGGGACTGTCAATCAAACCGGATGATAAGGGGTAACAATGGCCGTCGGAGGCGACACAATTGGATACGGCAAGGATAGCGGGCAGTTGCACGCAGCCAGTATAAATACAGCTGACAGCACCGTTCCAGGGGGCGGAAGTTTGCATAATATATTTAAAACAAGCATAGAGGCCAAGATCCTCGGCCTGACATCGCTGCTGATAATCATCGGTTTTGGAGGCTTTGCGCTGCTGAGCATCAGTCATGAGCAGAACGATATGATCGCTCAACAGGAGGAGATGAACCGCTCGCTCGCCACTTCGGTCCATGCCAGCCTCACTACCAGCATGCTGGCAGGAAAGAGTGATCTGACAATGCAGGCCCTTGAAAGCATGAGCAATGTGGGTGGAGTCAGACAGGTCAAGGTCTTCAACAATGAAGGCGGCGAAGTCTTCAACGGAGGCGGCTCCGCAAGTGGTACAGTCAAGGACCAGCTTACGAAAGTCATGAGCACTGGTGAAGTCGTGTCTTTTTACGAAGGCGAGGGGCCTGGAAGGATGATGACCGAAATCCATCCGCTCCCCAACGAAGCAGCCTGCCAGGCTTGCCATATCGGGAGTTCCGGCATGAGAGGCGCGGTGCTGGTGTCTACTTCTACCCAGCGGGTGGATGAGACGATCCGGTCGAACAAGATCTTCTCGATTGCGGCGCTGTTTCTGACGCTTGCATTTATCATCATCTCGCTCAAGATCCTTCTGAAGATAGCTGTGATCAAGCCATTGACCAATGTGGTGAGCGCTATCAAGCGGATCGCCGCCGGCGACCTAACCCTGCGAGTGCCTTCCAAGTCGTCAGATGAACTCGGAGTGCTGGCCAGCAGTTTCAACGAGATGACCGACTCTCTCAACGATCTAAGCACGAAGATCATGGAGACCGGCGAACAGACCAGCGCAGCATCTGCCGAGATATCGGCCACTGTCGAGCAGCAGGCCAGCACATCGGCCGAGCAGTCAGCGGCTGTGGCTGAGACCACAGCGACGATCGAGGAGCTGGCTGGAACCGCCAGGCAGATCGCCGAAACGGCCAGTTCGGTCGCCACCGTCGCCGATGAGACCTTCAATCACGCTCGCCAGGGTCATGAAGCCGTGGCCGCTACCCTCCAGGGAATGGAGTCGATCAACGAGAAAGTAAACAAGGTAGCTGAGAAGACCCTGTCGCTGGGTGAGAAATCACAGCGGATAGGTACCATCCTCGAGATCATCAACGATATCGCTGATCAGACCAACCTGCTGGCGCTGAACGCTGCCGTAGAGGCTGCCAGGGCCGGAGACCAGGGACGCGGCTTTGCGGTCGTCGCCGGTGAAGTACGCCGGCTGGCCGAAGAAAGTGTCGGTGCTACTGCCAAGATCAAGGCGCTGATCGACGAGATCCAGTCAGAAACGAACAGTACTATTCTGGCCACGGAAGAAAGCGCCAAGGAAGTCGACCGCGGTGTCGAGCTGGCCACGAATGCTGGAAAATCCCTCGAGAGCATTCTCTCTGTTGTCGCAGAAAACACTCGGGCTGCCAACGAGATATCCATAGCGACGCAACAGCAAAAGAGCGCAAGCGAGCAGGTCGTCGTCGCCATGACGAGTATCTCCGAGGCTAGCAAGCAGCAGGCCAGCGGCGCCCGCCAGACCGCCGCGGCAACAGAACAGCTTAACCAGGCAGCCGTCGAGCTTCGCCAGGCTATATCCAGATTTCGGGTGAAGTAGATAAGCGAGCATCTTATGGATAACTGGTCGGCCGACAAGGAATTCCTGCTTACTTTCAGAGCCGAAGCTGATGAACGGCTGCGCAACATGAGTGAGGGTCTCATGGAGCTCGAGAAAGAGCCGGGAAATGAGGGCCTGATCAAGAAGCTCTTCCGTGAAGCCCACACGCTCAAGGGCTCTGCCGGGATGATGGGGTTCGATGGCATCAAGGAGCTCTCACATCGCTCTGAGGATATCCTCACTTCGGTTCAAAAGGGTCAGATCAAGATATGCAAGGCTCTGATCGATCTGCTCCTGGAGACTCTCGACCGGATTGAGTTGATGCTGCCCGATACGGAAACAGGGCAGATTCAGGAAACCGGAGTATCTGATCTTATCGAGAGGCTGGTCAGAGCCAATAATGGCGAAATCGTGGCGCCATGCAAGGAATATGCACGACCGGAACTTGTCACTGAACCAGGACCGCCAGAGGATGGCCCGCAGCCTGAGCCAAATGAATCGTCGAGTGTACCGGACGAAGCCGTAGTTTCCCCAAAGCCTAAACCGATACGCGATGGAGATCCTACGATTCGCGTCAACATCGAGAGGCTTGACAAGCTACTTAATCTGATGGGCGAGATCCTGGTGAATCAGATCGACAGCGAAAGCCAGGTGCATGATCTGGTGGAATTACAGAGGGAAACCCGGGAACTGCGGGAGGCCTGCGGAACGCTTGTCGACCAGGCAGATGGGCTGAAAGAAAATGCTGGCGAAAGCCGGATAGCCGCGTTGAGCCAGAATCTTGCCCAGGCCGAGGAACGGGCTGGCCTTATCTCGGGCAAGATAGAGGCAGCCGCTTCCAGATTCAAGGAAAATACATCGAACCGCAGGCTTGCTCTGGATGAACTGCAGGATCGCACGTTGCACGTCCGCATGCTCCCATTATCCACGATTTTCAGTCTATACCCGCGTGTTGTCAGGGATGTATCCAACTCCGGGGGGAAACTGGTCAGCTTCGAGATCAGCGGTGAGGAAACCGAACTGGACAAACGTATTCTGGAGCAGGTCGCCGACCCGCTGATGCACATCATCCGCAACTGCATCGACCACGGAATCGAATCGCAGGAGGTGCGGCGGGCGGCCGGTAAGCCTGAACAGGGAATGCTTCGCCTGGCGGCATTCCAGCGCGGTGACAGAGTTGAAATCGAGATCGAGGACGATGGAAGCGGCATCGATCCGGAAGAAATAAGGAAAGTAGCGATCACGAAGGGTTTGATCGAGTCAAACGATGAGCTCACGCTTGATGATGCTGTCGACCTTCTGTTTCGTCCGGGATTTTCCACGTCTGACACGGTCACGGAAATCTCGGGGCGCGGCGTCGGCCTTGATGTCGTAAAGAATAACATCGAGAAGCTTGAAGGCTATGTAACCGTGGAGTCAGAGGTTGGAGTTAGAACACGTTTCACTGTCTCCCTGCCGGTGACCCTTGCGGTTATAAAGGGCCTGCTGATTGAGTCAAACGAGGCCCGCTTTGTCATTCCACTCATATCAGTGCAGGAGATGGTCGCTGTCCCGGATGACGAAGTTCAGACACTCGGAGCGCATCGAGGATTCCTGGTGCGAGACAGCGCTGTGCCGATTCTCGACCTGCTGGAATATATCGGCGGTGGATTTACCTCCAGAGACGGAGTGAAGACTCAGGTAGTCGTAGTCGAGACGGGCAATTTCCGGCTCGGCCTTGAAGTTGGCCGGCTCCTGGGAGAGCAGGAGGTCGTTATCAAGCCGCTGGGCGCCTTCCTGGGAAAACTGCCTTACGTAGCTGGGGCGACCATTCTCGGCAATGGTGAAGTCGTGCTGGTGCTCAACATCAATGAGCTCGTGCGTGCTGTGAAAAAAGGCGGTCGTGTCTACAGCCGGCCGAGAATCAGGAAGGATGAGCATCCTCAGACTGAATGCCGCAAAACGGTTCTTGTTGTTGAAGACTCACTGGTGGTGCGTGAGCTACAGCGAAATATCCTGGAAGCGGCCGGCTATCTTGTGCATACAGCCGTAGACGGGGAAGACGCACTTGACCATCTATTGAAAAAGCCCGCCGATTGTATAGTAACGGACATCGAGATGCCCCGGATGAACGGGTTTGACCTGACGACTGCCATCAGAAAGAACAGGGAGTTCAAGGACACACCGGTCATCATGGTGACCTCATGCAGCAGTGACGATGACAGGAAGCGCGGGATGGATGCCGGCGCGGATGCCTATGTGATCAAGGGCAGCTTTGACCAGCAGAATCTTTTGAAAACTATCGGGCGCCTGGTCGCTTGATCCGGGCGTGGTGAATCCATGGAAGCTCACCTGAGACTACACGAGTCGAACAAAGTAAGGGTACTGGTTGCTGATGATTCTCCAACCGTGAGGCTGATGCTCTGCCGCATGCTCGAAAAAGATGATGACATCAAAGTGGTCGGTACGGCCTGCGACGGCCGCGAAGCGATCGAGCAGGTTGAGGCGCTGGAGCCTGATCTCGTCACAATGGATGTGAACATGCCGGTAATGGACGGGCTTTCAGCCATCGAGCACATCATGGCATACAACCCGCTACCGGTCCTGGTCGTAAGTTCAGTCGTGGATAAAGAAAATACCGCTAATGCGGCGCGGGCCCTCGGGGCCGGAGCAGTGGATGTCATCTCCAAGCCAACACCCTCGTCGCTGGAAGAATTCGAAAACATCGGCTCCGACCTCCGAGCCAAGATAAAGATGCTTTCAAGGGTGAGGGTGATCACTCACCCTCGGGCGCGCCTGCTGGACCACTCTATCGAGCTTTCTCCAGTCACTCCCGCGCAGGAGGAAGTAGCGGGCAGAAAGCTTGTTGCAATAGGCTCTTCGACCGGCGGGCCTCAGGCTTTGCAGAGAATACTTTGCAGTCTGCCTGTCGATTTCAGGGCAGGGATCGTCATCGTTCAGCACATCGCGAAGGGTTTTACCGATGGCCTGATCGAGTGGCTGAATGGCAGCACCAGCCTGAAGATAATCAAGGGAACGGATGGTCACTTTATAGAGCCAGGCGAAGTAGTGATCGCACCTGATGGAATCCATATGGCGGTCACCAGCGGGGGAAGGATCCAGCTTGTAGAAAAGCAGATAACTGGACCGCATAAGCCGTCAATCGACGTATTGCTGGAATCCGTCAGCGATGCATATGGTAAATACGCCGTCGGAGTCATATTGACCGGTATGGGAAGGGACGGAGCGCAGGGCATCAAGGCCATTCACGATCACGGAGGGCGCACTATCGCCCAGGACAAGAACACCTCGGTGATCTTCAGCATGGCAAAGGAAGCTATCAAGCTTGGCGGCGTGGACCGGGTAGTCCCGCTGTCCGATGTAAGCCGATTGATGATGGAGTTTGCATAATAATGGAAGCAGCCCAGCCACAGGAAAATAAATATCGGGTACTGGTAGCGGAAGACAGCCCTACCCAGCGGCAGATTATCATGTCGGTGCTCAGCCACGAAGGCTTCGACGTCGTTCTTGCCTGTGACGGCATAGAGGCAGTGACTCAGGCGTTCAGTATGAATCCCGACATCATCGTCCTTGATATCGAGATGCCGCGGATGAACGGGTACCAGGTCTGCCGCCTGCTGAAAGACGATCGCAGGACCGCACACATACCAGTCGTTATGCTGACCAGCCGCTCACAGGAGACTGATAAATTCTGGGGACTGAAAACCGGAGCCGACCGCTACGTGACCAAGGACTTCAAACTAACCGGCCTCGGCAGCAGCGTCCATGAACTGCTGGAAGAGAGGGGGACGGCGGCTGCGTTCCCACGGCGGGGCGTCGCCCATTCGCTGTTTTCCAAGCAGGATGAAGCCGATGTGTTGTCGAGAGTGAACGATCTGCTGGACCGCAAACTTTACGAAGCGACCATAATCAATGAGATCAGCAAGCTCAACACCCTGAGCGAGGATTGTGCCATTACGGTGAGTTCCGTACTCACAGTCATTGCAAAAGTGACCGACTGTTATGTTTGCTCCGTACTGCTGGTCGATGAGCTGGAGCTGGTCATGCACGTCCACAACGCGGTAGGGAAAGAGTATTTCGACCTGTCCAAATCACAGGCATTCGAAGCCGCGACGGAATATCTGCTGCCGGGAACGACTATGAACGAACTAACCGAGACTGTCGATGCCGATCCCGTATTCCTTGAAGGCGAACACCCGGAATGCGATTCATTTGGTTCAGTGTTGACGATACCGCTGATGGCGAGGGGAAAGACCATCGGCGTGCTGACGCTGAACAGCCCGAAAACCGACGCCTTTATTGAGGATATCCGGCAGGTGCTGGACATCCTTGAGTATCCGGCTACTGTCGTTGTCGATAATGCCAGGCTGCATGAGGGGACGAAGCGGCTGGCGGTTACTGACGGTTTGACGCGCCTTTTCAACCACCGCCATTTCTACGAGCTGCTGGAACAGGAATTCCTCCGCACCAAACGTTACAATACGCAGCTTGCGATGATCATGATCGACATCGATTATTTCAAGCATATCAATGACACCTATGGCCATCAGGTCGGTGACGACATCCTCAAGTCGATGGCGATCGTCATCCAGCGCCAGGTCAGGGATGTCGATGTCCTGGCTCGATACGGCGGTGAAGAGTTCGCGGTCCTGATGCCACAGACTGCGCTCATTCAGGCCGAAACAGTCGCGGAGCGGATACGGCAGGCGGTTGAGCATAATGAGTTCGATGCTCCCGAAGGCAAGATAAGGCTGACCATAAGTCTGGGAATCGCCGCATATCCCGAATGTGATATCGGAAACCAGACCGGGCTTGTCCAGGTTGCCGATGCTGCACTTTATGAGGCCAAGAAATCCGGAAAGAACAAGGTCGTTGTCGGCGGTGTGAAATGATCCCTGCAAGAAAATACGAATTGTCGGAGGAAGATTTCGAGCGGTTTCGCAAACTGATCAACCAGACCAGCGGCATCTTTTTTGATCGTGGCAAACGAGACCTGCTTCGGCTTGGCCTCTCTGACCGTGCCGATGAGGTCGGAGCTGAGAATCTCACCGATTATTACGAGCGGCTGACAAGCATACCGGAGCGGGAAACTGAACTTCGCAGGTTGCTGGACCATCTGTCGGTTCAGGAAACACAGTTTTTCCGTAACCTGCCACAATTCGATGCATTGCGTAAATTCGTGATTCCGGAAATCGTACGCCGCAAGGCACAGGGCTACAGGAACCTGCGCTTCTGGAGCGCGGGCTGTTCGACTGGGCAGGAGCCCTATTCCCTGGCCATGTCACTGCTCGATGTCCTGCCGGACCCTGATACCTGGAACATCCAGATTCTGGGTACGGACCTCAGCGAATCGGCATTGGCAACCGCGAAGCAGGGCTGGTATCCGGAGCGCCGCCTGAACGGCATGGATCGCCTGCATCGTGAGCGGTATTTCAGGGAAAGCGATGGCGGCTTCCGGGTTGCGGAGCCGGTACGGAGGATGGTCCATTTTGCGCGGCACAACATGGTAACCGATCCACTGCCGATAAGCATTTTCGGAACCTGCGATATCGTATTCTGCCGCAATGTGATCATCTACTTCACGCATGAGACCGCAAAGTATGTGATCGAGCACTTCTTTGACATTCTGAATCCGGGCGGCTATCTCTTCCTGGGCCATTCCGAAACACTATGGAAGATGTCCGCGAAATACAGCCTGGTTGAGATGGGAGACGCTTTTATCTACAAGAAGCCGCTGCCCAGATCGCTGGCAGGCAGGCGTTTTATCCCCGATCGCCGGTTGCGCGATAACCCACTTCCTCCCGGCGTGGACTCAGACCGGCGTGAATCAACCGAACGACGCGATGCCCTGAGCGAAACAGACCTTATAAATGTCCCGGAAAGAGCGGACGGCGGCAGCCTGGATGATGACGCACCACAGATCGATCCCCAGGTAGGCAAGGCGCGCAAGAGCATCGATCTGGGTGAGAACGACAAAGCCGTGGAGTTGCTGCTCGATTCCCTGAAGCGTAACGGCGACACCGCTGAGGCGCATTTTTTACTGGGAATCGCCTATGAACGCAAGAACGACCTTGAGATGGCTGCCGAATCATTCCGCAGGGCGATTTTCTGTGATGGAACGCATAGCCTGGCTTATTTCCATCTGGCAAACATGCTGGAACGGCTTGGCAGTTTCAAGGGAGCCGTCAAGGAATACCGCAAGGCCGTCAAAGCCCTGAAGGAAGATTCTCCCGGCCGCTGGGAGATCGATCTGGACGCTTTCGATGACGAGGCTCTCATGAACCTCTGTGAATGGAAAGTTGAAAACCTCGGCGGCATAGAAAACTGACTTCTTAAGCGCCGCTCACCCCCGAACAAGCCTGTCGTATGAGTATATTCCTGATTGCTCTGCTGTTGCGCGTTTTCACCTCGAGCAGATGATGGGGGGAGAGCGGCGATAGCTTGTGATAGACTTTCAATTCGCGAATGGCGCCTGAGCATTTGCGGGTTTATTGAGGCGGATTTTGATATCGGGAAAATCTTGCGGAGGACACCGTATTGGTAACACATGATGACGTCATATACGTAGCCAAGCTGGCCCGGCTCAAGGTCGAGGCAGATGATCTAGACCGCTATGCCGGGCAGCTCTCGTCGATTCTCAGCCATATAGACAAGATCTCCGAGCTGGACCTCACCTCGGTTGAACCTACCTCTCACGTGATCGATCTATCCAACGTCTTCCGTGAGGACGAGCCCAGGCCGTCTGTGGATCGTGACGAGGCCCTGGCAAACGGCCCTGAAGTCGAAAATGGTGCTTTCCGGGTGCCGCCTATCCTGGAATCGTGAATACGTGAACCTGCTCAGATTAACAGCCACCGAAGCCCTGGAACTGATGAAAAGGGGAGAGATCAGCTCCTCTGAGTTCACAGGCGCATTTCTCTCTCAGATCGACCGGCACGACGATGATGTTTTTGCCTTCCTTAATGTAACCGGCGAAAGCGCCCGCGAGGAGGCGGCGGCGATCGATGCATCGGCTTCCGGCCGTCCGGCGCTCGCAGGCCTGCCGACCGCCATCAAGGATGTCCTCTGCACGCGGGGCGTCACCACCACCTGCGCTTCGAAGATGCTGGAGAACTATAACCCGATCTATACCGCCACCTGTGTCCAGCGGATGAAGGACGCCGGCATCGTCACTCTGGGGAAGACCAACATGGACGAATTCGCCATGGGTTCGTCCACCGAGAATTCCGCCTACGGGCCGACGAGGAACCCCTGGGATCTGGAGCGTGTTCCCGGAGGATCCAGCGGTGGCTCGGCAGCGGCCGTGGCCGCGGGAGAATGCGTTTGGGCACTCGGCTCAGACACCGGCGGCTCTATCCGCCAGCCGGCGGCGTTCTGCGGAGTCGTCGGGCTCAAGCCTACTTATGGCAGCGTGTCCCGATACGGTCTGATCGCATTCGCTTCGTCGTTCGACCAGGTGGGGCCGATCACAAAGAACGTCCGCGATGCCCATCTGATGCTCCAGTTCCTGGTGGGCAAGGACCCGCTTGATTCCACCTCGGTTGAATATCCGGTGGAGATTCCGCCGCTTGAGGACCGCGATCTTTCCGGTGTCCGGCTCGGAATCGTAAAAGAGCTGGTTGGCGAGGGATTCGATTCCGGGGTCATGGAGACTTTCAGCAAAGCTGTAGCAATGCTTGAGGCTGCCGGCGCTGAGATCGGGGAGGCCAGCCTGCCCCACGTGGAGTATGCGCTTCCTGCTTATTATATTCTTGCGCCCGCTGAGGCCAGCGCTAACCTGGCGCGGTTTGACGGGGTCCGTTACGGCCTGCGAGCCGGTGACACAAGCGGCATCACTGAGATGTATGAGGAGACCCGCAGGATTGGTTTCGGCGACGAGGTCAAACGCCGTATCATGCTGGGGACCCACGCTCTCAGTTCAGGATATTACGACGCCTATTATGGACAGGCACAGAAAGTCCGTACCCTTATGGTCCAGGATTTCGCCAGCGCACTTGGTCAATTCGACATGCTGATCTCACCGACTGCCCCGACGACTGCGTTCAGGCTCGGGGAGAAGACCGGCGACCCACTGACCATGTACAAGTCCGATATCTGCACCATCCCGGTTAATCTGGCGGGGCTGCCGGCCATCTCGATTCCGGCCGGCCTTTCGGAGGGGCTGCCTGTCGGCCTGCAGATCATCGGTAAGGCGTTCACGGCGCCGACGCTGCTGCAGACCGCCTATAGCGCCGAGACGGCGATCGGCTTCGGCCGCGTGTCACCATTGATCGAGGGGCAGGATTGATGGAATTCGAACCCGTCATCGGCCTTGAGATCCACGTTGAGCTGTCAACAAAGAGCAAGATGTTCTGCGGCTGCCGTGTGGAGTTCGGCGGCGAGCCGAACACGCGCACATGCCCGGTCTGCCTGGCGCATCCCGGCGCATTGCCGGTTATGAACCAGCAGGCGATCCGCTATCTTGCACGGATCTCTCTCTCACTTGAATGCTCGGTGCCGGAGAAAAGCATCTTCCACCGCAAGAACTATTTTTATCCGGACCTTCCCAAGGGCTATCAGATCTCGCAATACGACCAGCCTTTCGCAGTCGACGGGCAGCTTCATGTGATGCTGGATGAAAAGGACTATCGCGTCGGCATCGAGCGGGTACACCAGGAAGAAGACACGGCCAAGAACATCCATGGCGGCGAGAGCGGCCGCATCGCCGGCTCGACCTACTCCCTGATCGACTTCAACAGGTCAGGCACGCCGCTGGTGGAGATCGTCACCCGGCCCGACATCCACTCGCCGCAGGTTGCCAGGGCTTTCCTCAACAAGCTGAAGAACACGCTGCAGTACCTTGATGTCTCAGACTGCAACATGGAGGAGGGGTCGCTGCGATGCGACGCCAACATATCCATGCGGCCGGTCGGCGATACCGGTCTGGGAGTGAAGACGGAGCTTAAGAACATGAACAGCTTCAAGCACCTGGAGAAAGGCCTGACCCAGGAGATAATCCGTCAGACAGAGCTGCTGAAGAACGGCGAGAAGATAGTCCAGCAGACTGTGCACTTCGATGTCACTACCGGGGATATCAGCCCGTTACGCTCCAAGGAATTCGCCCATGATTACCGGTATTTTCCGGAGCCTGACCTGGTTCCGCTGATCGCTACCGCTAAGTTTGTCGACGGGATCAGGGCCGAGATGCCTGAGCTGCCCGAGGCGCGGGCACAGCGCTATATGAAGGATCTGGAACTGCCGGAATACAACGCCGAAGTGCTGACCGCCAGCCGCGAGCTCGCGGACTTCTTCGAATCTGTGACAGAAAAAACTTCTGCATCACCAAAATCTGTGAGCAATTGGGCAATGGGCGATTTGTCCGGATACTTGAATTCAACAGGAGAGCACTTAGCTACAAAAAGTGTCTTCCCTGAGGGTTCAAATATTTGCAAACTTTCACCAGAAAATTTCGGTAATTTTGTCAAAATGGTCGACGAAGGGATAATCGGTGTCACAAGTGGCAAGGAAGTACTGCCTGAAATGTGTAAGACAGGAAAGTCAGCCAATAAGATTGTAAAAGCAAAGGGACTGACGCAGATATCCGACCAGTCCGAGCTGGAAGCGCACATAGACGAGGCGATCGCCGGCAATCCCGGGCAGGTCGAACAGTACCGCGCCGGCAAGGAACAGGTCATCGGATTCTTCGTGGGCCAGGTCATGAAGGCGACCAGAGGGCAGGCCAACCCCAAACTGGTCAACGAACTGCTAAAGAAAAAACTTTCCGGCTGACCGCCGGCTGCTTCCGTAAAGGATCTATTGGAATCGTTCATCCCCGCAACCATGATGACCCAGCATCCCGACAGCGCTTCGCGTTACGTGTCGGTGAGAGACGAGCCCCGCGAGGCGATCGACGCGCTGACACCCCAGCCGATCGGCCTGGGCCTGGAAGAGGTCATGGTCGACTACGAGGGAAAACTCACTCCGTATCATCAGACCGCCGAGATAGCCCTTGGCCTGGTTGAGAGAGGACTGGTTCCGGGGCGCGATGTGATGGTGACGCCGCGGATCTCCAGCGCCACCAAGGAGACCGTGTTCCACCAGTTGATGGCTCTTATGAGCGTTATCGAATCCAACTATCAGCTTGCGGAATCCGGCAGCGAAGGCGCGATCCGCGAGGTCATCGTCCCAATGGTGGAGACGGCATCGGAGCTTGTTGACGTGCGCCGGCGTATCCAGGACGTGATCGAACTCGGCCACAAGGAGTTCGGCGGCTCTCTCGATCCTGACGCGGTGCAGGTCATCCCTCTGATCGAAGAGGTCCCCGAGCTTCTGACCGCAGGCCGTTTCCTCGCTGAGTATCTGGACCACGCTGAGGGTTCAGGGTATGCGATACCGTACCTGCGCCTGATGTTCGGCCGCAGCGATTCGGCGATGGTCTACGGCATGGTGCCCTCGGTGCTTTCCGTGAAGATCGCCATATCGGATTGCTGCAGGATGGGAAGGGAACGTGGCATCGAGGTCTATCCGGTCTTCGGCGGCGGCGCGCTGCCGTTCCGGGGCCACGTCAGCCTGGAGAACATGGACCGGCTGGCTGCGGATTATCCGGGGATCAGGACTGTGACTGTTCAGTCAGGCCTACGCTACGATTGCGGCAGTGAAGCCGCCCGGCAGGTAGCCATCAAGGCGGCGGAGCTGCTTCATGGGGTACCGCCGCTGGATTACAGCGCGGCTGAGCGGGATGAGCTGACAACGCTGATAGGTGTCTTCACCCGTCATTATATTGACAGCTTCAATCTTCTGCTGCCCACCGTCATCGGCCTTTCTGAGCTGATGCCCCGCCAGCGAGACCGGCTGGCACGTAAGAGCGCCGTGGGCTATGCCCGCGCGGCCGCCCAGCCGGATAAACTTGCCAGAGAGATAGCTGACCCGGAAATAGCGGCTGCGATCGCTGCAATCGAGCCGGCCCGGGCGAACAATCTGCCACGGGCGATCAGCTTCACGGGGGCGCTATATTCCATCGGCCTGCCGCCGGAGTTCGTCGGCACCGGGCGTGGGCTCTCCGAAGTCGTCAAACTTTATGGGCAGGATGGGCTTAGCCGTCTGCTGAAGTTTTATCCCGGTTTAAGAACCGACCTCACGCGGGCGGCGAAGTTCGCGAATCTGGAGACCGCCGCATCTCACCTGCCGGCATCGCTGGCAGGCCAGATAAGGGAAGACTTCGCGGCGGTCGCAGAGCATCTGGATATCGATTTTGACTCAGCCGCCACGGACGAGCGCCGGTATCATGTGCTGCTTGAAACGGTACAGCCGATGCTGAGGCAGATGGCCGCAGACGATGAGGATTGGGGCGGCGAGGCAGCTGACCATGACCTCGTTACAGAATGGATCTGCCGCCTGGGCAGGTTGCGCGGCAGCCTCGGATAATCAGGAACCGGTAAAAACAGCCCGCAGTTGTCTGCTCAACCCCACTTAAGATATATTATCTAAGCCGTTTTTTCTGCGGCAACTCCCACAAAAGGGC
>JAUSDE010000146.1 GCA_030650885.1 Thermoleophilia bacterium
TTCCTGCGCGGTAGAGTTCTACAAGGAGGCTACCAGGCGCGGGATCAAGCCGATCATCGGGTTTGAAGCCTATGTGGCGCCCGACCGGTTCGAGAAGAAAACGATGGACTGGAATCATCTTACGTTGCTGGCCGAGAACAATACCGGCTATCAGAATCTGGTGCGCATATGTTCCAAGGGCTTTCTCGAAGGTTTCTATTACAAGCCTCGCGTGGACAAGCAGGTATTGCGGGAACATTCCGAAGGCATCATCGCACTCACCGGCTGTCTCAGCGGCCGTATATCCAAACTTCTCAAAGCTGGAGATAAGGAAGCCGCTGTCGCAGAAGTACAAGATTTACAGGACATTTTCGGACCAGACAACGTCTATATCGAGATCCAGAACCATGGTATCGACGAGCAGCAGGCAATCAATCCGCTGGTGATGGAAGTGGCTGCCGAGACCGGGCGCCCGCTGGTTGCGACCAATGACGTCCATTACCTCGGAGAAGATGATTTCTCTGCTCACGAGGCGCTGCTTTGCATTCAGACCGGGAGCAATCTCGATGAAAAAGGCATGTCGCTGCCGAGCAACGATTTCTTTTTCAAGGACGCCGCTGAGATGGCGGAGAGATTCTCATACGCGCCGGAAGCGCTGACGAACACCACCGCTATCGCCGACCGCTGCAACGTCACCATGGATTTTGACAAGCTGCTGATTCCTGGATTCCAGACTGACGACGGCAGCGATGGCAACTCTTACTTGCGGCGGCTTTGCGAGGAGGGGCTCGCCCGGCGGTATCCCGATGGAGTGACAGACGAAATCACGGAGCGGCTCGAGTTCGAACTCGCGACGATCAGCGAGATGGACTTCGCCTCCTACTTCCTCATCGTCTGGGATTTTGTGAAGTTCTCGCGGGACAACGACATCGCTGTCGGCCCGGGCCGTGGTTCGGCGGCGGGCAGCCTTGTCGCCTTCTGCCTCGGCATCACCGACATCGACCCGCTCAAATATGACCTGCTCTTCGAACGCTTCCTGAATCCGGGACGCAAGAGCATGCCCGATATCGACATCGACTTCTCACCGGTGGACCGGGAAAAGGTGCTGGCGTACGTGGCCGAACGCTATGGCCGCGAGAACGTCGCCCAGATAATTACTTTTGGCACCATGGCCGCGCGGCAGGCGACCAGGGACGCCGGCCGGGTCATGAACATCCCCTACGGTGATGTGGACCGGATCGTGAAATTCATCCCTGAGGGTCCCGGCATCAAGCTGGCGGAATGCCTCAAGCCCGGGCAGGAATTACGGCAAGCCTACGATGAGGAAGAGCTGACGAAAAAGATCATCGACCTGGCGCTGCCCCTCGAAGGGCTTATCAGGCAGGATTCCATCCATGCCGCAGGCGTGGTCATCTCTGACCGGCCACTGACTGACTATGTTCCCCTGCAGCAGAAGGGTGAAGATTCCGAGGTCATCACGCAGTTCACGATGGGACATGTAGAGGCGCTGGGCCTGCTCAAGATGGACTTCCTTGGTCTGCGGAACCTGGACATCCTCAAGGCTGCTGTCAGGCTCATCAAGGACAGCAAGGGTGAGGAAATAGACCTGTCCAGGCTGCCACTTGATGATGAGAAGACATTTGAGATGCTGCGTCAGGGACAGAGCGACGGTGTTTTCCAGCTGGAAAGTTCCGGAATGAAGGATGCCATTCGGGACGTCGGTCCCACCTGCTTTGAGGACATCATAGCGTTAGTAGCTCTGTACCGCCCGGGGCCGATGGAATATATTCCCAAATTTGCCCGCAACAAGAAATTTCCTGAAGGAATTGAATATCTGGATCCGCGGCTGCAGGAGATACTTGAACCCACTTATGGCGTGGCCGTCTATCAGGAACAGCTGATGGAGATAGCCAAGAAAGTCGGCGGCCTGTCCCCGGCTGAAGCTGATGACCTGCGCAAATCAATCGGCAAGAAAAGTCTGGAGCTGCTCGCTACCCTCAAGAGCAAGTTCGCAGAAGGCTGCCGGAAGAACGAGGTTGAAGCAGCGGCCATCGAGGAGCTCTGGAGGTTGATGGAGAAGGCCGCCGGCTATTCCTTCAACAAATCCCACGCCGCAGCCTACGGGCTTTTGGCGTACCAGACCGCGTGGCTCAAGGCTAACTATCCCGTCGAGTACATGGCGGCAACAATATCCAGCGTCATGAGCACCAAGGACAAGGTGCCCTTCTACGTAAGCGTCTGCAAACGCATGGGCATCGAGGTCATGCCGCCGGACGTTAACGAGAGCGGTAGCGATTTCAGGGTGGTCGCCGACCGCATCCGCTTCGGCCTTACCGCTGTGAAGAACGTGGGAGGCAAGGTCATAGAGTCGATCATCGCGACTAGAGAGCTGGACGGTCCTTTCACTTCCGTGTTCGACTTTTGCCGCCGCGTTGACTCCCAGATGCTCAAGAAGAACGCTCTTGAAAGCCTGATCAAATGTGGCGCCCTCGATTCAACCGGCGCCAGCCGCAAAGGCATGATTTCCATGATGGAGCAGGCCCTCGGTATGGGCTCCCAGAGCCAGCAGGACAGCCTCATGGGGCAGGGTTCCATATTCGATCTGGTGGACGATGGCGCTTCGCACGATGTCCATGACCCCGAGATCCCCGCCGGCGAATTCGAACCTCGCGAACTGACCCGCCTGGAAAAAGAGACGTTGGGCATCTTCATCTCCGGCCATCCGCTCATCGGCCTCGAAGAGGAGATCGCGGAAGCCGGCGCCATCACCGTTGCGCAGCTGCAGGAAGCCCGCGACCAGGACAAGGTCAAGGTCATCGGCATGGTCGGCAAGGTCAAGCGGCTGACCACCAAGAAAGGCGACCCCATGGCCTTCTTCGACCTGGAGGACCTGGAAGACAGCACCGAGGTCGTCGTCTTCAACAAGCTCTATAACAAATGTAATCCGCTGCTGGAAGAGGACGAGGTGGTGGTGGTCAGGGGCCGGGTCGACCTCAAGGGCATCGACGACGACGGCAGGCGCGAAGTGAAGATCGTGGCCAGCGCGATCAGCGAGTTCGTCCGCCGCCCGGAAGGCAGTGGGAGCGGCCCCGGTGAAGGCGACGGGGCGGCAAGCGGCGATGCCGCAGAAATGAATCAAGATCCGGCTCAAATGACCGGCGCCGGCAATAAGGAAGCTGAAGCCAGTGAGGCCGAAGTCGTGGAACTCTCCGTCAACCATGGTGAGATCGATCCGGATGTCCTTACTGATATGAAAGACCTCTGCGACAGTTATCCCGGCTGCTCGCCGGTGATCATCAGCATGATGACAGATGACGGTGTGCGACGCCTGCAGCTGGGGCAGCAGGTGGATCCAGCCGAAGAGTTCATCCATCGCATGCAGGGGCTCGGAGGGGTCAGGGACGTCATCGTAGGTCCCTCCGCCGAGATCCATGCCGGAGCACCTGCTTGAGCGTCGCTCTTGCCGGGGCGCCTGGCAAATAAGCCGTCGGATGGATGTCGTCTTCTTGTCTAGCGCCGCCTGTTATGATAGCTTCCCCTCTTACTGAACAGCATCCGTTTTTAAGGAGAACCGTTGCCGACAGCTAAAGAAGCGATACAGGAACTACTGGAGATGTCAGCGAGTATCCGCCACGCCGTGCTGGTCCGGGGCGAGAGCGAGATCCTGGCGAGTACGTTCACAAACAGTCAGTCTGAGGCCACCATGGTGGCAATGGCTCGCAGGATGCTGGAGGAGGCCCGCATGTCCGCAAAGGAGATGGAGCGGTCGCCGCTGACGCAGCTTTTTGTCGAGACCCGGTCAGGCTGCGTTTTCATCGCCACCGGAGAGAAAGATACCTGGCTGGCTGCTTCGACCGGCGCCGATCCCACAGTGGGCCTGGTGCTTTATGACGTCAATACCGCCCTGCGGACCGCCCTCGAGGGCGAAGCCGACGAGGGCGACTACGGAAAGTAGGGAGAGATGGCGAGAGGAAGATTCTTCTTTGGGTTCCTGCTTTCACTTGGCTCAGCGCTGGGGGTCACCTGGCTGCTCAGGCGCATCCGGCGACAGTCACGCGTAGAGCTTTACTTTGAAGATGGTTCGATGCTGGCCGTAAACAACAAGAGTTCTGAGTTGTCGCAGAAGCTCACGGCCATGGCCGACGAGCTGGTCAAGAAAGCCCTGTAACCGGCTTTCGAGCTGTTTTTTCTCCGGAATCAAGCCTTCTCATCAACCCGCGGGCCAGTGATTGTGCTCTCTGGCGAGCCGGGTCGGGCAGCGGGTCTTCTGCGTAACGTAACAGCTCCACGATCGCTGAAAGCTCGGCGAACTCCTCCGCCTCCAGAAAACCTGAAACGCGCCGCGCAAACGCCCTCAGTGTCTCATCGGTACGCCGAACCAGCCCCCGCTTCTGCAGTCGCAGCGCCAGCCTCAAATATTCCTTCAACAGTGATTCCTTTGAATAATCAGCTCCCAGGCTCTCCTTGACCTGGTTGCGGCGTCGGCGCTCTCTCAGGAATCGCGACGATGCTACGCGGCCTCCCCAGGCCACAACAGCGAAAGCGGACGCCAGGATGACCAGAAGCATGAGAGGAATGCCAAGCGCGAAGCCGATCGCGCTTTTGATGGCTCCGCCAGCTGAGGCAAGGACGCCGCTGGCCGGACCGCCACCCAGCACATCGCCCAGGTAGGAGAATATCCTGCCCGCCAGCCAGGGACTCTGGCTCTCGCCCTGAGATGCCGGAACGTCGAAGCCGGGAGTAGGGTCGAAAGGCACCCATCCGGCTGAACCGAAGTAGATCTCGACCCAGGCATGGGCATCGCTCTGCTTCACTTCCCAGAGGGCGGTGAATGGATTATAACTGCCGCCGGTGTAGCCAGTGACGACGCGTGCCGGAATGCCGGCGCTCCGGGCAATCACAGCCATTGACGAAGCAAAATGTTCGCAATAGCCCCGCTTTTCCTCGAAGAGAAAATAGGCTACAGCATCGCCCTCCCGCGTCTGCGGAGCAACACCCAGATCGTATGTATAGTTCTGCTTGAGGTAACCCTCGATGGCGAGAGCCTTGTCATAACGGTCCGGGTGGTCCCTGGTGATTTCCTGGGCAAGCCTGGCTACGTCGAGCATTTCGCCGCTGTCTGGCAGGGCTGTGTATTCAGGTGCTGCCGGCGGGTCGCTGGCGCGTGGATAGCTGCGAAGGATTTTGCCGCTATACAGGGGCTGCTCGCTGATGACGGAATAGACGGTACCCTCAGTGAGCTCGAAGGGGCTGCGCAGGCTTCCATAACTGTCGACCTTTATCCTGTTGGCGGGAAAGAAAAGCTGTTCCGGCTTCCAGGAGGCGAAAATGATATTCGGGAGGTCCGCTTCGACGAAAAAGCTCTGAACCTTCGTACGTACCTGGCTGACGGGCCGGCCCGGAATATCAGGAAAGATCGGCTGCTCGTCGGCGGAGACATCCTCCGCTGCCTCGCTGGTAATTTCCCAGCCCTTGCCATTGTAGCGGTCGAAGACGATCCCCCGGTACAGGTCGTAGCTGTCGGAACGGACCTTGAGAACGATGTCGTCGCTGAGATTTCCGCGGGAGCGCAGGTCCATGTAGGGGTTGAAGCCATAATAAGAGCCAGGGTCAAAACGCGGCGGCTGGTCGAAAGGGTTACCGTCGCCCGAGTAGACAGGGTTGTTCACCTGGGGAGAGAATTCTCCAAAAATCTGTTGCAGGCTGGAGATCGGCAGGGATTGTAGTTTCGCCTGTGTGCTCTGGGGCATGGCAAGGAGCAGAGGCACGGCCACCATGACGCCGGCCAGCCAGACAAACACCCCATAAGCGATGATCCTGACCGGCCCGGTTTTCAGAAGCCGGTCAGCGTTCTGGGATGTCTCGGCGATCTGGAAATACAGAAGCGACACGACGGCGGCTACGCTGAAGAGGGCGAGGCCGATGATATATTCCATGCCTGTAGACAGAACGGCTCCGGCAGCGATCATGGTAAGTCCGCTGGCGAGAGAGAACTTGAGGTCGCGCCGGGCGGGAACGTCGAATGAATGAAGCACCTGAAGCCAGAGTAGCAGCTTGATCAGAGGCAGGCGGGTATCAAAGAAGCTGGTAGTCAATTCCCTGGCAAAGAGGATAGCGACGGTTATGGCCAGCACCGAAAGGACGAACTTCATCAGCAGGTTGCGCTGACGGCGATATTTCCAGCTGTAGCCGAAACCGGCAATGGTCAGGACCGGAACGGCGACGGCTTCAGCGGCGCCATAATAACCCATGGCGTAGATGGTCACCTCGGCGATAAGGATCGATGCGAGCACGCTGAATCTCAGGCCGAGGCTGTCTTCCGGCACAAGCCTGGGGTTCAGACGGCTGTAAACCCCTACAAGTCTGCCAAACACTCCGGCACCTCCTCCCGGGAGGTTATCAGGATGAATTCAGCTCCCATGGATTCCAGGCGGTCGGCCAGGTCGTCCAGGGAGCGGGTATCCATCAGTGACGAGCCTGCTCGCCCGCCATTTTCAAACTTTCTGCCATCGAGCATGATCACGATCGAGTGCGGGAATTCCTGCAGCAGATTCGCCTGGTCAAGACGGCTATACGCCGTATGGCTGGTCAGCAGCAGAACTGGAGTGGCTTCCGGCCAGGGCAGACTATGGCCGGATAGATCCAGCGTCTGCTCAGTGGTCGCCTCCACCTGTGCAAGCCAGTCCATCGCCTCATCCAGTGGAAGGCCGAGACTCCTGATCCCGGCGTCACCAGGCGAACTGCCGATACCGAAACGACGGTTGTGGCCGGAGTCGCGCTGCACCAGTGAAGCGGCGACAATGACAGCAGTCTCAAAAGTTGAGGCTGGGCCTTTACCGAGATTGGCGTCGCGGAAGGAGTCCAGTATCAGAACCGGTGTTATGGCAGCCTGCCGGGAATATTCAATGGAAGCCAGCTTTCCTGATCGCGCCGAGGATCGCCAGTGGATCGACCTCGGGCTGTCCTCCGGCCTGTATTCACGGACTCCAATGTAATCGCTGGCAGCGTTACGGGTGGGGACGGAACTGGAGACCATATAACCAGCGTTCTTCTGGCCGGAGTCCCAGTCGGTTGAGAGGTTGTGCCACACAGGGTAGACCACCAAGGACCAGAAGGCCTCCAGCTGGCGGCGGCTTCGGGCGAGTCCGGCTGGCGCGGAACTGGAAATCAGGATTTGGGCGCTGTCGTAAGAGCCGCGCCGCATATCATTGAATTCGAGGGTTAGCTCGCGAGACTCGTGCGGCCCCATCGCTGAAACGAACAGCTTCTGGCGCGAACCGGCGTAGCTAAAATCGATATCCAGAAAGAAGTGAGGCAACCACGAATTGTTTCTTACCTCAACCAAAACCGGCAGCAGCTCACCGCTGGTGAGCGATTCCGGAGCGGTGATGCTGACCGTCAACCTGCGAACGTTCATCCGGCTGAGTGGGATCGAAACCAGGGGAAGTGCAATCAGCAGGGTCGTCAGGATATACAGCCAGCCGGAGCCGACGTTCCAGGCGATCAAGTAGAGGGCGACGGCGGCGATGAGCCAGTAGATTGTCTTTCGTGTCGGCATGGGTCCGGTGCCGATTGTGCTTTAGACAGGGACCCGGCGAGAAGCGATGATGCCGGAGATGATGCCGGCGGCATCCTCGCCCTTGAGTGACGACCTTCGCTTGAGGACGATGCGATGTGCCAGAGCCGGTCCGGCGGCGCGCTGGACATCGTCGGGAATCACAAAAGAACGGCCCTGAGCGAACGCGAGCCCCTGGCAGGTATGCACCAGCGCCACGCTTGCGCGCGGCGATGCTCCCAGAGTTATATCCGCGTGATTGCGGGTGGCATCGACGATATCAAGTACGTAACCCAGTATGCTCTCGGCGACCTTGATCTCTCGCACGGCTTCCTGCAGCTCGATTATCTGGGACGCGTCCACGACCGGTTTGAGTTTTCCCAGAGGATGCTTCACAAGCTGGTCGCGTACGAGCCTGCTTTCGCTCTGCCGGTCTGGCAGTCCCAGTGAAAGAGATACCAGAAATCGGTCAGTCTGTCCTTCCGGCAATGGGAAAGTCCCATGTAATTCATACGGATTCTGGGTGGCGATCACGAAGAAGGGATCCGGCAGTGGATGCGTCGTCCGGTCTGCCGTGACCTGCTGTTCCTCCATGGCCTCCAGCAGTGCTGACTGGGTCCGGGGGCTGGTGCGGTTGATCTCGTCTGCAAGCACGATATTGGCAAAAAGCGGACCGGGGGACCAGTAGAAGCGCTCGTCCCTGGGGGAATAGATGGTGCTGCCGGTGATGTCCGATGGCAGCAGGTCGGGAGTGAACTGGATGCG
>JAUSDE010000152.1 GCA_030650885.1 Thermoleophilia bacterium
TGGTTCAAAGAAAATGGGGACACAAATATTTGTGTCCCCTTTTTCTTTCCAGTATTCCCAAGCAGTTCCGGAAAGCGAAAGACCCTCAAAAATGAGGGCCTTTCGCCGGGTATAAGGGATGAAGGGGGTGAAACAGGCACACGCCCTTCGGCCAATCATTCAACAGGCGCCCCTCAATTCCTTCACCCTGTCAAAAATTGAAATTTAGCCCATTGTTTCAAGCGTGACCCGAGCGGCGTCAGTCTACGGCTCAAGTGCTTCTCAGCTTATGGCTCGAGATGTTCCTGAAGGTGGACAAGATCTTCGTAACTTTCTCTTCTTATCACCGTTCGCGCCCGGCCTTCCTTTACAAAAACTACCGCTGGCCGCGTCTGCCCGTTGTAATTGCTGGCCATGGAATAACCATAGGCGCCAGTGCAGGGCGTGATTAAAAGGTCTCCCGGCCGCGGGTCTGGCAAACCGCTTTCCTTGATAAGGACGTCTCCAGATTCGCAATGCTTGCCGACAACCGTGACTGTAATAGTAGCCTCGGCTTCCGGACGGTCCGCGATCAGGGCCACATACTCGGCACCATAAAGCATGGGCCGCATATTGTCCGACATACCGCCGCTGACAGCCACATATGTTTTCACACCGGGAATCGTTTTGACCGTCTCGATCGTATAAGCCGTCAGACCTGCGTTAGCCACAATGGATCGCCCAGGTTCAACGGCGATTCGAGGCACCGGCAGACCGACGCGCCCGAACTCATCGGCAACGCTCTTAACTATGATATCCGCAAGCTCATCTATGCTTGCCGGATCATCGTCACTGGTATAACCAACACCAAGACCGCCGCCAACATCGAGCAGCTGGCAGGTGAAACTATGCTTTTCAGCGCACACGAATGCAAAATCAGCCATGACCGCGATCGACTTGCGATACGGTTCGAGGCCGAAGATCTGCGATCCAATATGGCAATGCAGACCGATCAGCTCCAGGTTAGTCGCGGCCATCGCAGCTGCGACGGCATCGTCCGCCACGCCCGCTTCCAGACAGAGGCCGAACTTCGAGTCCAGCTTTCCCGTCTGGATGAAGTCGTGAGTATGAGCCTCGATCCCAGGCGTGATCCGCAGCAGGATTTTCTGCATCTTCCCCTGAGCCGCGGCTGTTTCGTCCAACGCCTTCAACTCATGCAGTGAATCGACGACCACATGGCCTACCTCGTTTCGCACGGCCCGCTCGAGCTCATCACGGCTGTTCGCATTTCCATGAAGAAGAATATTTTCCGGCGGGAACCACGCTTTGAGGGCCGTATACAGCTCTCCACCGGAAGCCACGTCCAGCGAGATGCCCTCCTGGACGATGAGCTGGCACATGGCGATACACGTGAAGGCCTTGCTTGCATAAATGATGTCAAAGTCGTCTGTACGAACCGAAAATGCCCGTTTATATTCACGGAAACGTTCGCGAATCTGGTCTTCGTCATAGACTATTAAGGGCGTGCCGTACTCGGCGGCCAGCTCCATAAGGTCGCAACCGGCAACCTCGAGATGGCCCGCGGAATTGACGCGGCTCGAATCGGGAAGTGGGGGAATGGCTAAGCCCATAGACAGCGAAACTAACATAGGCGCGCGCCGCTGGTCAAACAGAAACAACTAAAAAACGCCTCCGGTCTCTTGAGCGCATGTTTCACCCTCTGGTATAGTTCTCAAGAATGACAGACAAAGAAACCAAGTTCACATCCTACAGGGGGGCAGCTCCTCCCCAGTTCGCGAATAGCAGCGAAGAGGAATGTGCCAAGATTCTGGACTACTATCGCATCCCCTGGATGTACGAGCCGCGTACCTTCGTGCTCGAGCGGGATGCCAACGGCCTCGTCGTCGAAGCTTTCACCCCGGACTTCTATCTTCCGGAGCAGGATCTGTTCGTCGAGCTGACGACAATGAAACAGGCGCATGTCACAAAGAAGAATATGAAGATACGTAAGGTGAAGGAACGGTTTCCCGAGATAAATATCAAGCTCTTCTACAAAAAGGATTTTCTAAAACTCGCCCATAAGTACGACCTGTCACAGGAATAAATAACAAGAGGGGTGCAAGTGCCGGACAAACAGGACTTCCAAAGCCTGGTGGGCGAGACCTATCTGGATGAATATGCTATAGCGGAACGGGTCCGGCAGATAGCGCGCCAGGTCTCCATCGATTACGAAGGCCGTGAACTGCTCCTGCTCTCCATCCTCAAGGGCGCCATCTTTTTTCTCGCCGATCTCGCCCGCGAGATAACCATTCCCGTGACCATCGATTTCATTGCCATCTCCAGCTATCGCAAAGACAGAAGGGAAGGCGAAGACATTCGGCGCGTCCGTTTTCTGAAGGATCTCGATCAGGATATTGAGGGCAAGCACATTCTGATCGTCGAGGACGTCATCGATACCGGCCTTACGCTGAACTATATAGTGCAGAACCTCTGGCTCCGGAACCCCGCCACGCTGGAGATCGCGACTCTTCTCGACAGGCCATATCGGCGGCTAGCCGACCTGCCCGTCAAATACCAGGGATTCCAGGTTCCGGATGAGTTCTTCGTGGGGTACGGTTTCGATTACAAGCAGAAACTGCGCGAGCTCCCAAGGATAGCCAGGCTGAACATCTAGTTGAGGATCGTGGAGATCCTCTGGTCGAAGGTGCTCTCGGAGATCGGTCCGATAAAGAACGCCTGGATGGTCCCGTCCTTGTCTATGAAAAACGTAGTTGGTATGCCGCTCATGTTGACCTTGCCTGCTTTCTGGTAGCTGTACAGCACCTTGCTGTCAGGGTCCAGGCCGATCGGAAATTTGAGTCCGTGGCTCTCGGCAAAAGCACGCTGGTCTTCTTCGTTGTCACGAACGGCGATCCCGAAGAAATTCGCCTTGTCCTTATACTTCTCATACATCTTTGCGAGCACCGGAGCTTCGAGTTCGCACGGGCCACACCAGGAAGCTGCGAAATTGAGCACCAGCGGCTTTCCCTTGAGGCTTGAGTAGGAAACGCTTTCTCCGCTGAGTGTCTTGACAGTGAAGTCAGGCGCCGTCTTGGGAGCAGAGCTGCCGGAATTGGTCCCGGAGGAAGAACCGGAATCGCCACATCCGGCTAAAAAAATCATCAATGCTGCTGTGAGCAGCAACAAAGTACCTAAAAACAATATTCTGCGTGATTTCATAAAGTTCCCTGGAGTATTGACTTGTCCAGCGACCGCCGGACGGTTAGATGCCTCAACTGCCGCCGAAGCCCACCGCGACCTCACCGTTGGTCACGATGACCGGCACTGCAGCCTGCCCCGCCAGTCTGATTGCTTCTTCTTTCAATACGGGATTCGAGGTCACATCCTGTTCTGTGAACGATATGCCCTTTTCCGCCAGATCCTTTTTGGCAGCCGCGCAATACGGACAGCCTGGTTTGGTGAAAATAACTACTTCATCAGGCATTTGAACCCTCCTCGGCTTCAATGATTTTTATTTTAGCATAGACCAGCGGCAAGGTTGCTTTTTAACAAACCCTTATAAATAATGGAATACCGCTCAGCATAGTCTTTCAAATGGTATGCACAAGCATTGGAAACAAATCCTGCCGTCCGGGCAGGCCTGAATCCGGAAGACCCCC
>JAUSDE010000159.1 GCA_030650885.1 Thermoleophilia bacterium
TCCCTGTTGCTGCAGAAGGCTATCTTGTTGGCGACCGGTGACCAATCCGGTGACAAGTCGCTGGATGCAGGGCTGTTCGTCAGATTGGTTTGGCCAGTACCGTCCGAGTTCATCACGTAGATCTCATCGTTGCCATCCCTGTTGCTGGAAAAGGATATCTTGATGCCGTCGGATGACCAGGCAGGTGACGAGTCGATGGATGCGGAACTGTTCGTCAGATTGATCTGACGAGTGCCGTCAGCGTCCATCACGTAGATCTCATCGTTGCCGTCCCTGTTGCTGCAGAAGGCTATCTTGTTGCCGTCAGGTGACCAGGCAGGCAGCCAGTCGATGGATGCCGGGCTATTAGTCAGATTGACCCGACCTGTACCGTCGGCGTTCATCGCGTAGATCTCATAGTTGCCGTCCCTGGTGCTTGTAAAAACAATCGTGCCGGCACCCGTTTTTGCTAACACCAGACCGCTTGTGCTCTCGCTGACAGTAGAACTGTTTGCTACAGATGAAGCTTCTTTGACTTCAAACCCTTCAGTTGAAGCCAAATCGGCGGGGTTGTCCAACTCTGGTCGTGCGCTTTCTACAACTGACGATTCCTGATTTGGAGTCGAGGCCTCCTTGTATTCTCCCTCGACCGCTGCCTGAGCAAAGGCTGATGAAGGGATTATCAACAATATTGTCACTATCAGGAAAAGCATGCAGCCAAAAAGCCTACTTGTTGAATAAAAGATGCGGTGTCGATAGCCTGACCACATTTCCCACCCCTCCCAATTGTCCGCGGCTAAAAATCAAAATAATGATAGAAAAGTGCGTAATCGTCTATTTCCTGGAATGAATTATATGACACTAGTGGATATATATATCCACTGACCCGGAGATTAGAAGGTTACGGTAACAGCTGAGAGCCGGACAGAAAGTGATTAAATCGTGCTGGAAGCTCTATTCCGGTTGCTGATCCGGGAACCTGTAGTGCTGGCCGGCGCCATCCTGGCATTCGACATAGATGGTTGCGCGGAAGGAAGCGATACCAACGGGAACATGGTAAACCACGGCCGCGACGCGCCCGTTTCCCGGGTCGAGTGAGCCCATGTCAACAGGTAAAGCTGTTTGTGGACTTACACCGTTATTCGCGCTGATGCCAGTTGCGTTGATTTCAATAGCCTGGCCACTGCCGCTGTTTTCGACTAAATAGTCCACGCTGAGCCTGCGTTCCAGGTAATCAGCGTAACTGTTCCAATCCACCAGATTCTCAGTGGTGCTGATTTCCAGAAGCGGTGCCTGAGCGAAGGAATACCAGGTCTTCACAACAGCTTCGGCTGGCTTGTCGATGATCGTGTAATCGGTGTTTCCAGGGCCACCGGTATCCTCTCCTGGCATCCAGTCCCACCAGAATACGCCGGCGAGCCAAGGCTTGTTGCCTAGCACGCGGAACGCCGCCTCATATGCCCTGGCCTGGTTGTCGCCATCATAGATACCGTTCGACCAGTCCCAGGGAGAAAGCCCCGCGTACTTGACGCTACGATAACCCAGCTCGGTGAAGACGACCGGCTTGTTCCAGTGTGCCTGCCACTGCTCGATAGGCGCCAGCCAGTTTGCGTCGCCGTAATATCCATGATAATCGGTCCAGCCCGTCATCAACTCCTCGAGCGTCGGCTCGGCTTTGTCGCTGAGCGGGAAATATACGTCGAGGCCCAGGTAGTCGAGCAGCCCGCCAAAACTGAGATAATCACACTCGGTCGTGCTGCCGGCGTAGGTGATGGGTCCGCTATAAACGGAGCGGACGCCGCTGATCACATCCGCCCAGTTGTTGTAATAATTCGCATCGGTCAAGGTCACCAGTTCGGTACCGACCGAGAATAATTCCACATGATGCGTTTCCGCAAGGTTGGCGTAGCCAGCAATCATTCGTCCGTAATTGCTAAACCATATACCGGGATGCCTCGGCCGGATATCCCAGCGGCTCGAACCATCAGAGATATCGATATGCGGCTTAAGCATGACCTTGAGCCCGCGTGCATGGGCGTCATCGATTGCCTTCGCCACGGCATCATCGGAGGCAGTGCGCCCCTGGCCCCCATTTTCCGGCGCCATCGTGTCGGAGGTCACTGAATCCATATATTGCGATGGAATGATCGCGACCCAGTTGGCTCCACTTGCCGACATGCGGCTCAGGGATACGCCCGAACCCTGATCAAGATATTCGTCATGCCACCAGGAAGGGTAGTTGAATCCACGGATAGGCCACGAGATGGCACCATCCGTCGCCAGCGCTCCCGTCGGAGTCATGAGGATAGCCGAGATGAGTGCCGCGAGAAGTGCAAGGGTTGCCGCCGTTCTCTTCATATACCCACCTTCGGCAGCGACGACCGACAGATTCAATTTTTTCGATTGCTGTACCTGCTGCCCGAATAGGCGCCAAGGTCCACCAGAAAGGCGAAGACGACCAGGAACCACCCGAGGCCATTCACACCAGCCTGGGGATCATATACAAGCACGTAAACCACCGAGGTGACCGGCAAAAAGATAAATCCGAGCAGAGGAATAACAAGATTGTCAAAAGCGATGCTGATGCGGTCGCTGAAGAGCCAGATAAGCAGAAAAGCGAGCCTCGGTGAGATAAGCGCTGCCAGCACAAAAAGACATCCGAACATGATACCTTCCTTTCAAGGATTACAACGAAATCTTTTGACGCTCCGCTGCGGGTCAGGCGGAGCGCTCACCCGGCATTTCATCCATTTCATCTCTACAAAGCTTGATAAACTGCTGCACAAGAACCGGATCAAACTGACTGCCCGCTCCCTTGCGAAGCTCATTCAGTGTCTGCTCCATGCTGAGCGCGTCCCTGTAAGGACGATCGCAGCGCATCGCGCGATATGCGTCCAGGATCCCGACAACACGCGCTATTATTGGTATTTTTTCTCCTTTTAATCCTTCGGGATAGCCGGTCCCGTCCCACTTTTCGTGATGGTAAAGGATCCCTGAGACAAGACCTTTCAGGTGCTCTACCTCCTGCACGATCCGCGTTCCCATTTCGGGGTGCTGTTTCACCAGGGCCAGCTCATCGGGTTGCAGCTTACCGGTCTTCCCAAGGATAGACCCGGGAACACCGATCTTCCCCACGTCATGTAATTGAGTCGCCAGCACAAGGATGCCGGTCTGATCGCGTTCCATATCCAGCCCAGCGGCTATCTTTCCGGCTATCCTGGCAAGGCCAAGATTCTCGCCAGCATAATTATCCATGGAATTCACAGCGTCGACCAGAGCGCTGATAGTCGTCATCGAGGCTCCTTCGAGCCTGTTATGGAGGAGCTCGACATCTCCCGATTCAAGCTCTGTATCAGAAAGGTCCCGGAAATAAGCTACCCGATTCCGGCCCTTTCGTTTTGAGAACAGAAGGGCTGCGTCTGCCGCCGAAACGAGGCTCGCTTCGTCGAGGCCGCAATCAGGGTAATCGGCGACCCCGAAACTCGCACCGACCTGCTCCAGCGGCAGATCTACCTTTTCAGCAATGCTTTTAAGTTCAAGACGAAGCCTGTCGGCCATGTTTGCAGCATCCGTCCCTTTGCATTCCGGCATGATGACCATGAATTCTTCACCGCCATAACGAGCCGCATAATCAATGGCGCGAATCTCATTCTTGAGAAAGGTGCCTACTTCCCTCAGTACTGCATCACCCTTCGGATGGCCATATATATCGTTGACCTGCTTGAAATTGTCCAGATCGAGCATGAGCAATGACAGAGGCCGTTCATATCTTTTTGACCTTTCTATTTCTTTCGCCAACTGGAAATGGAAATGGCCGTGGTTACGTAAGCCGGTAAGTGAATCGGTCTCAGACCGTTCAAGCGCCTGTTCGTGCAGAATCTTCAGCTCCTGGTTGCTGGCCGTCAGCTCCCGGTTTGCTGCTTTCAGCAATTCGTCGTTTTCATTCAGGACCCAGATCAGATTGTTGAAGACTTCGCCTATCTCCATGATGGCATCTTCACCTACGAAGCCCTGATAGACTTCGCAGCTCGAACAGTCGCCGATCTTCGTGGCAAACTTACCCTGGATCTTGCCGTGGCAATATGTTCCTGCTGTGAGCCAGCACTTTTCATGCTTCTTCCCATAGGACGGGCAGACTGACTCAGCGCAATCCATCACCTCCCAGCAATTTGGAACTGCCGGGTCAAAAATACTCGCCTGCCAGTCCTTTTTCTTGATTGCCCGGTTTGCCAGGGATGAGAAGTGTTGCCGGGAATCTTCCAGCTCCTGGGTGTGGCTGCGGGCCTGCTCTTCTCCCCGACCGATGTATAAGGCCACAGTGCCGAGCAGGATGGGCGCAAGGATGATGTTGGCGATGGCATATGCATCGGCCATGAACAGGAAGTAGCTGGCGTAAGCCAGGCCGATTGCCATACCCGCAATGCCGAAGAGATATGACCTTTTCTGTAATTTCACCCGTTTCGTCTTCATTCTCAAACCCTCCCCGCCGCTCCAGAATTAAGGACCACAACAAAGACAGGAATTAAGCTATTACCCGCTTTTCATTTTTTAATGCCTCAGGGCGGGAAGCAAAATAGGCGCTTTATCAATGTGGGAGCGGCTGATTGTACAAGACACAGGGAGGTAACGGTTTTCTAGATGCTGAAATTTCTTTTTTTGTACGCGATTCCGGACAGAGTTAGCAGGATCGCGACTGCGGTGACCGTGATGGAAATAAAAGTCATGCTGTAACTGTGCTCGGTAAATATCGTTTTCGGATCGAAGTATTTGAACGGTGTCGCATATTTTAAGAACCCGAACCTGTCGGTTATGTCGACGAACGAGGAAATAACAAAGGTTGCCAGCAATACCCCGGCGGAAAGCATGCCCGCATGTCTTGGCCGTCGCATGATAGCTGCAAACGATGCACCGATCATCAGGAACCAGATTTGCAGAAATAATATGGACGGCATCAGGAATATGATGTCGCTGCTTATCGATGGCCCTTCATTGAACGCCGCCACGGTAACTACAGACGTTATGGCGGTGACAATATTCAGGATGATTATCTGCGTAAAAGCCGCCAGAAGCTTTGAAAATAAGATGTAGCCTCTCGAAACCGGTCTCGCATATAAAAACTCTATGGTCTTGTCGGTCTCCTCCTTCGAAATAATGCCGGCACCGAGCAGCACTGCATGAACCCCGAGCATCATGGAAAGATAGAGGGTACACATTGCAAAGAACCCGCCCGAAGACTGCAGATCGAGTCCCTGGAAACCGAGGGCTGCGCTCAATCCGGCCGGCATGCTTTCAATGACCTCGTTTATGGATGTGCCTGACCTGGCATAGCCCTGGTATTTGCTCATCGCCGAGAGCATGAAGGCGATGATAGCGAGCGTCCAGAAGAACAGTGATCTTCTGTAATCCTTCAGTTCTTTCAGGTATATGTTCATCTTTCAGGGCTCATATGGTGGGAATGTCTTTCCTTTGGTAGACCACAAAGCTCGCGATCAGTGCTGCTATCGATAACACCGCTGCATAAACGAGCATCCCTGGCTCATAACTGCCGCCTGCAGCCAGCATGTTCACGTTAAAGAATTTAAATGGCGTCATGTACTTTATTTTTTCACCGACCACCGTGTCGAGCAGGCCGACGATGTAAAAACCGAATACCGCGGGCAGAGAAACCGCGATCACTGACTTTATCCTCGGTAATACCGAACCGAGGAGGAACCCGAATGAAATAAAGAACAACTGCACCAGGAGCAGGCTGCTTGTGCTGGTCATAAAAGTCCTGAAACGGAAGGGATCTTCTATCAACGCCTGGATCAAAGCCCAGTCGACCGCCATGAAGACCAGATCCGTGACCAGGATCAGCAGGAAGACAGTGAGCAGCTTCTGGCGCAGAACCGACAACCTGCTTATGGGCCTGGTCAACAGGAAATCAGCCGTTCTTTCAAGGACCTCTTTGGATGTGATACCTGTGCCAAGATTCATTGCCTGTACTGCACCTGTCAGCAACACGAGGTTAAGCACCAGTGCATAGATGCCGGAAAACGCGGACAGGAAATTATCCGAGATGCCAAATGTCTTCTTGAACGCCTCGGGAAAATTATTGTAAACATCGGCGACGGCCGCGTTCTGCGAGATCGAAGGATATATTGAAATGTACATGCCAGCTATGGCGATCATCGCCATTGTCCACACGATTGTGGAATTCCGGTTCTGCCTGAGCTCCTGCATGAAGACGTTCACGGCGATTTACGTGTAGTAGTGCATGAATATTTCTTCCAGATCCGGCTCGCCGACCATGAAATCAACAAGATCCATCTGCGCGATGATCCTGGAAATGGTGTTCACATCACCCTTGTAAAGCAGGCTCACCTGATTTTTTTCCACCTTAAGATCGCTTACTCCCGGTATATCGAAAAGTTTACCTTCTGCCTTTTTCGCGGTGGTCAGGTGAATGCGTTTATAGTTGTTCTGGAGAAGGTGTTCCATCGACTCGATATTGATCAATGTGCCTTCCCGGATGATCGCCACGCGATCGCATATTTTTTGGACCTCACTGAGGATATGCGAAGAAAAGAAGATGGTCTTGCCTGCCCTGTTCTCTTCCTTGAGCAACTCGAAGAAGTTTTTTTGCATCAGCGGATCCAGCCCACCGGTCGGCTCATCGAGGATGATCAGATCCGGGTCATGCAGCAGGCCCTGGACAATCCCCACCTTCTTCTTGTTGCCGTAGGAAAGGTCGTCGATCTTTTTTGTCAGATCGAGTTTAAGCAGTCCCGACAGCTCCTTGATTCGCTTCGAACAGTCTTTTCCATAAAAGCTGGCGGAATAATCGAGTAGCTCCTGCACGCGCATGTTCTCGTAATAAAAGACTTCGGACGGCATATATCCGATCTGGCGTTTTATCTCGGGGCCGTATTTGATGACGTCCTTGCCGAATATCGTGGCGCTGCCGCTAGTCGGGTAGATCAGCGAGAGAAGCAGACGTATGGTGGTAGATTTGCCGGCGCCGTTCGGGCCGATGAAGCCCAGTATCTCGCCTTCTTTGACATTCAGGCTGAGATCCTCGATGCCTTTGGAGGAACCGTAAAACTTCGTCAGATTTTTAGTCTCGATGATGTCCATTGGCTCCTGTCCAGAAATTTACCACCTCGTCAATCTGCCTAAACGCCAAATGCCGCACATTTAAACACTTTACATCATTTCAGCCGTGTTCAATAAAAAGGTTTGGCGGATTTCGTGGCCGGAAATACTGGTTCAATGAAGCAACCTGTCCTCACCGGCGAGCACGTCATACTCCGGCCGCTCATACCCGGGGATCAGCCACGGCTGCGGGAGATCCTGGCTCAACCAGAAGTCGCCCGCTGGTGGAACCCGGGAGGACCGGATCAAGCCGTCGCAGACTGGCTCGATCAGCCTCCTGAGACGGTTTTCGTTATCGAAACCGAAGGCGCCGTTATCGGCAGCATCGAATACTCGGAAGAGAACACGCCCGACTACCAGCACGCCGGGATCGACATATTCCTAGACTCGGGCCACCACGGCAGGGGATTTGGCAGCGATGCACTGCGGACCATGGCAGGGTACCTCTTCGATACACGAGGCCACCACCGCCTCACCATCGATCCCGCCACCACCAATGAGAGAGCGATCCGAGCCTATCAGCGAGCAGGGTTTCGACCGGTCGGGATCATGCGGGATTATGAGCGTGGGGCCGATGGCTCGTGGCACGACTGCCTTCTGCTCGACATACTCGAGGATGAGTTATCCAGGCCGGAGGTTGCAGGATGAGTTCAAAGACGCTCGTTTTCATACACGGCATGTTCATGAATTCTCTCTGCTGGGAGCACTGGGTCGAGCGCTTTCAGGGATATGGCTACAAATGCATCGCGCCGGACTGGCCGGGCCGGGATGAGACTGTGAAGGAGCTAAGGGCCAGACACCCCAATCCGGAGCTGGGCATGCTCACGCTGACTGAAGTCATCGATTATTTCGCTGGACTGATCGGCAAGCTCGATGAAAAGCCGGTACTGATCGGGCATTCCATGGGAGGCCTGGTAACGCAGATACTGCTTGGCCGCTACCTTGCGGCCGCAGCAGTGGCCATTGATTCGGCGCCGCCGCAGGGAGTCTTCTCCACCAGCTGGCCGTTCCTGAAAGCGAACTGGCCGATGATCAACCCCTTTATCTCAAAACGAAGACCTCACCTGATGTCGTTCCGGCAATTCCAGTACGCCTTTGTGAATACAATGGCGCCGAATGAGCAGCGCGCCGCTTACGACCGCTATGTCATCCCGGAATCGCGGCAGGTACCGCGGGAATCTCTGACCAGAACCGCAAGAATCGACTTTAAAAGAGACCATGCCCCGCTGCTGCTGGTTGCAGGCTCAGCGGACCATATAATCCCGGCTTCTCTGAACCGCACCAACCACAAAAAATATGCCGGCTCAGCATCGATAACCGATTTCATGGAGTTTCCGGAGCGGGTCCATTTCACAATCGGGCAGGATGGTTGGGAAGAGGTTGCCGATTACGTCGATAACTGGCTGAAGAACCAGTAATGTGACTTGATCACTGGGTCGATGCCGGCCAGGCCAGCAGTCTGACCTTCAGCCGGTTGGCTTATCGAGCACTTCTCGGACCTTAGCCGCAAGTTCGTTGACCGAGAATGGTTTTTGCAGAAACATGACTCCCGGGTCAAGCACACCGCGGTGGGTGATCACGTCGGCGGTATATCCAGACATGAACAGGACCTTGATTCCCGGCCGCGATGCCACGAGCCTGTCCCGTAAAGCCTTGCCATTCATCTCTGGCATGATCACATCTGTAACCAGCAGTGAGATGACACCCTGGTGCTGCTCGGCCAGATTGAGAGCTGTCACCGGGCTGCTGGCGCTAAGCACTTGATACCCGGCCTTTTCCAGTACGATCCTGCTGATGTTCAGGATTTCGGGGTCATCCTCAACGATGAGCACTGTCTCGTCTCCACCGCTCACAGCCTGCTCGAACATGATATTCGGGTGAGCTTCTTCGCCGTGTGTTTTAGGCAGGTAGATCTTGATCGTGGTCCCCTGTCCCGGCTCGCTGTAAACGTTTATGAAGCCGCTGTTCTGTTTGACAATACCGTACACGGTTGCCAGACCCAGGCCTGTCCCCTTGCCTGTCTCCTTCGTGGTGAAGAATGGTTCGAAGATCTGGTCGAGATGCTCCTCGGAAATGCCACGCCCGTCATCACTTACCGCAAGCATCACGTAGTCTCCCGGAATAAACCCTGCGTGGTCGCTGCAGTATGCCTCGTCGAAGGATGCGATCTTCGTCTCGACTGTTATGACTCCTACTCCTTCGATCGCGTCACGGGAATTGACCGCAAGATTGACCAGTAGCTGATCGATCTGGGACGGGTCCATCTTGACCGCCCACAGGTTCGGCCCGGGTTTCCAGACAAGTTCGATATCCTCACCGATCAGCCGCTGGAGCATGCTGAGCAGGCTGACGACGATCTGGTTCAGATCCAGCACGCGGGGATCGATGCTCTGCCTGCGGGCAAAGGCCAGGAGTTGCCGGGTCAGGTCAGAAGAGCGCCTGGCCGCATCGACAATCTGCTCGAGATGGCCATGAATAGGCTCTCCTGAAGGTATTTCCCTCATCGCCAACTCGGAATATCCCATGATCACACCGAGCACATTGTTGAAATCGTGGGCGACGCCACCAGCCAGGCGGCCGACGGCCTCCATCTTCTGAGCCTGGAGCAACTGCGCCCTGAGGCTCTCCTTCTCCTCTTCTGCCTGGTGGCGTTCGGTAACCTCCCTGGCGGCTTCTATCCCACCGATGATCTGCCCGTCAGCATTTCTGAGCGGCGATGCGGTTATCTCAAAATATCGCTTCCCTTCGGGGAAGTCCACAATTCTTTCCGTCAGGTGGATCCTGCCGTCGGCGATCGCCATGGCGACAGGGCATCCATCGCAGATCTCATCCCTCTTCTCGTAACCTTTATAACAATATTCACCAACGTGGTCACCGATGAAATCTTTGTGGACCTGGTTCTGGAACAGGACTTTGAAGTCGGTGTCCTGGATACTTACCCCGTCACCGATGCCCTCGATGATCGCCCTGTTCTTTTCCTTCTCATCCTTAGCCTGCCGGAAAGCCTGCTCCAGCAAGATCTCCGCCCGCCGGCGCGCAGTGATGTCCTGGATGGTCCCGAACATCGTCGCCGGCCGCCCATCTGCATCGTAATCAAGCTTGCCAAGGCCGTGCAGCCAGCGCTCTGCGCCGTCTTTGGGCCTGATGATCCGATATTCCTTGTTGAAAGGATTACCTTTCTTCAATACATGATCGCTGAAGTATTCGAGCATCTCGGCCCGCTGGTCGGGATGGACCAGGTTCACCCAGGCCTCCACATTTCTTTCAAATTCATCATCAATGCCGAATATCTCGTCCAGCATCTCCGAGCTGGTCCAAAATCCGGTTGCAATATCAAGTATGTAATGCCCCAGGCCCGCGACACGCTGCGATTGTTTAAGCATCGCCT
>JAUSDE010000164.1 GCA_030650885.1 Thermoleophilia bacterium
CGATAACCGTGGGAATAGCGTTATAAGGAGTAGCCACCGACGCATGACCCCACCATTGGGCAGCGACCGCAAGCGTAGCGGCGGCAACGAGGGCAGGCAACAACCGGCTGAAAAGTGTCAGTATGAAACAATAGACCGCTACCACCCCGGTCGCCCCCATAACCACGGAAACAAAACTTACGCGCGCGGCCAGGCTGCCTATCGGAGCAAGCGAGAACAGATAACCGATGAGAATATAGGCGGGTGAACCGGGAGGATGACTGATTCCAAGCGTGACCGCGGCAGCCTGCCACTCGCCGGAGTCATGAGCCAGGATATCCGGGGCAAGGGTGATCGTATACAGCACCGCCGATGCTATTCCCAGCAGCGCCCCGATGATCACTCTCGGCCGCGTAAGAAAATTCAGCCCGGTTTTCGGCTGGCCGGAAACCTGCACCGCCGGCATAGTCTAGAAACCGTCTTCGTCCGGCGCACTCTCCGCGTCATCCGGACCGCTGCCGGTAGATGGCACGCCTTCGTGGGCGGCCGGCAGGTTGAACTGTTCGTCTGGAGCCGCCGCAGCGCTCTTACGGGACCGCGGCGCCTCGTTCAGGATCCGTTCAAGGTCATCTTCGCCGATAAGGACGCGGCGGGGCTTGCTGCCCTCATAACCGCTGATGACACCGCGACACTCCAGCATGTCGATCAGCCGGCCGGCGCGCGTGTAACCCACTCGCAGGCGCCGCTGCAGGATGGAGACTGAGGCGCTGCCGGCCTCCACCACCAGGCGCATGGCATCCGGCAGCAACTCATCCTCGTCGGCGGGCAGTTTCTCATCGCTGTCGTCCACCTTGCCCTCGAGCAGCTCGAAATCAAAATCAGGCTGCTTCTGGCTCTTGCAGCGGTCGGTCAGAAGCTTGATCTCCTGCTCTGAGATATATGCTCCCTGCACGCGGCGTATCTGTGATGAGCCCAGAGGCCTGAACAGCATGTCCCCCTGGCCCAGAAGGCTCTCGGCACCGTTTGTATCGAGGATCACCCGTGAATCTATCTGTGACGAGACAGCAAACGCTATCCGCGAAGGAACGTTGGCCTTGATCATGCCGGTGATGACATCAACAGACGGACGCTGTGTTGCCAGCACCAGGTGGATGCCGACGGCGCGTGATTTCTGAGCCAGCCTGATGATGGCGCTCTCGACGTCCGCCGGGGCCACCATCATCAGGTCGGCGAGCTCATCCACCACGAGGATGATATACGGCAAAGGCTTCTGGTCGCGGCGGATACGCACCCTGTTAAGTTCGTCGAGCTGTTTGGCCTTCGCCAGCTGCATCTGGCTGTAACGCGACTCCATCTCCTCTACCAGGTTGGCAAGCACATTCGTGGCGTCCTTCATCACGGTTACCACGGGAGTGAGCAGGTGCGGAATTCCCTCGAAATGGCTGAGCTCGACACGCTTGGGATCGATCAGTATCATGCGGACGTCATCCGGCGTGCAGCGAAGCAGGATCGATGAGACCATGCAGTTTATGCAGCCGCTCTTTCCCGAGCCCGTGGTTCCGGCGACCAGCAGGTGTGGCATCTGCGCCAGATCGGCGAAAACCGGTTTACCGGCGATATCCTTGCCCAGCCATACCGACAGGGGACCGGAGTTCTTCGGGAAATCCTTGTAGATGTCGCCCAGGGTCACCATGTTGGGATTGACGTTCGGCACCTCGACGCCGACAGCCGACTTGCCCGGTATCGGCGCCAGGATGCGGATATCTGTTGTCGCCAGCGCATAGGCGATATCGTTCTTTAGAGTACTGACCTTGTTGACCTTGATTCCGGGTGCCAGTTGCAGCTCATAGCGGGTCAGACGCGGCCCTGACTCTGTGCCGACGACGCGGGCTTCGATGCCGAAGCTGGCGAGCGTCTCTTCAAGCACCCGGCTGACACGGTCGAGGTTGTCGCCCGACTGCTCCTGCTGCTTGTTGCTTTTACGAAGCAGCTCGCGCTCGGGCAGCACGTAGATCGCGGCCTGTTCCTTTTCTTCATCGCTGACAGGGAAAAGCTCCTCCTGTACAGCAGCAGGCTCGTCGCCGATGTCAGCGAAGACATCCATTTCTCCGGCATTAACACCGGCTTTTTCTTCACCTGAATGCATAACACCATCGACGCATATCCCTGTTTCCGGATCAACCAGGGCAAGCGCCGGCTTCCTTCCAAAAATATCCGGATATGTCTCAGCTCCGTTGAGCGGCACGCCCTGGCCGTCGACCGCGCTGACCGAATCTCCGAGAGACGGCCGCTCACCTGCAGCCTCCGGATCGACGCCGAAGGGGACCGGTTCAGCCAGTGCCACGCCACCGGCTGCAGCAACAGCGACTCCGCCCCCGCCATCAGTAGAGCCACCCGCCGGAAGTTTTTCAGTCAGTGTATGCCCAAACTGCCGGGTCGTACGATGAGCGCTGACAGCCGCCCGCCTGGCGCCGGACCCGGTCGCCATAAGTACCGCCCGAACCGAAGCTCCTGTTATAAGAAACAGGGAGGATAACATCAGGAATAAGACCGCGACCGAGCTGCCAACATCGCCCAATAGCGACCCGGTGATCCAGTAAAAACCATCGCCGGCGATGCCGCCGTGTGCGGAAAAATATACGCTGTTGAAATATTCTTCGTGGGGAGGCTCGGAGCCAAGCACAGAAAGAGTGTTGGCTCCAAAGACGAGAAAGAGGCCCGCCAGCAGAAGGCCCACACCGACCTGCAGTCCGACTGGACCACGTGGCGCCTCGGGAAAGATCAGATACACACCGGCGATGATACACGCTGGCGGAACCAGATATGCCATGACGCCAAAAAGATAACGAAGCCCTGATTCGGCGGCGCTGCCTGCCATGCCGCCGGACCAGCCCAGAAATAACACCAGCGCCAGGAAGGCTCCGGCCAGTATCAGCGCCAGTCCTCCCAGCTCGCGAACGTGGCGCAGATCGCGCTGCGCGGGAGCGCGGCGCTTCTTGCCTTTCGCGGACTTCGCCTTCTTCATCTTCGCAGTCCGCGCCTGTTTTGTCGTCCTGCGTACCATCGTACTCCCTCTTGCTGATGTACCAGTGCTTCCCGAACGCCTCGCTATACTTCGACCACGATCACCATGATCAGCGGCCGCTTCTTGGTCTTCTTATAAAGGAACTTGGCCAGCCGGCCGTGGATATGCTCCTGTAAAAGCCCGGGATCCGTGATTGCCTGGCTGGCACCTTCCTTCATGATCTGGTTCACCAGATGTTTGCATTCCTTCATCAGCTCGCGGCGGTTGCCCATGTAGACGAAGCCTTTGGCGGTGATGTCGGCGGGCGAAACGATGGAGCCGTCCTGCTCGCGCACCGGCGCCACGACGATGAAAGTGCCGTCCCGCGACAGCTTCTGGCGGTCGCGCAGGGTGACATCCTGGATGTCGCCCACGTCGAGCCCGTCGACGAAAGTCATGCCGGCGTCGATCTTGTCCACAATACTAACCCGTCCGTCGGACGCCTGAACCACATCGCCGTTAGAGGCCATGATTATGCGCTTCTTGTTCATTCCCATTTCCTCAGCAAGCTCCGCGTGGAAATGAAGATGCCTGTACTCCCCGTGGATGGGCATGAAATATTTTGGCTGAGTCAGGTTTATGACCATCTTCAGCTCTTCACGGGAAGCATGTCCGGAAACGTGCACGGCCGCTACTGATTCATAGATGACCTTGACGCCCCGCTTGAACAGCCGGTTGATGACATTGTGGACACTTACCTCGTTGCCGGGCACCGGCTTAGCCGAAAGGATGACCGTATCGCCAGGTTCCAGCTTCACCTTTTTGTGGTCACCGAAAGCCATGCGGGTAAGCGCCGCCAGCGGCTCGCCCTGGCTGCCGCTGGAGAGGATCACTATCCTGGAAGGCTTGTAATCATTGATCTCACCGAGGCTGATAAGCATGTCTTCGGGGATGTTCAGGTAACCCAGGTCCCGCGCCGTCTGGGCGTTGCGCACCATCGAGCGGCCGACGATCGCCAGCTTGCGGCGGTGCTTGCGCGCTACGTCGACGATCTGCTGGATCCGGTGGATATGCGATGCAAAGGAGGCTGCGATGATACGCCCCTGTGCCATGCTGAATGCCTGCTCAAGCGACTTGCTTACCGACTTCTCCGGCCCGGTAACGCCCTCCACTTCGGCATTTGTACTGTCGGACATCAGCAACAGTACCCCCTGGGTCCCCAACTCTCCGAACTTGCCCATGTTTGTGCGGCGCCCGTCGATGGGATTGGGATCCAGTTTGAAATCGCCGGTATGCACTACTGTTCCTACCGGCGTCGTCACAGCCAGCGCCACACCGTCGGGGATGCTGTGGGTGACGCTGATGAAGTCGCAATAAAACGGCCCGATCTGCTGCGGCTGATCGGCGACGATCTCGCGCAGTTCCACCACATCGGCCAGGCCATGCT
>JAUSDE010000172.1 GCA_030650885.1 Thermoleophilia bacterium
CCTATCAGTTTTTTTGTATAGGGGAATTCCCTTAGTTGCTATTTCTAATTTTCATTTATTAGCACATCTCTATGTTATTCAAAATTATGGGGCGGCCCGAAGGGCCGCCCCATAAAAGATGCACTCTAGCTGCTTTATTTCAAATTCCAGCCGGCTTACTTGATTTCTATCGTCGCGCCGACTGCTTCCAGCTTGGCCTTGATATCGTCGGCCTCTTCCTTGGCAACCTTCTCCTTGATTGGCTTGGGAGCGCCATCAACGACTTCCTTGGCTTCCTTGAGGCCCAGGCCTGTGACAGCGCGGACTTCCTTGATGACCTGGATCTTCTTGTCGCCAACAACCGTCAGGACAACGTCGAACTCGCTCTGCTCCTCAGCAGCACCAGCAGCTTCGCCGCCACCAGCAGCAGGACCGGCCATCATGGCCACCGGAGCCGCCGCGCTGACGCCAAACTCTTCCTCAAGTGCCTTGACCAGCTCAGCCAGCTCAGTAACGCTAAGCTTCTTAATCTCTTCTATAAGTGTATCAACAGCCATAATTCCTCCAGATTTTAGTCTTTTACGATCTTAAGTGTAGCCCGGGCCGGAAGGGATTTATTCCCGCCGCGACCCTCTATTCGCGCCAATAAACAACTTACAAAGTAACCATGTGCTCGCGAATCGCCGGGAGCAAGGGAATAAATCCCTTCTGGCCCCCTACGCCGCCTCCTTCTGCTCCTGAATCCTCTGAAGCACAGTCACCAGCCCACGGATCGGACCAGCACAAACAGTAGCCAACCCACGAATCGGCCCCTGCATGGCTCCGAGCAGTTGCGCCAACAGCACTTCGCGCGGCGGCAAGGATGCCAGAAACTTGATCTTGTCCACATCGATGAGCTTTCCCTCAAGCATGCCGCCCTTGATCTCGAACGGCTTAATCGCCTTTGAGAACTTAACCAGGACTTTCGCTGGATTGACCGCGTCTTCGCCGCAAAAAGCAACGGCGGAAGGACCGCTCAGATACTCTTTCATGTCAGATGCGTCCGCCTCATCGACGGCGCGCATCATCAACGTGTTCTTGGTCACCTCAAAGTGGGCGCCAGCCTCGCGTAACTCGTTCCTGATCTCACTCGCCTCGGCCACGGTTATTCCACGATAATCCGCAACCAGCATGGCACCGCTGGACTTTGCCAGTTCTGAAAGTTCGGCAACCTTTGCAGCTTTGTCTTCTTTTTTCATCTCTCACCTCCCGGCAAATAAAAAAGTCTGCCCCGCTGAGGCAGACCGTCCGGTTTCCCGCTGCGGGCTCTGCCCACTTCGGGTTTCCTTCGTCTTCCACCTCGGCGGGCGGGCCTTCCGGCCCCTTAAGCCTATCCCTTCAAGGAACAGGCACCAGCTTTCTATGGTGCTATTTGTCGGGATCGATCCATGAATCGCGATTCACGATTCAAGACCTGACCCCGGGGTTAACCTTCCTGAAAATCCCTGACGATTGCTGAGTCCACATGCACTCCTGGCCCCATGGTGGTCGTCATCGCGATGCTCTTTATATAACGGCCCTTGGCCGAAGCCGGCTTGGCCTTGATGATCTCATCGATGACCGTACCATAATTATCCAGCAGATCCGTCTCGGAAAAAGAGGCCTTTCCGATTGCCATATGGACGATAGCTGTGCGGTCGGTCCGATACTCGACCTTTCCGGCTTTGGCGTCGCTCACCGCTTTGCCGATGTCAAAAGTGACGGTGCCAGCCTTGGGATTCGGCATCAACCCACGGGGACCGAGCGCGCGGCCCAGTTTTCCCACAACCTTCATCATGTCCGGAGTTGCGATGCATACATCAAAATCGAACCAGCCGCCTTCGATCTTCTTGGCCAGTTCCTCGCCGCCGACAACATCGGCGCCGGCATCCTTCGCTTCTTTCTCCTTGTCACCCTCAGCGAAGACGCAGACTCGCATCTCCTTGCCGGTGCCATGGGGAAGCATGGTCGTGCCGCGGATCATCTGGTCAGCCTTACGAGGATCGACGCCCAGCCGGAAATGCACTTCGACAGTCTCGTCGAACTTTGCCGAAGGCAGACCCTTCAGCAGCTTCACTGCCTCAAGCGGCGTATAAAGTTTCTCACGCTCTACCGACGCGCGGGCTTCATTCATCCTTTTGCTCGTCTTGTTCGCCATTATTCGACCACGATTCCCATACTGCGTGCGGTGCCGGCGATAATCTTCATTGCCGCATCCACATCGTTGGCATTCAGATCCTTCATCTTCAGCTCGGCGATCTCACGGACCTTCGCGCTCGGGACCGTGGCGACTTTCTCACGGTTGGGCTCGCCGGATCCCTTTTCGATGCCGGCAGCCTGGCGCAACAGCACGGCAGCCGGAGGTGTCTTGGTTATAAACGTGAAGGAGCGGTCTTCAAAGACCGTTATCTCCACAGGAATGATCGTCTTGCCTTCCTGCTCGGTCTTGGCATTGAATGCCTTGCAGAAATCCATGATGTTGACGCCGTGCTGGCCCAATGCGGGACCAACCGGCGGAGCGGGATTCGCCTGTCCGGCGGGAATCTGCAACTTGATGAGTGTCATTATTTTTTTAGCCATTGTTTTCCTAATCTGTCGTTCCTCGGCAGGAAGCGCCGAAAAATCATGGATCTCTATTTAAAGCGCAGTCAAGAAGGATACAGCAAAACCGAAGTCCGCCGCAACCCTCCCTACGTTTTCTTCACCTGTTCAAAGCTCAGCTCCACCGGCGTCTCACGGCCGAAGATGTTCACAAGCACCTTGAGCTTGCTCTGATCCTCACTGATCTCGGCAATCTCACCATTGAAGTCTGACAACGGCCCCGACATGACCCGAACAGTCTCGCCGACGCTGAACATCGCCACAGCCTTGGGCTTCTCAACCGTGGAGGTATGAAGAATACGATCTACCTCCTGGGCGTTCAGCGGAATAGGCTTGTTGGAAGAGCCGACAAAGCCGGTGACTCCTGGAGTGTTTTTCACCAATGACCATGAGTCATCAGTCATCAGCATATTGACCAGTACATAGCCGGGGAAGACCCGCTTCTCAGTCTGTACCTTCTGGCCGTTTTTTGTCTCAACGACCTGCTCGGTCGGGACAACGATCTCCTTGACGTTCTGTTCCTGGTTCATGGACTTGATCCGCTGAAGCAGGTTCAGTTTGACCTTGTTCTCATGACCTGAATAAGTATTGATTACGTACCAGCTGAATGGCATTGGTTTTCGATGCTCCCGTGTTGGCTAACTAATGACGGCGATGAGCCTGGAGAAGATCAGGTCCAGAATTGCGATAAAAGTGCCGGCTACAACGACTGCCAGAAGAACGACCAATGTCGACTGGATGAGCTCCTCGCGCCCCGGCCACGTGACCTTGCCCATCTCGACCTTGACCTCGCGCAGGAACTGGGCAGCCCCCTTCTTCTCCTTGGCAGCTCCGCCCTTTGTGGGCTTTCCCTGCTTTGCAGACTGGGCCTTGGCCACGCGAGCCTTGAACCCTTTGGGCTCTTCCTTGGCGCCGCCTTTGCCCTTGCCAGCTGAGTCCTTGCCTTTGGCCACGGCTTTTTTGCCGCCCTTCTTTGCGGGCGCAGTGTCCTGGTCTTTCTTTATCTTTTCTGGCTTGGCCATAGAATTTTTCCTGGTTACCTGGTTAAGACCGTTTCCGTTGGATCTTCCCGCTCCCTCGTCCCCGCCGGGCGCGCTGACGCGGCTGCGGTATAAAGGAATGAAAGACAAGACTTATATGTAATGGCAGGGCTGGAGGGAATCGAACCCCCAACATCCGGTTTTGGAGACCGGCGCTCTACCAGTTGGAGCTACAGCCCTGCGTTTTCGGGATACCCCCGTTTTCGGGGCCTTCCCAAACCTGAATTATACCCACGCTACACAGGCTACGCAAAAGCAGCGCCACTGGTGATCCGCCGCCGCCAAACTATTTCGACCGGATGGTCCGCCTCTAGCGCGTTTCCCGGTGCGCAGTGTGCGTGCGGCATGAAGGACAGTATTTTTTCAGCTCCAGCCGCTCCCGGTTATTCACCTTGTTCTTGTTGGTGTTGTAATTACGCCGTTTGCACTCGGTGCAGGCCAGCGTCACCATCGGCCTTTTATCAGATGCCATCGTTTGTCCCTAACTTTGAGCAATATAAAAGACGGCCAAGCCGTCCCTTTTGAACCACCTAGGTAAGATACCAGAGAAACGGCTGGTTACGCAAGGAGTGCTCACGCATTTCCAAGCCTGCCCACAACCAGCTCCCCGCCTCTTAAGATCAGCCCTCCCCCTGCCCCCAAAAACTCGTAATGTGACCAATTTACTAAAGTTCCCCCTTTTAGGACCGTTACATCTATTAGCAAGAGGTAATCGATCTGATTGTAAATCCAGTGAAAATCCACAAAATCACAAGTAATGCGCTTAAACGGGCAGGGGCGGGGGTAATTTTTTTTGCCCTGTTCGTTTCTTTCGCACTACCCACATATTCTGTTCAAGCTTCATATGAACCGCAGCCTGACCCTATCCTCACAACTGGTGCGGCAATTTCCCAGCCGGTTCAGAATTCCCAGCCCGATCTTGTAATAACCTCCACCAGGGCGTTCTGGTACAGCTATGTGGACTACCAGTCGAGAAGGCTCGATGTAACAAGCACCATAGTCAACTCCGGTGCGATCGAGGCTGTCAATGTTCAGCTGACCGGATCAGTCACGGATTCAGGCGTTGAACTTTTTTCAATGCTGCCCATGGCAATAGGCAATATCAACGCCGGCGGCTCTGCCAGCGTCACAGTCAAGTACCGCGTGCCCTTCGGTGTCAGCAGTTTCAGAAGGTCGACTACAGCGAGCGCAGTCGATATCTTTGGAAATCACTACACGTATCCGGCTAGCGCCCAGCAGCCTGGAGAAAAGGCAGGAATGTCAGTAGGCGACAACCTCTCGTCTCTTAGCAACCAGGAGCTGGAAAGCTCACTTGCCGATATGGAAAGCCTGGGCATCACGTGGCTGAGGTTTGATCTGGCATGGGACCTGGTCCAGCCAAACGACGCCGCTCACTTTGACTGGTCACGCTATGACCGCATAGTGATCGCAGCCGGTAACCACAACATGAAGCTGATGCCGATTCTTGTCTTTACCCCCAGATGGGCACGCCAGCAATCATGCATCAACAATTTCCAGTGCGCGCCCGCCGATCCGGCCAAATTCGCCGCCTTCGCAAAAGAGGCTGCGACGCACTACGCACCGATGGGCATCAAGTCCTGGGAGATCTGGAATGAGCCGAACATCGATGCATTCTGGCTGCCGTCTCCGAACGCCGCCGCGTATACTCAGCTTCTCAGAGCCTCATACGCTGGCATCAAGCAGGCAGACCCTCAGGCAACCGTTATCAGCGGCGGACTGTCGCCGGCGGAAAACACTGGAACCCGCATAGCCCCGCGCGATTTCCTCACCGCTATGTATCAAAATGGTGGCGGCGGCTACTTTGATGCCGTCGGATACCATCCCTACTCTTACCCCGCGCTGCCGGGCAACATTCAGTCATGGAGCGGCTGGTCACAGATGAACGACCTGAATCCGAGCATCCGCAGTATCATGATCGCCAATGGCGACAGCAGCAAGTCCGTCTGGGTCACGGAAGTGGGCACGCCTTCAGGCGGGCGGAGCGATGTCAGCGAATCGCTCCAGGCTCAGTCATACAGGGATGCCGTCCAGCAGATGAGTAACAAGCCCTGGATGGCGGCGATGTTTTTCCATACCTATAAGGATCTTTCCAGCGACCCCGGCACAGTGGAGAGTTTTTTCGGATTGATCAGGCACGATGGGACCAGGAAGCCCGCATATTATGAACTCAAGGACGTTTTGCAGACTCAATAGTAGCTTCGCTCATAAAAATACATCTATAAAAGTAATGGCCCGGTGGGCCATTTTTTTTGTCGAAGAGTAGTGCATGGAATTGTCGTGCGGATCATGGGGCAGGCTTTTCCCTGGCAGCCATGATCCCTTTCAACACATCATATGCCGGCTTTCTGGTGCCGTCCTTCCGGATTATCCCGAAGTAATTATTGACCGCGTAGGGATCATTGCCATAATCTTTGTATGTGTGGAAGAAAAGTGTTGCAAGCCAGGGCTTGTCGGCTATCTGCGGAAAAACATCTCTATATGACAGGGCCTGCAACGTTTCATTCACCGAGTCCAGGCCGTCCGTGGGCACACCGTATTCCGTGGCCCAGATCTTCTTGTCGCTGTCTCCATTGGCAACCATGGTGCTGCGGATGCTCGGATTCAGGTCAGACATCTGCGACCAGTTGCTCCAGGACAATACTTCGCTGGGAAGAGCGGGATATGAAAACGGGTGATAGCCGAGGGCGTCGAAATAGTCCCTGGCGCCGTTCTGGTACATGCTTTTCAAATAGTCGATCGGTGCGACGCGTCCCTCCACATTCTCCGCCGGCGACAGCCCACCGCTGATCACGGTCGCATTAGGATCGACCTGCTTTATCTGTTTATAGGCCCCTTTGAGCAGGTCTACATATGCCACCGCATCGGGATCCGGCTTCCAGAAAGCATCGATGTTCGGCTCATTCCAGATCTCCCAGGTATCTATGCCCATCGGCTTATAATGTTTTGCTGCCTCTCCGGTGAAAGTAGCGAATTTCGCCGGATCGGCGGGCGCGCACTGAAAATTCTCCTTACATGCCTGCAACCTTGCCCATTGCGGTGTATACGTTAAAATTGGCAACGACTTGATGCCGTGCCTGCTGGCCGCGGCAACGATTCGGTCATATCTCGACCATGTATATTGATTGTTTTCTTGAGGTTGGATCAGATCCCATGACATATCAAATCTGATCCAGGTAAGCCCTAGCGCCGACATGTCCGCCATCGCTTCATCAAGAGCCTTGTCGCTTATCAAGGCAAAATTATCTCCGACATTCATTCCTATCTCCTGAGGTTCAACCACGGTTGTCCCGGACTGACCCGTGGTCTGGCCCATGACGGTTCCAACCCCGCTGGACGGTGGTGTCGCAGCCCCGGAGCTGGCGCCGTCGTTGCCACAAGACGCTAGAATGATCGACATGAGAACGGCGATGAAAATCGCTCCGACCGATACCCGCAGGTTTGAATGGGATATCGCTATCCACTCTCTACGGTAATATTTTTTTTCTTCCAGGTCACTCATTTGCCCACGATCCCTGATTTGTGGAGTTCAGTTGTCTTTTGCAATTTTAGCTCATAAACTAGTCGGCAATGAGCTTTTCGGCGATCAAACGGCTGTTCACAAAATTCATTAGTGAATCCATTTACGCCAACACATCTTACCTCTTGTCAAGCTGGATCCTGCTCTCAGGATTTGGCTTCATCTTCTGGACGATATGCACCAAAATCTATTCTGCCGAACAAGTCGGTATTGCTACAGCCCTGCTGGCGGCGCTTAATCTGATCACTAGCCTGAGTCTGATGGGCTTCGAGCTTTCGATAATCCGCGTCCTTCCCGATCATCCGGACAAGAGCACTCTGCTCAATGTATGTTTTTCTACCGCCTCGCTTTTCGGGATCGTGTTCTCGTTCATCTTTGTTCTGCTGGTACCTTTTTTTGGCGGAAACCTAGGAGTTGTCAACTCGAGTGTATTAAACCAGGTGCTCTTTTTCCTCTTTGTTGTAATTGCGCTCGGAGATTATCTGACAACCAATACATTTGTCGCTTATAGAAAATCAGGATATGTGCTACGTAAAAACCTGATCTTCAGTATTTTCAAGCTTGTTTTTCCTTTTCTCTTTATATCTCTAGGCTCTTATGGCGTATTCTCAGCCTGGATGATCAGTCTCGGGCTGGCTCTCATTTACGGCATGATCGTCCTGACAAGGCAGTTCAGGCATAATTTCAAACCCCAGCTCGGCATAGCTCCGCTGCGCGGGATGATCAAATATTCTTTTGGAAATTACTTTTCGAGCTTCGCGGAGGGTTTTCCGATCATGGTTCTGCCTATTCTCATCGTCAATGTATATAGCCCGGAAGAAGGCGCTTATTATTATATCGCCATGATGATAGCCACATTCCTGTTCACGATTTCAGCTTCGGCCACCCAGTCATTATTCGCGGAAGCGTCCAGCTCGGATGTACGGATGGTCGACCTGGTCAGAAAGGTTTTGAAATTCCTGGTCCTGCTGCTGATTCCGGCGATTGTGGCGATCATGCTTCTCGGACCTTATATCCTGTCGATCTTCGGGCCTGAATATTCGAGGGAGGCTGCTGACCTTCTGAGGATCCTCGCACTCTCCT
>JAUSDE010000177.1 GCA_030650885.1 Thermoleophilia bacterium
GTAAGCACGAATTCTGCTGACGACACAGAGATTTTTAGTTGGGATGAGCCGGCAATATATAAATGGAAAGACGACCGGATGCAGGAAATTGTCATTGATAGAAATGGCGATAGTCGCAAACTAGTGCGAGACGAAGGCCCATTTATTCGGGTATGCGGTTTTGAGTTTTGAGTGGTGTGCTTTATTCTCAGACGGAAAGACTATTTACCACTTTTTCAAGCTGATTTAAGACTAAAAGGTTCGAATAGCTAACGATAAGGTCCCCTTAAAATTCACTCTTAAATAATGGCTTAGTTAAGCCATTATTCTTTTGATCGGGCATCCTGCTCTGATAATGTGATTGCTCGCATAAAATTTTAAATGATTGTCATTCTCGTGGAGGTTCCAAATACGAATGAGTCTCAAAAATAAAAGAACCATTCAAATAATGCTTATATTTGCTTCAGTAAGTCTGGCTTGGTTTGCTTTTTTACTCCTTCTGTATTATTTGACGATGCCAGCGAGTGGATCTTTGACCATCGAAAAACTTGGACAAGCTGGCGATTATTTCGGGCTGCTTAGTTCCCTTTTTACCGGACTTGCTTTCGCTGGATTAGTCATCACTATCTTACTTCAACGTGAAGATTTTAAGCAGCAAAAAAATGATTCTGATCGGAAAACTTTTGAAAATAATTTTTACGAATTGCTTAGATTAAGGGACAAAGTAATTGATTCCTTAAACAAGTCTACTTACTTTAAGAAAGAAGGAAATGCTTTATATTATTTATTCAACCAACTGATTGGAAGAATTAACAACGAGTACGCCGACGAAGTCATCGAAGTAAATATCGACGAAAATAAAATTGTTTATGATAAAGAAGGTAAAGCAATAGGTGAAAAAACTGAGCTACCTCCTGATCAATCAGAGATACCCTTAGAAGAGAGAGTCCACCTATTGGATGATAATAACGCTCTCGTTTATAGATATTTGAGTGTTGAAGAACGATATCGGCGCCAGGCAGACTTTGAAGACCGTTTCCTTGCTGGATATTACTCAATCCTTGAAACCATTTTGGAATATATTGGTGAAAAACGTATACCAGAAGATACCTCAATTTATATAAAAATTTTACACTCCATCATGGTGGACCATGAACGTGTTTTGCTTTTTTACCACGTCTCAGATGTGGGTCGCGAGAAACTATCCAAACTTGTGGGCAAATTTAAATTTTTTGATGATTTAAGCGAAGAGGATTTGTTTGATCAGCAACATAAAGTCTATTTAAGGGAATATCTCAGGCTTATATCATTAGAGGAGGATAAGCCTGGAGACTCGATTTTACGTGAAGAACGTGAACAATTTTTTGTCAAACGAACTCCATATCGGATTATTGAAAATATTATGCTTAAATAATTGATTGTGGCTTTAGAATTAGATACTCGCTTTGATTTTAACTCTTTGGTTTGGATTTGCTTGCTTCAAGCAAAAGATCAGGGTCCGAGCCATCGAATGATTGAAGATGTTGCTCCAATAACTCGGCGATTTGGTGTAAATTTCGATCAATATTTTATTGAATCTGCTGATCATCTCGAAGCAATCCTTATCCAAATGTCAGTTGATGCCAAGCGTGGTAAATATCCGTTAATTCATTTTGATGCTCACGGAAGTGGGGAAGCTGGGCTAGATATTTCCTCATCCATGGAGACATTCGATTGGCCGAAGCTGGCAAGCTATCTAAGGCAAATTAATATTTCAACACGTAATAATCTTTGTGTGATTGGTACTTCATGCTTTGGCCTTCAAGCTGTTTCTAATATTGATCTGAATTTGCCGACACCCTTTTTCATTCTTTTAGCCCCAGAAAAAGAGGTAAAAACCGGATATCTAGAGGATAATGTTGCGCGTTTCTATGGTGAATTGTTTACCGAACTTGATATCGATATGGCCTATCATAATAATTTAGCCGAATTTAAGGTATTCCATTGTGAAGAACTCCTAGTGTCAGCATTAGCTAGATATATTTCTAGGAAATGTAAAGGAAAGGGTGGTCGTGATCGCAGGGAACAATTATTGACTGAGTTGTTAAGAAGGAACAATAATATCAATTTGCGTGAGGCGAGAATAATGATCAAGAATGGACTGAAGCCCACTCCGGAATTACTGGATAAGTATGCAGCCACCTTTTTAATGGGTCGCATTTCAAATGTGAAGATTGAAGACATTCTTGGGCTCACAGAATAAATATGAAATAAAAAAGCTCATCTCTGTTCATGGGACACTGATAACCTTTGGTCTACCGAGTGTCGACGCGGGAGATTTCCTGAAACTAGGCAGAAAACTTCTTTACGGGCTTTGAAAGCTGGTTTAAAATAGAGAAGTTCAAATTACGCACGATGGCGTCCACCATATCTGATTTCCAGAAAATGCCTCTATAGAGGTATTTTTATTGTTGTCATAAGATGAACGTATTCTGGGTACGTTATTCTTGCTCCAAACCTACTTTTATCATGGAAAAAATCAGTAGAAATCTGATAGCTCCCTGCGGCATGAACTGTGGACTCTGCCGCGCTCATCTGCGCAGGAATAACCCGTGCCATGGATGCAGGAACATTGAAAAGAATAATCCCAAGACCCGCTTTTCCTGCAAGATCAGAAATTGTACTGAGAGAATAGGCAAATTCTGTTTTGAATGCGCCGGATTTCCTTGTGACCGATTAAAACACCTGGATAAAAGATACAAATCCAAATACGGTATGAGCGAGATTGAGAATCTGGAATTTATCCGCATCAGGGGTATTAATGATTTCATAAAAAGAGAGCGCAAAAGATGGCAATCATCCAAAGGCGTTTTTTGTGTTCATGATAAGAAATACTATTGATGATGCCTGCTGTTTGGACTGCGAATTTATTGGAAATATGAATCAGGAAGCGGCCAATTACCTGCGAGCTGGAAAGGGGAAACGATGACAGCCGTAAGCACATACCTGAATTTCACCAACAAGACCGAGGAAGCGTTCAATTTTTACAAGTCCGTCTTCGGTGGGGAATTTACTGGAGACATCCAGCGTTTCAAAGATGTTCCTCCTGCTGAGGACATGCCGCCGCTTCCCGAGGAGGACAAAGACCTGATCATGCACATCGAGCTATCGATTATTGGCGGCCATAAGCTGATGGGAACCGACGCGCCTGAGTCGATGGGCTTCAAAGTCACGCCTGGTAATAACGTGTATCTGATGATCGAGCCGGACACCAGGGCGGAAGCGGATAAGCTTTTCAACGCGCTTTCCGAGGGCGGCACGATTGAGACGCCCATGCAGGAGATGTTCTGGGGCGGTTACTACGGTTCATTCGCTGACAGATATGGAGTCCAGTGGATGCTGAATATAGCTTGACCCACCCATGGAAGTGAGGAAGGCATGGAGACCATAACAGTTGAAACCACTGTCCGCGTAAGCATCGAAAAAGCATGGGAACTTTATACAGTGCCGGAACACATCAAGAACTGGTCCTTTGCCGCAGATGACTGGTATGCGCCCGAGGCGTCCAATGATTTACGCGTAGGCGGAAGGTTCAATACGCTGATGTCTGCCAGAGATAAAAGCAAGAGCTTCGATTTCGGAGGCACCTATACTCAGATAATTCCGCTGCAGGCGATCGAATTCACGATCGACGACGGCAGGGAAGCAAAGGTATCTTTTTCCGAAACAGAAGACGCCACCAGCGTAACGGTGACATTTGAGCCGGAAAACGAAAATCCCGTCGACCTGCAGAAGTCCGGGTGGCAAGCCATCCTCGATAATTTCAAGAAATACGCGGAGTCACAAACGTAGTATTATCATCAGGACAGTTTACCGTCCATGAATTGTAGCGTACTCTAAAATGCCTGGTTCGAAGGCATTATTTTTTTCAGCATTTTACAAGGACTGAACTTTGAAAAATGTAGTCACAACTACAGAACTGCGGAAGAGCTTTAAGTCAAAAAAAGGCGTCGTTGAAGCCGTACGCGGTGTTGAACTCCACGTGGGCGAGGGCGAGATATTCGGCTTTCTGGGTCCCAACGGAGCCGGAAAGACGACCACCCTGCGGATGCTGGCCACACTGCTCCCTATTGAGAGCGGTGAAGCCATGGTCGCCGGTTTTGACGTAAAAAAGCAGCCGCATGAGGTGCGCCGCCGGGTAGGATATGTCAGCCAGGCCGGTGGTGGCGATCGTCTTTCGACTGGCCGCGAGGACCTGATACTGCAGGGACAGCTTTATGGGATGAGCACTACAGATGCTAATGCCCGCGCTGACGAGCTGATTGACGATCTCGACCTTGGTGAGTTCGCGGGACGCCGGGTTGTTACCTACTCTGGCGGACAGCGCCGGCGTCTTGACGTCGGGCTGGGAATCATGCACCGGCCGGATGTCCTTTTTCTGGACGAACCGACGACCGGACTGGACCCGCAAAACCGTGCCAATCTATGGGAACTGATTCGCCAGCTCAGCGGTTCGGGTACTTCAATCTTTCTGACTACGCATTACCTTGACGAAGCTGACGTTTTATCAAACCGGCTGGCGATCATGGACCATGGCCTGATCGTAGCCGAAGGCACCTCCCGGGAGCTTAAACAGGAGATAGCTGCGGATAGCGTAGTGGTCAGTTTGAAGAGCGATGAGGGTTGCAGCGGGGCCACCGAGCTGCTCAGGCAGGAATCTTACGTAAGCCATATCACCACCGAGGCTGATCATCTGCGTCTGTATGTTGATGACGGCGTGGCGGCTCTGCCAAAACTGCTGCGTCTGCTGGATGGCAACGGTATCGGCGTGAGGACCATCACCCTGTCGGAACCCACTCTCGATGACGTCTTTCTGCGCCACACGGGCCGTTCGTTGCATAAAGCCGGTATGAATCAAAGGAACGGAGATTCTGAATGAAGATGTTGCGCGACGTCGGCCTGCTTTACCGGCGGGGATTAATTCACACGCTTCGAATCCCTGTATGGGTCGTTGTTGGAATATCTACGCCGCTGCTTTATCTGGCGCTGTTTACGCCGCTGCTCCAGAATCTGGCTGGCGCGCCCGGGTTTCCTCCTACCGATGTCCTGGATCTGTTCTTGCCGGGCATACTGGCGCTCATGGCTTTCGGTAGCGGTACGGGAGCCGGATTTGCCATCATCTTTGAGATCCAGGCCGGATTCACCGAGCGGCTGCAGGTCAGTCCCGCCAGCCGCTTCGCCTTGCTGATGGGCCCGGTCCTGTCCAGCCTCACCTGGACGTATATCTTTACCATAATGATTGTTGCCGTCGCCATCCCCTTTGGTTTTCATCTGCATCTCGCGGGCATGCTGGTCTCACTGGTGCTGCTTGGATTGCTGCTGATGGTGTTCGCATCCTTTTCCATCGCTCTGGCGCTCATCACTAAAGAGATCAGCAGCCTGGCCGCGATCATGAACGGCATCAACCTGCCTGTTCTGCTGCTCTCGGGCGTGCTGCTGCCACTATCGCTGGCACCGACATGGATGCGAGCGATCGCTCACATGAATCCCATGTATTACGTCGTGGAGGCCAACCGGATCCTGGCAACGGGGACAATATATGATGCAAAGGTCGGCGAGGCTTTTCTGATCATGGTGCCGTTGACGGTTGTCGTGATGGCGTGGGCTACACGGGTTTATCGGCGCGCCGTTTCCTGATAGAGACTTTCGACAAAGTCAGAGAGTACTCGTCGATCAGCGCTTTAAAGGTCGTTCCCCGAATATGAAAGATTGAAGCTCTTGTTGATCAGTGGGAAATCCGGGACCATATTATCCTGCCCGGCGTAACCGAGGGCGGTCCAGTTCAGGAATGAGGGGTCGCGTACGTCCACCCGGCTGATCTCTCCGCGGGCATCCGTGGCAACCAGGTATACGATGTCGCCACGCCAGCCTTCGACGATGCCGATCGCGAAGGAATTCTTTTTAAACTCGATTGAATTTTGCTCAGACTCACGCTCCGCCTGTTTCACTTCACCCAGCGATTGACTGATCAACTCGATGGAACCGCGTACCTCACGGGTGCGTACGTTGAACCTTGCTAATGCGTCACCTTCCTGTTCAGTGCAGACCTCGACTTTCATTTTCTGGTAGGCGCCGTAGGGATAATCGACGCGGGCGTCACTGGCAAGTCCCGACCCCTTGCCTGCGATGCCGAGAGCCCCGTGGTCACGTGCGATCACCTGCGTCAGGATGCCCGCGTTCTTCAGCCGGTTGATCAGGGTGCTGCTGCCTTCGGCTATTGCCATGACTTCGTCGAAATCCATTTTCAGGGAATCCAGGAAGGCGACTATCTCATCCGGGATCTCCTGCGATATGCCAGCATTGACTTCTTCCATGATGCCGCCGACCTTCACGACACCCCTCAGAAAACGGTTGCCGGTCAGGCGCTCGTTAACCTGCATGACGGATTCCCGCATGCGGGCGCACTGGGAGCCGCCGAAATTAAAGCCTGTGTCGGTCATGATGGCGCCGATATCGCCCAGATGGTTAGCCAGCCGTTCCAGCTCGCAGAAGGCGATGCGCAGATGTTCATCACGATCCGAAACGGTTGTCTCGCTCATGGATTCCAGCGCCTGGCAGAAAGCAAGCGCGTGGCTGAAGCTGCTGTCGCCTGAGATGCGTTCGGCCAGCCTGATCTTCTCCGCAAGCGGCAGCACCTCGAATAGCTTCTCACTGCCTTTGTGGGAGTATCCCAGCCGCGGTTCCAGCAGCAATATCTCCTCGCCGGCGACGCTGAGGCGGAAGTGGCCGGGCTCGATAATGCCGGCGTGAACTGGCCCGACAGGAATCTCGTAGATACCTTCGCCATTCAGTTCCCTGAACTGGAATTCTCCATGGGCAGTCTCCGGCCGGGTGCGCCAGTCGAAATCTTTTCTCAGCGGGAAAATGCCCTCGGGCCAGTTCTCGTGGAGGATCAGTGGGCGCGGGTTCGGGTGGCCCTTTGGCTCCAGTCCGAAGAATGACCTGATCTTGCGCTCGTAGATCGACGCCTCGTGGAATGAAGGCGTCAGCGAAGGGAAATCTCGATCCACTCTGATATACGGCGCCAGGAACAGGTGCTCGCCGGGCAGCCCGAAGACATACATGATCCGGAACCTGCCACTTTCCGTTCGCTCGTCAAATGCGGTGATGATCTTCAGCGGCGTCTGGTGGTGCAGGTAGAGGCTCTCGCCAACAGCAACGATCTCGCTCGGTTGCACCTCGAAAGTAAGCAGCTTCCCCTGGAGGGCGGCTTCAGCGTAATGGGGGATGTACCGTTTGAAAATCTCGTCTAGTTCCATCGGCTATCCATTGATCATGGCCACCGCATTGTCGATCAGCGATTTTACCGGCGCCGGCAGATAAAAACCGGCTGTGATGAACAGTATCAATAATATTACTGGTGGCACTATGGTCAGATAGTTGGACTCACCGCTGGTTTCCGGCTGCGTGACCTCGATGTAACCGGCTTCGCCGATCAAGTCTGCTGGCGACACCGCGGGACTGTTCACACCGACCTCTTCACCCGATCCTTCTGAACGGTAGATCATGCCGACTATATGTCTCAGGAATCCGGCGAAGACCAACAGCAGCAGAAAAAGCACCCCGATCACGATAGGCAGGTGAGCTGTGACGCCGGCGGTGAGTATGTAGAATTCTGTTAGAAAGATTCCGAACGGCGGCATGCCGGCGATTGCGAGGAATCCCATAACCAGCACTACGCCCGTGACCGGCAGCACCGACAGCACGCCTTTTACCCTCAGCATCTTGGTTGAGCCATACTTCAGCAACAGGTTGCCGGCTGCGAAGAACAGCACCGACTTGACCATGGAGTGGTAGATCATGTGTAGCAGGGCTCCGAACGCGCCGATGCCGCCAAATCCGAAGCCCAGCGAGATGATGCCCATGTGCTCGATGCTGGAATAGGCGAAGAGCCTTTTGTAGTTCTTCTGCGTGATGATTATGAATGCCGGTATTGCGATCGAAACGACGCCGAAATATATCATCAGGTTTCGCGTGAACGAAGGTGCCACGGAGCTGTCGGCGACGATCCTGAATTTGAGAATGGCCATCATGGCCACGTTGAGCAGCGAGCCTGAGAGCAGGGCGCTGATCGGCGAGGGCGCCTTGCTGTGGGCGTCAGGCAGCCAGGTGTGCATGGGGGCCAGTCCAACCTTGGTGCCATAGCCGATGAGCACGAATATGAAAGCTATCTTCACCAGCGACGGGTTCATCGAGCCGGCGCTCTCGGCAAGCGCTCCCCAATCCACGAATTTTTCCAGGCCCGAACCCTGCTCGGGGGTGAGGAACAGCAGCGTGCCGAAAAAGCCAAGCAGCAGCCCGATCGAGTTGATGATCAGGTACTTCCAGGCCGCTTCCATGGAGGAAGCCTTGTTGTAAAAGCTGATCAGGAATGCGGTGGAAAGCGTGGTCGCCTCTATAGCGATCCACATCATGATCGGGCTGACCGTGATGACCGCGAAGAACATCGCCATCAGGAACAGGTGGAACAGCACCCAGTACTGGCGCACTCGGCTGAAACCGATTATCTCCTTACGTACCTCTTCCCGCAGGTATCCGATGGAATAAAAAGCCGCAGTCAGCCCTACCAGGCCGATGGTGATCAGTACGACACAGCCCAGGGCATCCGCGGACAGATATGAGCCAAGATCGCTGCGGCCGTTCCGGTAAACCCCAGTGACTATCACAACAACCGCCGCGAACTCGATAGGGGCTGTGACCGCCGCGATCATTTCGAGGATGGCGATTCTCTTTCGCACCACCAATGAGGCCAGGGCGGCAAGCAACGGCGCAGCGAGGAGAATGATGAGCACCATAACTCAGCCCTTCAGTTTCTTCATTGTGGTGACGTCGAGCGATCCGAACTTTCGGAATATCATCGAGGCGAAGACGGTGGCGATAACGACCCAGATGAGTATGTTGAAGGTAACGCCCAGTTGCAGACCCGGGCTCTGCTCGAGGCCGGCGAAGATAGCAAATGCCACGATGCCGTTCTCCAGGGAGAGTATCCCGATCATCTGGGAGAGCGCGCCCCTGCGGTTGATGCTCAGGAAAAGCGATATCAGGATCGTCGAGAAGCAAAGGCTCAGGGACGCTTTACTGGACTCGGCCAGGACCGAAAGGGTCTCGAAGAAGTCGCTCTGCGTGAGTGCCAGTAACACCGCTATGACCAGCAGCGACACGGGCGTGTTCAGGTAAGTGCTGACCGAGAATTTCAGCTCGTGACGTCTGATCAGGCCGAAGAAGAAATACGGTGCGACGAAG
>JAUSDE010000182.1 GCA_030650885.1 Thermoleophilia bacterium
CCGACGTCTGCAAAGCAGTTGAGGAGCATTTCCTGCCCGAGATCGCCGGTGGCGACATACCGTCTACCGTTCCAGGCGCTGTCCTGGCTATTGCCGACAGGGTCGACAGCATCGTGGGAGCTTTTTCCGTGCATGAGGTACCGACCGGCTCTAGGGATCCCTATGGCATCAGGCGCGCCGCAGCAGGCCTGGCCGAGATATCCGGCCGCTATGGTTTTGATTTCGAGTTGCCGGTACTGCTCTCGGCCGCAGCCAACCTCTTCGTTGAACAGGGCGCTGACGTTGACCAGGACGAGCAAATGGTAACAAAAGCGGCTGAATTCATCATGGACCGGGTTCAGAACCGGATCGTCGATACCGGGCTGCCAGTAGAGGTAGCCGAAGGGGCGCGGGCGGCCGGCATCAGCAGTACCCTGAGATTTACAGCTCTCGCTCAGGCGCTGGATGCGTTCAGGTCGACACCGGGTTTTGATGACCTGCACACAGCCTACTTCCGCAGCAGGAAGATAGCCGACAAGGCCGGAGAAGGCTTCGCCGATGCCGCCATAGACGAGAGCCTGTTTGAAGACGATGCCGAGGCGTCGCTTTATAAATATCTGAACGATGCAGCCCCGCAGGTGGAGCAGCTTGCCGCCACGCGCGATTACCCCGAAGCCCTGGCGCTCGCCGCAGGCATCCGCATTGCGGTCGACAGGTTCTTTGACGCTGTGATGGTCATGGCCGAAGATGAGAAGATCCGCAACAACCGGCTGGCGCTGCTGACCAGGGTCGCGGGCATGCTTATGAGCCTTGGCGATCCCATGCGGGTGGCCGCCGCACCAAAGGGGCTATAAGGAACGCCGTTAGCCGCTTTCGGGGAAGCTTAAGGGCCGGGTATAGCCTAAACACGATTCTTGAGATACACTTTTGACCCCGGATTCCGATTAATGGGATCCGGCAGGAAACATAACTCAAAATCAGCACGATTTGGGAGGAATTGAATGAGCAAGAAATACGTTTACGATTTCTCTGAGGGCTCCAAGGAAATGAAGGACCTCCTCGGTGGCAAGGGCGCAAACCTTGCCGAGATGACCTCCATGGGCATCCCCGTGCCTGACGGGTTCACCATCACAACCGAAGCCTGCATCGCTTACGGCAAAGAAGGCAACAAATTTCCCGACGGCCTTGATGCTGAAATAGAAAGCCATCTCGTAAGGCTCGAAGAGTCGACCGGCAGGAAGCTTGGCGATGCGGAAAGCCCGCTGCTGGTCAGCGTCCGTTCCGGGGCCAAGTTCAGCATGCCCGGCATGATGGATACAGTACTCAACCTCGGCCTCAACGATGACTCCGTCCTGGGCCTGGCCAGCAAGACGGGAGACGATCGCTTCGCCTGGGACGCCTATCGCCGTTTCATCCAGATGTTCGGCAAGGTCGTCATGGAAGTGGAAGGCCAGCTCTTTGAGGACGCAATCACTGCGAGGCGCGATGAGGCGGGCGTGAAGTTCGACAACGAGCTCAACCCCGAACAGCTTCAGCTGCTGGTGAAGGATTTCAAAAAGATCCTGGAAAAAGAGACTGGCCGTTCGTTTCCCAGCGAGCCCCGCGAGCAGATGGAGCTTTCGATCCAGGCGGTCTTCCGCAGCTGGGGCAATCCCCGCGCAGTCACTTACCGCAAGCATTACAGTATCTCTGATGACCTCGGCACAGCCGTCAACGTGCAGCTGATGGTCTTCGGAAATATGGGAGACGATTCCGGCACCGGCGTGGCGTTCACCCGCAACCCCTCCACCGGCGAGAAAGAGATCTTCGGAGACTACCTGACCAACGCCCAGGGTGAGGACGTGGTCGCCGGCATCCGCAAGACCAAGAAGCTCGCAGAGATGGAGAATGAGATGCCTTCCGTCTTCGCGGAGCTCACCGGTGTCATGAAGAAACTGGAGCAGCACTACCGTGAGATGGAAGATATCGAGTTCACCATCGAGAAGGACAAGCTGTATATGCTCCAGACCCGCGACGGCAAACGCACCGCCGCAGCCGCTGTCAAGATCGCCTCAGACCTGGTTGAAGAGGGACTGATCACCAGGGAGCAGGCAGTGGCCAAGATAGATCCTGGCCAGCTGGACCAGCTTCTTCATCCGATGATAGACCCCACACAGACCTACGAAGCCCTGACGCAGGGCCTTAACGCCTCACCAGGCGCCGCTGTAGGCAAGGCCGTCTTTGACGCCGACACCGCAGCAGAGCGCGGCAAGGCCGGCGAGGCAGTAATCCTCGTCCGCTGGGAGACCAGCCCCGACGACATCCATGGCCTCATCAATGCCGAAGGCGTGCTGACCTCCCACGGCGGCATGACCAGTCACGCGGCTGTGGTCGCCCGTGGAATGGGCAAGCCGGCGGTCTGCGGCGCCGACCAGGTGAACATATCCGAGAAGGACAGGCAGTTCACCGTCAACGGCGTCACGGTAAGCGAAGGCGACATCCTCACCATCGACGGCACCACGGGCAAAGTCATACTCGGCGCCGTGGATCTGGTGCCGCCACAGATCAACGAGAATTTCCAGGCCATAGTCGGCTGGGCTGACGAGATCCGCACCATGGCTGTCCGAACCAACGCGGATACTCCCGAAGACGCGGAGAAGGCACGCGAGTTCGGCGCCCAGGGCATCGGTCTCTGCCGCACCGAGCATATGTTCATGGCCGAGGACCGGCTGCCGATCGTCCGCAAGATGATCCTGGCCGAAGATACAGAGTCCCGCGCCGACGCCCTGGATAAACTACTGCCGATGCAGCAGAGCGACTTCGAGGGCATATTCGAGGCCATGCACGGTCTGCCGGTCACCATCCGGCTCCTCGATCCGCCGCTGCACGAGTTCCTCCCTGATTACACAGACCTGATGGTCGAGCTGGAGCGGGCGAAACTTACCGGAGCCAGCGAGGCCGAGGTTGCTGAAAAAGAGAACCTCGCTACCCGCGTCCGCTCGCTCAAAGAGATGAACCCGATGCTCGGTACCCGCGGCTGCCGGCTTGGCATCCAGTGGCCCGAGATCTACGAGATGCAGGTACGCGCGATCATGCAGGCGGCTGTAGCCATCCAGAAGAAGCTCGGTGACGCGCCCATAGTCGAGATCATGATTCCGCTGGTGGGTTACGCGGAAGAGCTGCACCGGATGCGCGAGCTGACGGTCAATGTCTGCGACGACGTACTCGCCAGCGCCGGCGTAAGCATCGACTACCTGGTCGGCACCATGATCGAGCTGCCGCGCGCGGCACTCACCGCCGACCACATCTCCGATTATGCCGACTTCTTCAGCTTCGGCACCAACGACCTGACCCAGACAGCTCTGGGCTTCTCGCGGGATGACGCCGAGGGCAAGTTCCTCACCTATTATCTCGAAGAGGGTATCATCAAGAAAAACCCCTTCGAGACGATCGACGTCAACGGCGTCGGCAAGCTGGTCGAGATCGCCGTCGGACTCAGCCGCGCGAAGAAGCCGGGCATCAAGCTCGGCGTCTGCGGCGAGCACGGAGGAGAGCCCGAGAGCGTAAAGTTCTGCCATCGGGCCGGCCTCGATTATGTGAGCTGTTCACCGTACCGTGTGCCGCTGGCCAGGCTGGCTGCAGCCCAGGCGGTGCTGGAGGAGAAGGCGATGGTCTACACGACCGCCTGAAATACTGCGACAGTTTGAATCTATCAGCAGGCCGGGCCGAAAGCCCGGCCTGTTCCGTCCGGAAAGTGGGTTATAATCCAACCCTGATGTGCTCTAAACCGAAAGCCGCGTCCATATCTGGTAAGTGGGAGGAAGAGAACCTCTCCCGGTATGCAGTGAAAGCTGCCGAAAGCCAGGGCCGCGCCCTCGCAGAAGAATCATGCTCGCTGAGAACCTGCTTCCAGCGCGACAGGGACCGCATCGTCCACAGTAAGAGTTTCCGGCGCCTCAAGCACAAGACCCAGGTATTCATAGCCCCTGAAGGCGACCACTACCGCACCCGCCTGACGCACACTCTTGAAGTGTCCGGTATATCGCGTACAGCAGCGCGGTCGCTTCGCTTGAACGAAGACCTCGCTGAGGCCATCAGCCTCGGACACGACCTGGGCCATACGCCTTTCGGCCACATCGGTGAGGAGGCTCTCAGCGAGTCCCTTAAAAAGCGGACAGGCCGCCGATTCGAGCATAACCATCAGAGCCTTCGGGTTGTCCGGAAGCTGGAAGGCGATGGCAAAGGGCTGAATCTATGTCGCGAGGTCGAGGACGGGATCCTCAACCATACCGGCCCTGATCTGCCGGCGACGCTGGAAGGCCGTATCGTCCGCATCGCCGACCGCGTCGCATATATTAACCACGACATCGACGACGCCCTTAGATCGGGCATCATTGTTCCCGAAGACCTTCCCGAGACGGAGATAGCGCTCCTTGGCGGCACCAGCAGCCATCGTATCGACGCTCTGGTCCACGACCTTGTGGATTCAAGCTGGGAGAAAGGCGAGGTGGTCCAGAGCCGCATCATGAAAGAAGCCATGGACAGCCTCAGGTCTTTCCTTTTCGAACGGGTTTATATCGGTTCGGTATACGCACGCGAGACCATGCGGGTCAGCAGGCTGGTAGAGAGCCTCTTTGATTATTATTCCGCGCACCCCGCATTGCTGCCGGCCTGGACAGAAGACGGCGAGAACGACCTGGCCGCCAGGGTGACCGATTATATCGCGGGAATGACCGACAGGTACGCCATCCGAACTTTCAAGGATCTTTTCCTACCCAGCGAATGGGACCTGTAACTTGTCACTGATCGAGATTTTTATGCCCGGCGAAGGTATGCATCCAATGGCGCTGACAATATCTGTTATGCCCGAAGAAGGAATGATTAAATGGCGCTGATCGCACAGGCAAGCATCCAGGCTGTGCTCGACGCCTGTGACATGCTCGAAGTTGTGGCGCCGTATACCACGCTGAAAAAAAGCGGCGCCAACTACATGGGCCGATGCCCCTTCCACGGCGAAAAGACGCCCTCCTTCTCGGTTGACCCGGCCCAGAAACTCTATTACTGCTTCGGATGTGGCGAGGGCGGCAATGTCTTCACCTTCATGGAAAAGAAAGAGGGGCTGGAATTTGCCGACGCGGTCCGGACACTCGCAGACAAATACGGCGTCAGCCTGCAGTACGAGGAGAGCAGCCCCGAACAGGAACGCCGACGTGAGACGCGGGACCGGTTGCTGGCGCTGCTCGACCAGGCAGCCGCTTATTACTCGCGTTATCTGCAGGAGTCGAACTCAGCGGCAGGAGCGCGTAAATATCTCGCAGGCCGCGGTTTTCATGAGCCAGTGATAAATGAATACCGCCTGGGGTTCTCGCCCGCCAGCGGCGCTTCTCTGATAAAGGCCGCCACCGCCAAAGGTTATGAAAACAGTGAACTCATGGCGGCCGGGCTGATACTCGAGCGCGATGGCAGATCTCGTGACCGTTTCCGGGGAAGGCTGATGTTCCCGTTCACTGATCATCGCGGCCGGGTGCTGGGTTTCGGCGCTCGCGTCCTCGACGACAGCAAGCCCAAGTACCTGAATTCTCCCGACTCCGACCTGTATCACAAGACGAACCTGGTCTTCGGGCTCGGAAACGCCCGGGCTTCCATCACCAAAGAGGACAGGGTTTTCATTGTCGAAGGGTATACCGATGTGCTGGCGCTGCATCAGGCTGGTATCGCCAACGCAGTAGCCTCGATGGGTACTGCACTGACCGAGCATCAGCTTCGCGAGATATCCAGGTTTACCCGGAATATCTTCCTGGCATTTGACGCGGATACCGCCGGCCAGGCTGCGATGCTTCGCGCTCTTGAGATAGCCCGAAGGCTGAATCTTTCCGTAAGGGTCATCCAGCTGCCCCAGGGCCGTGACCCTGCCGATCTGGCCCTCGCTGTGAACGGTGCGGCCTCTTTCAGCGACCTTGCCGACCATGCTCCCTCGTTGCTAGAATACCAGGTCCAGTCAACTCTGGCTGCTTCAGGGCTTGAAAGCTCGCAGGGACGGGTGCGAGCCTTCTCGGCGCTCAAGCAGGTTCTGTCTGAAGCGTCAAGCTCGATCGAGCGCGATGAACAGCTGAGGATTATCGCCGACCGACTCCGCCTTAGCCCGGAAAATGTGGCATACTTAATGGAGTCAGCCCCTCTGAACGATAAGGAACAGGATGGAGGGACCCGACAGCGGGTTTTATCTCACGAGGAAATTGCCGAAAGAAGTTTTCTCAGCATGTGTCTGGCAAATCCAGGGGAGGCACGAAGGTACTTGCAGCTGATGAATGACGCCCATTTCACGACTGAGACCAGCCGATCCGCGTTCAACTGGATCAAGGAAAGACTCGTTTCCGGTAAGGACGAGTCTGGAATCGATGCAGCGCGAGTTCCAATGGACAGCAAGGCACGCGAGATCCTCCCGGAACTTGTGATCAGGTCCAGGACCGAAGAATCAGCCCCACAGGCTCTGCCCGAATATTACTTCAGATTATGTGAAGCCGAACTTTCCCGCCGGATCAGCGAAATAAAGTCAAAATTCGGCGATTCAATGGATGAGGATACCGGTGACAAAGGTATAGGTGACGCCGGTCTCAAGGAGCTCTATCGCCTCGAAACGCGACGCCGGGAGATCCTTCAGGTAATCCAGTCAGGTTCATGGGGAAGCGCTTGAGCCAATCCGAAGACACAAGCATGAGTCCGACCGATGAGCTGACTCTCGATGAGGTCCGCGAGTTGCTGGTGGAAGGCAGGGAGCAGGGGTTCCTGTCCTCCGACCGTGTTGCTGACGTCCTGCAGGACATCGAACTCACCACCGAGCAGATCGAGAACATTTACGCGATGTTTCTAGACATGAACATCGATGTTGTTGAAGACGAAGACGAACTATTGCTGGCTCACGAGACCGCCGTCAAGGCACACGAAGAGGCGATAATGAACCGCCTGGATCTCACTGTGAAGACGCCCACGAGCGATCCGGTGCGCCTCTATCTCAAAGAGATCGGCCGCGTGGCGCTGCTCACGGCCGAGGAGGAAGTCACACTCGCCAAGCGCATCGAGCGGCAGGACATGGAGGCCAAGCGCAAGCTGATCCAGGCCAACCTGCGCCTTGTGGTGAGCATCGCCAAACGATATGTGGGCAGGGGCATGCTGTTTCTGGATCTGATCCAGGAAGGCAACCTCGGGCTTATCCGCGCGGTCGAGAAATTCGATTATCGCAAGGGATACAAGTTCTCCACGTATGCCACCTGGTGGATCCGCCAGGCCATAACCCGCGCCATCGCCGACCAGGCACGCACCATCCGTATTCCCGTGCACATGGTCGAGACGATCAACAAGCTGATACGTGTCCAGCGCCAGCTGCTGCAGGACAAGGGCCGCGAGCCTACCCCCTTCGAGATCGCCAAAGAGATGGATACGACCCCTGAAAAAGTCCGTGAGATCCTCAAGATCTCGCAGGAGCCGGTATCCCTTGAGACTCCAATCGGTGAAGAGGAAGATAGCCAGCTTGGCGACTTTATCGAGGACAGCGACGCCGTGGCTCCATGTGATGCCGTTTCCGACATCATGCAGAAGGAGGACCTTGCGGAAGTCCTGGGCAGCCTCACTCACCGGGAACGCAAGGTGATCGAACTTCGTTTCGGCCTGAAGGGAGAACACCCCCGGACACTTGAGGAAGTAGGCCAGAAGTTCGGTGTCACCCGCGAGCGCATCCGCCAGATCGAAGCCAAGACGCTGGTCAAGCTCAAGAGTTATCGTGAGTCTCAAAGGCTCAAGGAATTCCTCGAATAGCGCATTTCCCAGTAAACGCTTTTTCTCATATTCAGGTTCAACGCTGGTTGACATAAACACTTGAGCTTGAATGAAGAAGTGATATACTTTCATCGCCTTAGCTCGATAGTCGGATAGCCGCGCCAGCGCGGCGTGTAGTACGGGGAGGAGAGGGCGGCGATGGATGGGTCAGAACATCAATTAATGTGCTGGGAGATCAAACCCAACTGCATGATGAAACACACCGATCGTGAAAGGGCGAATTGTCCTGCCTATCGCGAGAACGTGGGATGTTGGGAAGTTGACTGGGAAGCGGTAGTTTCAGAATTGCCCGGCAGCCAGAGAGAGTACTGGCTTTCCTTCCTGGCAAGCTGCGAGAATTGCGTCGCCTACATGGCGCATCCGCTGGAGATGCAGGGCAAGATCGATGCAGTCCGGTCGATGATCCAGGACGACTGAGACAAGCCGCCTTGAAATGCCGGTTTGCGCCCCTCTATAATGCTATAGATTCATTGACGCTCCTCGGTAGCTCAATGGTAGAGCATCCGGCTGTTAACCGGATTGTTGTAGGTTCGAGTCCTACCCGAGGAGCCAAGCTCCTTTTCCCCGATTTTCAGGGTAATCCCCGATGCCGCACAGTCAGACATATAACTATACTCTAATGCATGGACTCTTTGTCGTGCCCATATTGCGGACAGAACAAGCATGAGGAGCCGGCTGAATATTTCACCGGCTGCCGGATTTGCGGGTTCAAGTCAGCGCTCGTGCCGTCTGATGATGGCATGTTACTTATTGTAGATCGCCAGATGCCCTATCTGAGAAGGCGCTGCGAGGAGATATCCTGCCAGAATCCTGAGCTGCAGGTAGTCGTAGACCGCCGCATCACCCAGGATCCCCACGATGTACCGAACCGGCGAGTGATGCTCGAGAAGGAAGAGATGCAGTAGTCGAACGAGACTGCGTCAAAAGGGAGTTGCTCAGCCGGGCCGGCCAGGATCAGCCCGGTTTTTTATTTCAGCTGAGCCAGCGACTTTCCAGATTCGTATGCCGCATGAAGGGCTTCGTCGCGTTTTAGGACGTCATCCTTGTCATCCACGCCCCGAACCAGCACATAAAATTCTTCGGCAGGCTTTGCGTCGATCGCATCAAAAAAATATTTGAGGGTAAGCATGGTGCCCTCGAACAGTTTCTCTCCGCTGGTGCCCCCGACTCCTATGAAACTGCCATATCGCGCCGGAGCATTTTCGAGGCGGGGGAACCTTTCCTTCAGGATATACTTGAGCGCCCAGTAGCACTGGCATCTGTCGATAACGGCTTTCGCCTGCGCTGTTACCCCCATGAAGAACATCGGTGACGCGAGAATCACGCGATCGGCTCTTTCCAGGGCCGCATAGACGATGTCCATCTCATCGCCTATCGTGCACGAACCGGTTTCATAGCAGTCGTTACACTCGATGCATCCCGATATATCCAAATCACAGAGAGAGATTTTTTCGACTTCAGCCCCGGCATCCTTCGCGCCGGCTAGCGCTCTGTCCAGTAGTTTGTCGGTATTGCCGGCAAGGCGTGGGCTGCCAAGTATTCCAAGCACCCTGACCACTAATCCATCCTTCTCACTTTTTGCTTCAGGGATGAGCGCCCGGGGGATTGTGGCGTCGATCCGGGATATCCGACGCAGACTAACGCAATCAGATGTTTGTCTTCGGGTACGTTAAGGAAACGTGACAGAGCGCCAGCATCAAAATAGGTGAACCAGAGGCTGCCCAGACCCTGTGCCTGCGCCGCAAGTAACATATTCTGTATAGCGGCAGCGCAGGCATACTTGTATCCTTCCCTGGATTTTCTTGCTGAAGACTGCTGGACCACTGTATCCGGGTTGCCGACAACAGCGATCATGACCGGGACGCTTTCAAGGAAGGCAAGAGAATATCTACTCGTTTCGTGACTTAATTCATCCGCGCTGGTGTCGTCAGACGCGTAAGGTGCGGGGCGCACATAGGAGTAACCGTGGATTTCTATGGAGCCCGTCCTTCCGGCTTCCTCTGAAATGGACGCGATCCGTGATCTTGGCGCCTTGCCTGTTATAACAATGAATTCCCAGGGTTGACTGTTTGCGGGGGAGGGTGCCCACTGCGCTGCCTCGAGAATGAGGTCTACCTTCTCAGGCTCCACTGATTTCTGCTCGAACGCGCGATGGCTACGCCTGCCCCTGATGGCGTCAAATACGTCCATTTTTCCCGCCTTCAGGCGTGTGGCTTAATTCATACACTATATGTGCGGCGATCGAAGAAAAAATTACTGCCGTTTTCTGGCCGCAGCTTTCTTCGGAGCAGCTTTTTTGGTGGTCTTCTTTGCGGCCGCTGTCTTCTTCACGGCCGGTTTGCGAGCTGCTGTCTTCTTAGCGGCTGGCTTCCTGGCCGCAGTTTTCTTGGCTGCCGGCTTGCGAGCCGTGGTTTTCTTGGCCGCTGGCTTCCTGGCTACAGCTTTTTTAGCGGTAGCTTTTTTTGCCGCTGGCTTACGAGCAGCTGTCTTTTTCACGGCAGTCTTTTTGGCCGCTGGCTTCCTGGCGGCTGTCTTCTTGGCTACGGTCTTCTTTGCAGCTGTCTTTTTTGCGGTTGTCTTCTTTGCCGCGGGCTTACGGGCAGCTGTCTTCTTGGCTGCCGGCTTGCGCGCAGCAGTCTTCTTGGCAGCGGTCTTTTTGACGGCGGTCTTCCTTGCAGCTGGTTTAGCTTTTGCCTTGGATTTGGTAGCCACTTTTTTCTTGGCGACAGCCTTGGTCTTCGCTGCCGCTTTCTTCCTGGGTGCTGTTTTCTTTACTGCCATATGACGCCTCCTTGTAAGGATTTGTACCGGGCGCATCAATCAACGCCCCGCCTGCTGACCTAATCTAATATCCAAACGGATGAAAGGTCAAATAAATATGCTTGCTAATTCACAATTATAAACTTACCTATCACCTCCAAGCCTGGTCAAGCCACCTGAGAATTCGGCCGATGGCCAAATAATGAGCGGGGAGACAGCATTGTCAAACTCGACCAAAATTCTGCCGATAGTCAATATTATCCACCCGCAATCAAACCCAATTCCGCTACGCGCTGGAGCTCTTCTCCGCTCCAGCGTCTCACTGTTTATTCTAGTAGTTGCCACCTATTCCTTGTTGCTGCCATGGCGCCGCTCGTTGGAAACCGGACTCGATGCGTCGCCGCGCAGAACCAGGAACAATTCAGAAGCATCGCCGTGTTCAGGAATGCATGGGCTACGAATCCGAGCGTACTGGCGAAATAGGCATAGCTACCCGCGTTAAAGGGGATAAGGCTCTTGTTAAGAATTACCGATAAGGGCGATGTCATCCCGCTATACGCGGAGGAGGATATTTGATCCGTGAGAGCATGGTATACAAACGGAAAGATTGGCGGCGGCTGAATTGAAAGGAACTGCAGGCGAATGAATGATAAAAAAAATAACAATATCCTGGTAGTCGATGACGAGGCGACGATCCGTGAGATCCTTCAGCGTACTCTTGAGTCGGAGGGATATCAGTGCGGCACGGCGGCTGACGCGTCGGAGGCAATTACTATCATTGACAGTAGTGAGGTCGACCTGGTGCTCAGCGATATCATGATGCCCGGAAAGTCAGGGGTGGAGCTTCTGAGGGACATACGGAAAAAAAGCCCGGATACCGCTGTGATCATGGTGACAGCCGTAGCTGATACTCAGACTGCGATAAACGCCATGAAACAGGGAGCGAGCGACTACGTTACCAAGCCGTTCAACCTGGTGGAGGTCATGCTCAGCGTGGATCGCGCTCTCGAAAAAAAATCACTCATACTCGCCAACCGCGAATACAGGTTGAAACTCGAAGAGAAGGTGCAGCAGCAGACCGAGGAGATCCGTCTCACTTTTCTCGGGGCGGTCAAAGCTCTGGCTGAGGCGCTGGAGGCCAAAGATCCATACACAAACGGCCACTCCATACGAGTGACCGAGCTGGCAGTTACTCTCGCCCGTGAGTCTGGCCTGTCAACTGATGAGCAGGAACAGATACGCCTTGCCGGGCTCGTGCACGATATCGGCAAGATCGGCGTTCCGGAAGAAATACTGCATAAGCCGGACAGATTGACTGAACAGGAATTCGATTTCATCAAGGAGCACCCGGGAATCGGGGAGCGTATCCTTAGGCCGATAATCTCTGATCCGGTGGTACTGGCGATCGTCAGGCATCATCATGAACAGTTCGCCGGCGGCGGATATCCTGAGGGGCTTGCCGGTGAGGATATACCCATGGGCTCAAGGCTGATGGGTGTCGCCGACGCATATGACGCCATGACATCAAGCCGTCCTTATAGAAACGCCATGCACCCGGATAAGGCAAAAAGCCAGCTTCTGGCGAACCGGGGCAGCCAGTTCGACCCGGAAGTCGTCGATCTGTTCATGTCGCTCGATGACAAGAAGATGCCCTTCTGCCCGATTTCCGCGGCTCCAGGAAGAAAACCAGGCTGATTCCGCCCGGAACGCCTTAAAAGCAGCGATTTCACGCCCTGTGGGGAAGATCAAGTTTGTAGGGTTTGCGTTTCTGGTAATCGGGGTAGTTCAATACCATAAGTAAGGTCATTCCCTGATACCGTATTTGGTTATAACTGGATAAGCTTTCGCTGACGCTGACGGAGCGTCTGACAAAGCAAGGAGGTGGAGGCGATGAAGATGTATGATTGTGATGTATGCATGTCCGCCGGTTCAGTGAATAAATGGGGCTATTGTGAGATCTGCGGCGAGGATTTTGAAGACCCCGACTCGCTTGTCAGGTGGCATGGTATTTCAGTTGCAATGGATGACAGTGCTGAACGCAGCCTGGTAAGTGCGACCGTAGGCGAGCTTGTTGTTGTAGGACAGGACGCAGCCTGAGGTCGTAATCGTTGGATGGCAGGGCTGAGATTTTGCACGATAGAACGATTAAGAGATTTGCGGTTGATTGCGGGCAAATAAGCCCGCTGTTTTTTTCCTGAATGCAATCTTCCCCGCTTACTTTAATCCTCGTCTGTCCGGATGGTATAATCCTGCTGAAACATTGGGGGAGCTGCGCCCAGCGGCTGAGAAAGTGATGTTGTCACTGACCCCGTGAACCTGATCTGGATAATGCCAGCGTAGGGA
>JAUSDE010000189.1 GCA_030650885.1 Thermoleophilia bacterium
CCATAAAAAATGATTTCCTCATTACTTCACCTCTCTGTAGCTGAAATTTGAAAACATCCTATAACTCGCCGTTACCCGTAGCAATCGAACTATAGCAGAGCCGCTGCGGGGCGACGAACTGAAAAATGGTAGTCATGCCACCTTGCGGTGGAGTGAAGGATTTGGATACAGTACCTTAACCTCAAAGCACCAGGCCCCGGAATCCCCTTGGGTTTCCATCCACAGCAAAAGACGAACGGGCGCCAATGAACATTCTCCAGGTCGTACGCCAGTATTTACCCAGCACGGGGGGAATGGAAACTTACGTCTCCAGCCTCTGCCGGCAACTGTCTGGGCGCGGCCACCGCTCCGATGTGGCCACCCTCGATTACCTGTTCAAGAACATGACGCCGCTGCCTGCCTACGAGCGCATCGACGGCACGGATGTCATCCGCCTGCCATCCCTGGGGACGGCGCGCTATTTCTTCGCGCCGCGGCTCATGGAGCTCGCCCCGCGCTACGATATCATCCACGTCCACGGTGTAGATTTCTTCGTCGATATGCTGGGCACCTGCAAATGGATGCACGGGCGGCCACTGGTATTATCCACCCATGGAGGCTTTTTCCATACACCGTGGTTCCCGGCGCTTAAGAAGGCTTACTTCCAGACAGTTACGCGCATGGCCCTGACCGGAGTGGACCGGGTCCTGGCATCGAGCCCCAAGGACGAGCAGCTGTTCGAAAAGATCAGCAGCCGCGTGACACTGGTGGAGAATGGCATCGATTATGAGACTTTCGCAGGGGTAGAGAAGCGGGCAGGCGGCAATATCGAGGATGGTTCCGCCAGCCGCCACGAAAACCTCGTCTTCATCGGACGCATCTCAAAAAACAAACGTGTGGACCGGCTGCTGGATATGATGGCTGTTCTGCGCAAGCATCGGCCCGAGGCTGCGCTGACTGTCATCGGTCCTGACTGGGAAGGATTACAGTCGGGGCTGGAAGCTCAGGCGGCAGCTATCGGCCTGGGCGACGTGGTCCGCTTCACTGGAGTTATTCCCCAGGACCAGATGCTTGAGATGCTGGCGGACGCCCGGCTCTTTGTCTCAGCATCTGAATACGAGGCTTTCGGCCTTTCTACTGTGGAAGCCATGGCCACCGGCACTGTTCCCGTGGTCAACGCTATCCCCGCATTCATCGACCTTGTAGACGACGGCGATACCGGCTTCCTGACAGATTTCAGTGATCCGGCGGCGGCCGCCGCAACTATAGAGCAGGCCCTGGGCCTCCCGGAATCACGCCTTCTCGAAGTTGGCGCTGCAGCTCGAAACGCCGCCTCACGCCACGATTCGAGCAAGGTCTCGGAGCAGATAATAAACATCTACGAAGAGGTGCTTGCCGGTCATGGCGCCTGCTGAATCCATAATAGCCATTGATTCCCTGGAAGTCCTCGGCGTCCGCGTAGACCGGGTCGATCCCATGCAGGCCATGAAAGTGATCGCCAGCCTGCTCGACTCCCCAGGATGCAAACAGGTGGTCACTCTCAATCCTGAATATGTCATTCGCGCCGGTAACGAGCCCGGTCTCATGAGGCTCATTAACGGCTCGGAGCTGATCGTACCCGACGGCATGGGCATCGTCTGGGCGTCGCGCCTGCTGGGAAAACCGCTTAAGGGAAGGGTGACCGGCACCGGCCTGCTGCCCGAGATCGCCCGGCTCTGCGCGGCCCGCGACGCCGGCCTTTTTCTGCTGGGAGGACAGCCAGGCGTGGCTGAGATGACATCAGCCAGATTGCGCCGGGATATCCCGGGACTGAAGATCGCCGGCATCAGCAGCAGCGATCCCGGCGTCGCCGACGAAACCACCATCGAGGAAATCAACAAGTCCGGAGCCCAGGTACTGGCGGTGGCATACGGCTGCCCCAAGCAGGATTACTGGATCGGCCAGAACCGCGCGAAACTCTCCAGCGTGCGCGTGGCCATCGGCGTCGGCGGAGCCTTCGACTTCATCTCAGGGCAGGTCCCGCGGGCGCCGCGTTTCTTCAGGCGCGCCGGGCTGGAGTGGCTGTTCCGCCTCTGGCTGGAACCGTCGCGCGCGCGCCGCATGGCGGTTTTGCCGGGTTTCGGCATAAAAGTGCTTGCTTCGAGATGGAAATAAACAAAATCTGATAGTTTGTCGGCCCTATATGATTGCAGTCGGGCTCGAGCCGGATGAACGCGGTTATATATTTGTGTCTGCTAATTTGATAGTTTTCCTTCATACAAATAATAATCTCTATTTTTGTCTGGAGCGATCATCCAATGAATACAAGATCCGCAGTAATGAAACTCTCCCTCAGCTTCACTCTGGTCGTCCTCTTATTAATGGCGTTCGGCAGCGTCGCGGCCTATGGCGCGACAGGAACTTCAGCGGAAAACTACCCGCTCGCCAATACGCTCATTACGGCGGATTGCATAAACGGTTCCTGCCTCAACGAGAGCGGCACTATTGATATTGATCCCCTGCTCAACGATGAATCGCTGAACATTTCTCCTGAGAGTCCTGATGCACAGAGCAATCCCGTTGCGGACAGTAGTACCCCGACCGACGATAGCCCGCTTGCTGATTCTGCTTCAGGTGCTTCCGGGGCAGACAGCCAGGACGAGAACGTTCAGACAGCTGCAATCGATACCCAGACGCCGGGCGACGCTGATATACAGACGCCAGGCGAAGTGGAAGCTACCGACGGGTTGACGACCAGCGGCGCCACCGCCGTCAATTCCGGACTCGACCTTTTCTATGGTTACGATCGCTCCAACACGGGGCTCTGGAGTTTCGACGCCACCGGCACCGGCCTCTCAGCCCCGCACGTGGACTGGTTAAGTGGCTCGAATAACTGGGACTGGTCCCGCACCAAAGCCGTCACGGTCGATCGCGACGGCGATGGCAATACCGAGATCGCAGCCTTCTACGGATACGATCGGGCACAGACCGGCCTATGGATCTTTGACCCCACGCCGTCGGGTTACGCTGCGCCGCGGCTGGTCTGGTTGAGCGGCGAGAACAACTGGGAATGGAGCCGCTCGCGACTCACCGCGGCGGACGTCAATGGCGACGGCAAGACCGAGCTGGCGGTCCTTTACGGATACGATCGGTCTCAGACCGGCCTCTGGCTGTTCGATCCTACGGTTTCAGGTTTTTCCGCACCGCGCCCTGTATGGTTCAGCGGCGTCGGCAACTGGGACTGGAGCCGGTCAAAGCTCGCAGCTGTGGACAATAACGGTGATGGAAGAACTGAGCTTGCGGTCCTTTACGGATACGATCGGTCCAACACCGGCCTCTGGCTATTTGACCCGAGCGGAACCGGCTACACTGCGCCGCACCCCGTCTGGTTCAGCGGCATCGGCAACTGGGACTGGAGCCGGTCAAAGCTCGCAACTGTAGATTTCAACAACGACGGCAGGATCGAACTGGCGGTTATATACGGATACGACCGCGCCAACACCGGCCTCTGGTTATTCGACCCGAGCGGCGCCGGTTACGCCAGCCCCCGCGCCAACTGGTTCAGTGGCGAGCGCAACTGGGAATGGCTTCGGTCCAAGGTACAGACCGGCGATCATTTCATGCCACGGACGTCCTTTGTCTCTGTAAGTTTCATCGAGATAAACATCTCGAACCAGACCCTGAGCGTCCATAGCACCATGATAACTGAGGTCGAAGAACGCTTTTTCGTACGCTCCGACGCGCCGTACAGGACATTCCTGGTCTGCACCGGCGCTCCCGGCTCGGATACACCCGCGGGAACGTACTATATTAATTCGAAGTATGTGGCGAATGACATGTCCGGCGGTAGCGGGAGTAGCTACTACTACGCGCCGGGAGTGCCTTATGTCTTATGGTTCATCGATAAGATGTACTCCATCCACGGCGCTCCCTGGGTCAGTGAGTTCGGAGTCCGGCGCTCACATGGATGTGTGAACCTCCCGATGCCAGCCGCTGAATGGCTGTTCAGCGTCACGCCTGTCGGGACGCAGGTGTGGATACATTATTGATCTGACGGAGCTACTGGCAGGAGAGTTCAGCAGTTGCCAGTGCCTGCGCGTCACATGCCAGCCGTGATGGGTGACGGCTTGAATCCCCAAAAGGTCAGGTAGACGCCCAGCGAGAACTCCCACGCCCCAATCACGAGGCCGGCGACACCCGCCGGCGCGGACACAGAACCGATGAGCCCGAACAGGACGGCAAACCATACAGCGAGGAGCAGAGCCGCTCCGATGAAACCCAACACGGGAAGAGCCCGTGGCACCAGGCGCGACTGGTAGAGCAGGGACCCGAGCAGTACCGCGTTCAAGATGGGGATGAAGCTCTGGCTCACGTGGAACATCCAGGCGTACTGGGCAACAAGCGCCTGGCCGACGACCAACCCAGCGGCTCCTACCCCGTCCTGCCGCAAGGTCACGATCGACAGGAGGGTGACGACGCCAGCGGTGATCAAGGCGGCTTCCAGAGTGCGCGATGCAACCAAGCCCAGTGCGCGCGCTTGTCCCTGTCGCTTGACAACTGGGTAGAGCGCTACGGCTGTGCCGATACCAGCGAGGGCCACAATGATCTCCAGGATGGCGCCCACGAAGACAGGAGTGTCCGGGCCGGAACCGACGATGAAGTCCGAAGCGCGCACGGAGGAGTAGAGAATAAATGGGGCTGGGATCGAGACGAAGGTGAGTAGGTAGAACACGCCCGCAACGAGTGAGGTCTTCCTCAGTGAGTTCATGGAGCTCCTTTTCGATTGCGCCGTTCCGGCGGGGCTCGTGTTGTCCGCTGAACGGACTAGCGAGCACCTTAATTGGCCTATCCCCTTCTGCCTCTTCTGTCAAACGCGGCCTGACAGAGTGTATGCGGTCGCTACGCTGCGGCTTCTGAGCTGCGCCTCGACCAAACGGACCAGACGATCAGCGCCATGCACGCGATTTCCACGGTCGCGAAGAACACGTAGTGAAGATCCAGCGACCCGCCGCCTAGTACGAACACGGTAGTGATTACCACTGCAACGGTATTCGCCCAGCGGTTGGGACCCGGCTTCAGGACGCGGGACGCGAAGATCATCGCAATCGGGATCTCTATGAGTATCGCAAACACCAGCAGCAGCCCCGGAGTGATGTGTACTCCCGCTTGTCCGGCCCACAATTCCTGCAGCTTTCCAGGCATGATGAAGGTCAGAATGTCCGCGAAGACCATGTTGAACATGACCACAATCCAGAGTGTTGAGATTCTCGTACCCATGTCTTTCATCACATCAGTCCTCCTGATCTACCCGTAGTATTGATACGGTTTCTCATTACTAACGCTGTTAGCCTTATCTTGCCCAGACTATACTAACGGTGTTAGTATGTCAAGGAAAGTGAAAATCTGCCCGCACACCACGGACAGTCACAGGAGGAGCCACGATCGCTCAGGCAAAAGGCAGAAACAAATCGCGGGACACGCTCAACCGGGAACGCGTAGTGCGCGCAGCGATGGATCTCGCGGATGAGAGCGGGATTGAGTCAATTACCATGCGCGAGCTAGGTCGAAGGCTCGGGGTCGAGGCAGCATCGCTCTACAACCATGTCGCCGGAAAGGACGACCTCCTCGACGGTATGGTTGATCTCGTCGTGGCCGAGATCATCCTCCCTTCCGGTGACGTTGACTGGAAGGAGGCGATGCGGCGCCGAGCAGTTTCCGCACGGGAGGTCTTCTCGCATCATCGATG
>JAUSDE010000005.1 GCA_030650885.1 Thermoleophilia bacterium
TGGTCGCCAGAGTTCGCTGGTTGGCCTCGATGGTGCCCCATTTACTGAGATCGAGGTTGTCGTCCAGTCCTGTCTGGTCGACTTCCTGGCCGATGGCAAGGATGATCGTATCTGTCTTGATGATGAAGTCTGATCCCGCGACAGGCTCGGGGCGCCGCCTGCCGCTATCGTCAGGCTCTCCCAGTTCCATCTTCTGGCAGAGTACGCCTGAAACCCGGCCTTCGACGCTGGCGACGGAGAGCGGCGCCGTTAATAGTGACAGTTTCGCGCCTTCGGCCTCCGTCTCGTTGACTTCCTCCCTGGTGGCAGGCATCTCCTCACGGGAGCGGCGATAAACCACGGTGACCTCTTCAGCGCCGAGGCGGAGCGCCGACCGGGCCGCGTCCATAGCGGTGAAACCTCCACCGATTATCAACGTGTGGCCGAGCGGTGTATCCCAATCACCCCTGTTGCTCCTGTTGAGAAAATCTACGGCCGAGTGTACTCCGGCCACGTCGGCATTCTCGATGCGCCCCGTAGAACCGCGCTGGGCGCCGATGGCGAGATATGTCGCGTCAAAACCATCCTTCTCGAGGCTTTCCAGCGAGAAGTCAGTGCCGAGGCGCTGGTTCAGCCTGAGTTCCACCCCGAGCGCCAGGATATCGTCGACCTCTTCCTGGATAACACTGCGGGGCAGGCGGAATGGCGGTATGCCCGTGAGCGTCATGCCCCCGGCCACAGAGTTAGCTTCGAATATGGTCACCTGGTGCCCGTCAAGGGCGAGGTAATAGGCGGCGGAAAGACCCGAGGGCCCGGCGCCGATGACTGCTATCTTCTTGCCCGTGGACGCGGCTTTCTCTTCCGCGATACGGGTGCCCTCGGCGAGCGATCTGTCGCCCGCAAAACGCTTCAACTGGCAGATGGCGACCGGCTGCTCATCAACCTGGGTCCGGCGGCAGGCGCTCTCACAGGGGCGCGGGCAGACCCGGCCGATTATGCGTGGCAACGGCAGCCTGCGCTTGACGATCCTGATCGCTTCGGCGTCATCGCCACGGGCGATCGCCGCGAGATACGCGGGAATATCGATGCGGGCCGGACAGGCGTTATGGCAGGGAGGTTCGCAATAAGCGTTGTGGTGAGTCAGGTACTCGGTTAGCCTCTGTTTGCGAGCTTCGGCGATCTCCGGATTGAGGGTGGTGACCTCCATGCCCTCGGCTACGGGTGTCTGGCAGGCGTACACCAGGCCGGTTTCGACGACCTCCACCAGACACAGGCCACAATTGCCGACGGGCGCAAGGCGGGGGTCATTACAAAGGGTGGGTATCTCGATGCTGTTCGCGTGCGCGGCTTCCAGGATGGTCATGCTGGGATTGACCTGCAAACGGCGTCCATCGATGAAGAGCCTGACCGGTGGGCCGCTTTCCGCAATGATCTCGTGATGGGGTAGATCGGCCATTTATTCCCTTTCTGACTTCGGCAAAAGGTCCGGAGGAAGGCCCCGGGGATGAAAAAACACCCAAGCCATCCACTTTTCTGGAGGGCCCAGGCGTCCGGCCAATCGGCTGGCTTTTCTGCCAGCGGAGGTGCTCCCGAGTGGTTATCCACTGAACGCCAGTCACACCTCTGTTGGCTAGAATATCAGAATAGTTTTTTCAAATGCAAGGGTTCCGGCTGAATACACTTGATTTGCAGGCGTGTCTTCAATTGGGCACCGATAGCTCATCAGCGGGCGCAATCACGGCCACGGCCGGCCAGAAGTTCAAGCGCATGGCCAAGAACCGGCCGGATGATGGCGAATGACTCGGCACAGGCCTTGGGGCTTCCGGGAAAGTTGATGACGAGCGAATCGGCGCAAATACCGCTGACCGCCCGGGATAGCATCGCCCGCGGAGTAATCTTCATGGATTCGCGCCGTATCGCCTCGGCGAAGCCGGGAGCCTCGCGATCTATGACTTCCAGGGTTGCTTCGGGGGTGACATCCCGAGCCACGAGGCCGGTTCCGCCGGTAGTGATGACCAGGCTGGCGCCTTCCTCCCGGCAAAGCCGCGTTAATGCCTCAACGATCTGCTGCCGCTCGTCTGGCACAATGACCCTGGCGACGCTGCCTGCACCGGCCTCAAGGAGTAACCTTTCCAGCAGATCGCCACTGCCATCCTCGCGCTCGCCGCTGAAGCCCTTGTCACTTACAGTGACGATGGCGGCGCTAAAATCTTTCATTGCATTTCCACTGAGTCCCCTCGCTGGCTTTATTGATGGAATCATTGTTCCGGATTTCTCCGCCTTCGAGCACCTTCGCGAAGATGCCCTCCCGCGGCATGACGCAATCGCCAGCCTGGCGATAGATCTCACAGCGGTCATGGCATTCCTTGCCGATCTGGGTGACCTCAACCAGCGCCGTACCGAGCTTCAGCCGCGTTCCCACAGGCAGTGTCACCAGATCGATGCCTTCGGTGGTGATGTTCTCGGCAAAATCACCAGGACCGACATCCAGCCCCTTGGCACGCATGGTCTCTATGCTCTCGATGGCAAGCAGGCTGACCTGACGATGCCATTCCCCAGCATGCCCGTCACCCGCGATGCCATGCCCGGTGACGAGCCGGGCCGAACCGGCCGGTTTCTTGCGCTCGCCTTTTTGTGTGGAAGTGTTGATGGAGACGATCCGTGCCGTGTCGGCCTGTCCAGGTGTAAGTCGTGCCTGGTCACTCATCCCGACTTCCCCCCGGATTTCTCCAGAACCCGGAGATCCCCGATGACCATCCCCGGATCCACCGCCTTGCACATGTCATAAATGGTAAGCGCCGCCACGGAAACCGCCGTCAGCGCCTCCATCTCGACGCCGGTCTTGCCGGCGAGGCTGGCTGAAGCTTCGATGATGACCGAAGAGTTCTTCTCGTCGATGCTGAAATCCACGGCGACATGAGTCAGGTTGAGCGGATGGCACATGGGTATCAGCCGGGCGGTCTCCTTCGCGGCCATGATGCCCGCCACCCGCGCCACCGCCAGCACGTCGCCCTTGGGCAACGCCTGTTCCACCAGCAGCCGCAATGTCTCGGGCGCCATGGTCACCCGGGCGCCGGCTCGAGCCAGGCGCGCCGTGTCCGGCTTGCCGCCCACGTCCACCATTCGAGCCCGCCCACCGGAGTCCATATGAGAAAAATCACTGTTACCAGACACGTTTCTCTTCCGCTCCGCCATAATCATCCCCCGATCTGTGACATGGTACGAGCGCCCGGACGGACGCCGGTGCGGCTGAACTTCTTGCTGTTCATGGAATCGAAGATGATCCGTGTGAGCTCTGTCCGGTCCCCGCCGATGTGCGGCCTTATATCGGTTTCCTCGTCGGAAAACAGGCAATTGCGCAACCTGCCGTCAGCGGTGAGGCGAAGACGGTTGCAGCGGGAACAGAAATGATCGCTCATGGAACTGATGAAACCGATGGTGCCCTCGGCCCCCCTGAACTTGAAATACCTCGCAGGCCCGCCGCCACCCGGAGAGGCCACCGGCCGCAGCTCGCCGAAGGCCGCGAGCCCTGCCAGCAGGCGCGCCCGCGGGACGAATTTCCAGGGACCGCTGGACAGCTGACGGTCGCCAGATCGAACATCACTCGGCCGCCGGCCGCCGGGATCCGCTTCCCCCAGCCGCCAACCGATCGGCATGAATTCGATGAATCGCACATGCACCGGCCTCTCCCGGGTCATGGCCACGAAACCGGCAAGGTCGTCCTCGATACCCTCGAGCGCTACGGCGTTGACCTTCACGGGCGCAAAACCGGCGTCGAGGGCGCTGTCGAGCCCCGCCATCACCAGCGCCAGATCGCCGCCGCCGGTGATCCGTGAAAACCGTTCCCCGTCAAGGCTGTCGATGCTGATGTTGATCCGGGAAAGCCCCGCTGCGCGCAGCTCAACAGCCTGGCTTTCCAGGAGTGATCCGTTGGTCGTCAGTGAAAGGTCGGAAACGCCCGGGATCATGGCAAGCTGTTCGATAAGGTCCACACAGCCACGGCGAACAAGGGGCTCACCACCGGTTATGCGCACCCGCGACACCCCAGCGTCCACGGCAGCCGTGGCAACCCTGACTATCTCCTCGAAGCTGAGGATATCGTCGTGGCTTACAGGATGGATGCCTTCCTGAGGCATGCAGTACCTGCAGCGGAAATTACAGCGGTCAGTGATAGAGATGCGCAGGTAGTCGATCGTGCGCCGGCCGGCGCCACTACCGGCGATGACGCGGTTGCCGCTGCTGCTGCCGGGAGCCCGCCGGATCATGCGCCGGCCCTCCCGCTTCCATCGCCGAGGGCATAGCGGATCATTATCAGGTTGACGACGGCCTCCACGTCCTCCAGATCGAAAACAGGGATGGTACGGGCGGCATCCGGCCGGTCAGAGATCACCGCTACCAGCTCGTGCTCGGGACAGACCAGGCCGCCGGGATCCCGGTCGCGGGCTGGCCTCTGTCCGCAGCCTGCACCCCGCTCACGGTCGACCTCGATGCGGTCGGCGGCGGAATTCTTGAACCCTTCGGCTATCACCAGGTCGACTCCACTGGCAGCGCTCGCGTAAAGGTCTGCGAGGATGCGTTCCTCATCGACTTTTTCAAGGGATGCCACGGCTTCTGGAGACGATATCGTGACTTTTTTCGCGCCGGCCTGGGCGAGCCTCCAGGTGTCGGTGCCCTCGCGGTCCATGGTGAACCCATGGACGTCATGTTTGATGCAGGCGGTCCTGACTCCCCGGCGCGCGAGAGCAGGCAGCAGCTTTTCCAGAAACGTGGTCTTACCGGAATTCTTTGAGCCCACGAAACAGATCACCGGCGGCCGTTCCGGTGGAGCGTCCGCAAACCAGGCCTGCTCGCGGCGCTTACGCATGCGCGGGAGCATCCGGGAGGCTTCCTCGAGGTCAACGACGGAGTTCAGGTTCAGGAATACCATGGCGGGATCACATAACGTCGCCATCTCGACCATATCCACATATCTGACATCAAGCGAATCAAGCAGTTCGTGTAGGGCCAGCTCACCGTTTTCAATCCGATGGCGCATCCGTCCCAGACAGGCCCGCGAGTAAAAAGCATGGAGCGGCTCACGGCCTCGCTGGCTGACGGGCACGACGGCGTCATGGCCGGAAACCAGGCCAGCCATCAGTAGCACCAGCGCCGGTTCCGCAAACGGCATATCACAGGCCACGGTGAAACAAAGATCGTTGTTCGATGCGGCCAGTGCTGAATAGATTCCGACCAGCGAGGACTTCTGCCCATACTGGTCCGCCCGAATGGGGTAACCGAGATCTTCATAGGCAGCCACATCCCCGGCAGCGATAAAGATGTCATTGGTGAGGGGCTTCAGAGAATCCAGCAGATGTGAGATGACCGGCTTGCCGCTGAGCATCTTCAGCGCCTTGTTGCTGCCCATGCGGCTGCTTTCACCGCCGGCGAGTACGGCTATGGAAAAAGGGGCTTGCCAGCCGTTTGCACGACTCATCGGTTACTTCTCCTTTCCAAACACGGGAGGCCTGGCTGTTTCCGGACAGACCCTTTGGCTTCGACCCGACAGCCGTCGGCTACCTCTTCATAATCAGCGGCCGTGACGGCCGCAAAACCTTAGAAGCAGGCGCTCGGAGAATATGTTTCGGGGCGGTTGTGACACCGTTCCCGCACCAGGATGGTAAAGACCGAAAGCATAACCAATTCTGCTGCTATGCTATACTTTTACAGTCAAAACATGGTGTGAAGCGGAATTTTATCACAACACCCTCTTAAATCCTGCTCTATGCAGCAATGACTCACGCTTTGGAAGAGGTTTTACCTGCAGCATCCAGTATTAAGGGGCAGTTGAGGCCAGAAAATATGAAATTCTCCAACCAACCATGACAGCGCCCCCTGCGGAAACTGACGAGGTCTTTACCAACAAGCGGTTCGGGCTCAGGGCCAAGATCCTCCTCCTGCTGGCGGCTATGTGCATCCCCATCATCGGCGGCCTTGTTTACATTTCCATCAGCACTCTCTCAACCACCATCAACGAGGATTTCGAAGAGCGCGCCACCCTCGTAGCCCAGTTCTTCAGCGCCGACACGAACTCCCTCGACGAGATCAGCTACGAACATTTCCAGAGCGAGATCGAGAAACTCGACGAGATCAATCCGGACATCAATAAGATCTCAGTCTACGCCCCTCGGGGAGACCAGGTCATCCGCATCGCCAGTACTAACCGTGATCAGATCGGTGAAATCGCGGACCCCGAAGATTATGCGCCCCTTGAAACCAATCAGGCCACCCACGCCGAGAGCGAAACGGACGGCCGCAAGGTTATAGAAGCGGTGGCCCCGCTGACCGTCGACGGCGTTCCAGTGGCGACCATCGGCATATATATGTATCTCGAACCTCGCGACAACCTCATCTATCAACAGCAGGTCAAGTTCACGCTGATCGGAGGCCTCGGCATAATCGCCCTGCTGGTACTGCTTTATCTCAGCCTGAACCTGTACATGGTCAAGCCGGTTGGCAAGCTGGCACGGTTAACACAGTCAGTGGCCATGGGCGATTTCAGTCAGAGGGTCCACATCAGATCCAAGGACGAGCTCGGCGAACTCGGACGGTCCGTCAACCGCATGACCGAGTCACTGGAGATCCAGAGCGAGGACCTCAAAGGCAAGGTCGGCGAGCTGGAGCTGGTCAACAGGGACATCCAGGCCCGTGAACAGGAACTGCAGGCGACCAACCGGCAACTGGAGAAAGCCAACCGGCTGAAATCCCAGTTTCTGGCTACTATGAGCCATGAGCTGCGCACGCCGCTGAACTCCATCATCGGTTTTTCCGAGCTGCTGGAAGATGAGACTTACGGCGCGCTGAACAACAGGCAGATGAAATATATAGGCAATATCGTCGTCTCGAGCAAGCACCTGCTGCAGCTGATCAACGATATCCTCGATCTGGCCAAGGTGGAATCAGGGACCGTGGGAATCCATCCGGAGAGACTCTCATTGTCTGATGCCATGTTCGTAGTCAAAAGTGTGGTGGAGCCGCTGGCAACAAAGAAGGATATCGGCCTGTCGATCGAACTGGACGATGGCGTCGATACTGTCACGGCTGACCCGGCCCGGCTCAAGCAGATCCTCTATAACCTGCTCAGCAACGCCATTAAATTCACGCCGACCGGCGGAAAGGTAACCATGGGCGCCACGGCCAGCGACGGTAGCATGGAGATATCGGTGACGGATACCGGCATCGGCATCGGCGAAAAGGACCAGCAGCGCATCTTCTCGGAATTTCTTCAGGTCGAAGGCTCCTACGCCCGCAAATATGAAGGGACCGGACTGGGGCTGGCGCTCACCAGGAAGCTGGTGGAACTGCATGGCGGCCGCATCTGGGTCGAGAGCACTCCTGGCACAGGCAGCTGCTTCACCTTCTCTCTTCCGGACCATGCCCACCTGAATGATGATGGCGTAGCCTAGGCCTGCGGAACCGTGAACAATCCACTTCAAAAAAGCCTTGAAGCAAAGATCCTCAGCCTGGTGATGCTCGTCATCGTCATCGGCTTCGGCATTTTTGCCTGGTTCGATGTGAACCTGGACTCCAGCGAACTTCGTAACCAGAAAGAGCTTAGCTCAGAACAGCTAAGCAGCAACGTGGCCAACAGCATCGCCAACACGATGCTGGCCGGTAAGGGCCAGATCGCAACCAGCGCCCTGGAAAAACTCCGCAGTTCACCCGAGGTCGACCGTATCGAAGTCTTTTCAAACCGCGGCAATGAGGTTTTCGCCGGCAACGGTGCGAACAAGGAAGCAAACGATCCGGTCAGGGATGTGCTTAACACCGGTGAACCCCTGCAGTATTACGATAGCCGCGATGATGGCGACTACCTTGTCCAGGTCAACCCGCTTCCCAATGAGGCCTCATGCCAGCAATGCCATGGAACCGACCAGGCCCTTCGCGGCGCCGTGCTTGTGTCCACATCCATGAGCAGCGTCGATCGGGCTGTTCGTGAAGATTTCATCCGCATGGCGCTCGTGTTCATTTCCGGCCTGATTGTCCTCATGGTAGTCCTGTGGTTTGCCCTGCGTTCGACGGTTCTGAAGCCACTGAGGCAGGTCGTCGGCGTCATCCACGGGATCGCCGAAGGCGACCTGGAAGAGCGCATCGATGTGAAGTCGAAAGATGAGGTCGGAGACATGGCCGAGAGCTTCAACAAGATGGCTGACAGCCTCAAGGATTCGCGGGACAACCTTCGCCGCGTGAACCTCAACCTCCTAGAGGCCAACCGCCTCAAGTCTGAATTCCTCTCGGTGATGAGCCACGAGCTGCGAACACCGCTGAACGCCATCATCGGTTTCTCGGAGGTACTCAAGGACATGGGCGAGGGCAAGATCAGCGATCGTGAAGAGAAGTATCTTCTCAACATCGAAACCAGCGGGCGCCACCTGTTGCAGCTTATCAACGATATCCTGGAACTGGCGAAGATAGGCGCCGAAGACGAGGAACTGGTCCGCGAGGACATCTCTATTCCTCAGGTAATGGAGGACATCCGCAAGCTCGGCCATCCCTTCGCCGCCCAGCGGCGCGTCTGGCTGGAGGTCCTGCCTTCGGAACAGCTGCCACTGATACTGGCTGACGCCGGCAAGGTGAAACGGATCCTCTATAACCTCGTAAGCAACGCGATAAAGTTCACTCACGAGGGTGGACGTGTCATCATCGAGGCCAAGCCAGTGGACGGGATGGTCGAGATCTCTGTGACCGATACCGGCATCGGCATCAGCGCCGAGGACCAGAAAAAAATCTTCACCGAATTCCAGCAGCTTGAAAGCGCCAACTCCCGCAGGTATGAGGGTACGGGAGTCGGGTTGGCGCTCAGCCGAAAACTGGTGGAGATGCATGGTGGCCGGATCTGGGTGGAGAGCGAACTGGGCACGGGCAGCAAGTTCACTTTCTCGCTGCCGATGACACCCGGTCGAAGAAGGCAGTCGGACAGGCGCCGGAGCGAGTCGCCGCCGGCTTTGATAGAGCCTGAAACAGTACCAGGTCAGCCGCTGGTGCTGGTTGTCGAGGACGATCCGCAGACAAGTGAACTTCTGGGGTTATGGCTGAAGGAAACCAGCTACCGTGTCGCATATGCCTATGACGGTGAACAGGCTCTTCGCCTGGCCAGGGAACTGAAGCCATATGTGATCACCCTGGACATCCTGTTGCCGAAAGTCGACGGCTGGCAGGTCCTCCAGGAACTCAAGGCAGACCCTGAGACCCGGGACATCCCCGTCATAGTGATCTCGATCCTCGAGCGCAGCCGGCGGGCTATGGAGCTGGGCGCATTCGACTGCTTCGTCAAGCCGATTGAGAAAAAAGAGCTTTTGTGCCGCCTTGAAAGCCGCACGCTGTTTACTTCGAACGTCAAATTGGACGAGAATAAGGAACCTACATAGAAAAGCCGGGGAGTTTAAGCCGGGGGAATCCCGGATATTGTTTTCATCCCGGCCTGCCGAACAGGTTTCATCAAGATGAGCAAAGCGAAAATACTGATTGTTGAAGACAACCTCATGAATCTCGAGCTTGTGAGCGATGTCCTGGAGGCACACGGCTACGAGGTGCTACAGGCTGATACAGGCCGGAAGGCTCTTGAGATCGCCGGCAGGGAACAACCTGAGCTGGTGCTGATGGACATCCAGCTGCCGGAGATGGATGGGCTCGAGGTCACCCGGCTCCTGAAAGAGGATGAGCGAACCAGCCATATCAGCGTCATCGCCCTGACAGCGCATGCCATGCGGGGCGACGAGGAAAGAGCCAGAGAAGCCGGATGCAGCGGCTATATCGCCAAGCCGATCAACACGAGGGAGTTTGCCGGAGTGATCGCGGATTTTCTGGCCGAATCGCGGGGCGATCCAGGGGGGAAGGTAGAAGAATAGTGCCGAACAACACCGAACAAAAAGACCGGATCCTGATCATCGACGACAGCCCGCAGAACGTGCAGCTGCTCGAGGCTTACCTCACGGCTGCCGGATATGAAGTCATACCGGCGTACGACGGCATGGAAGCCCTGGCACAGCTGGAACAGAACGACGATCCAGATCTGATCATACTGGATGTGATGATGCCTGGCCTCAATGGATACGAAGTCTGCGAAAAAATCAAAGCCGGCCATTCATGGCACCGCATACCGGTGATGATGCTGACGGCTCTGGCGGAGATCGACGACAAGGTGAAGGGATTCGAGTCGGGCGCCGACGAGTTTCTTTCCAAACCGGTGGATAAACTGGAACTGCTGCTGCGGGTCAAGGCGCTACTGCGGACCAAGCACCTGAACGAAGACCTCGAAAGCGCCCGCGATGTGATCTATACACTCGCTCTGGCGATAGAAGCGAATGATCCTTATACGCGAGGCCACTCCGAGAGGGTCGCCCGGTATGGTGTGCTCATCGCTCAGCGGATGAAGCTGACAGATGAGCAGACAGACACGATCCGCAACGCGGGCATCCTTCATGACGTCGGCAAGATCGGCATCAGTGAGACGATCCTGCAAAAACCAGGGCCGCTTACGGAGTCCGAACTTGTCGCCGTGCAGGATCACCCAGCTATCGGCGAAAAGATCTGCAAGCCACTGCGTTCCGCCAACCTGCTCCTGACGGTTATCCGCCACCACCAGGAACGATATGACGGCGACGGTTATCCGGACCGGCTGGCTGGAGAAGAAATACCGATAGAGGCGCGCGTGATTGCCGTAGCCGACGCTTACGACGCCATGACCTCACCCAGGCCTTACCGGCCACCGATGTCACAACGGCAGGTGCTGGGAACGCTCAAGCGCGAAGCCAGCAAACAATGGGACCCGGATGTAGTGGACGTGTTCCTCGAGATGATCGCGGAGGAACGGGACCTGACCCGCTACTCAGCCAACAGGGATTGACTCAGGCGGGTACCACCGTCACCGGACACGGCACCTCGGCGCCGACCTGGCGGACCACCCTGGATGCGGTGCTGCCCACGAAAGCCCGCGCTATCCCCCGCCGACCCGCTGAGCCCATCATGATCGAATTGACGCTGTCCCGGTTCTCCCTGGCATAACCTATGATCTCGTGTGATGAGTCTCCATACCGGATGACTTTCTCCACCGCCACGCCCCGCCCGGACGCACTCTCCTCGATCTCGTCCAGGATCGCGTTGGCGTCACGCTTGAGTTCGTCTTCGACCTTATCGCGCATGAACTCCCACTGGCCCGCGTAGCTCTCAACATCGATGACTCTCAACACCACAATAGAGCTACCAGTCATGGCGGCTGTATCTATCGCCAGTTCGGCAGCCTTCTTCGATGACGGGCTGCCATCAACGGGCACAAGGATCTTTTTCATTTTCTCTCCTTCGGGATTGACTGAATAATTTATATTTTCCTCATTTGTCACAATACTAACCATATGGCCCCTCGAAGACATCGACGAGATGCCATCTACGGCTTTTGATACCATGTGGAATATCGTTGACTCTTTATGACAAACAGCCTCAAGGAAAATCATCACACCTTATAAAGTCATTTGGCGTCCATTCCGGCGCTTCTTTCAAACCGAAGCAGCAAGCGGGATAGTACTGCTTGCCGCGGTTGCGATTGCTCTGGCGTGGGCGAATCTCTGGCCCGATGCCTACGAATCGCTCTGGCAGACAGAGATCCCCCTGACGCTGGGGAACCTGCTGCCACAGGAATCGCTGCAGCTGTGGATCAACGAAGGCCTGATGGCGATCTTCTTTCTGGTTGTCGGACTGGAGATCAAGCGGGAGCTGCTGGATGGTGAACTCTCGTCACGGAAACAGGCGATGCTGCCGGTCGCCGCTGCAATCGGGGGCATGCTCGTACCGGCGGTGATCTTCCTGATGCTGAATGCAGGCGGGGCCGGGTCCCGGGGCTGGGGCATTCCCATGGCAACCGATATCGCACTGGCGATAGGCGTACTGACATTGCTGGGGAAGCGGATACCTCTCGGCCTTAAAGTGTTTTTGACCGCCCTGGCTATCATCGATGACATCGGAGCGGTGATCATCATCGCCCTATTTTACACAGGCACAATTTCGTGGACGTCGCTGGCCGCAGGCCTGGCGCTCTTCGTCCTGATGCTCCTGCTGAACCGGCTGGGCGTGCGAGCGATTTCGATCTACCTGTTCGTGGGCCTTGGTATCTGGGTGGCTTTTTTGAATTCCGGAGTACACGCCACCATCGCCGGAGTGCTGCTGGCTCTGGCGATCCCGTCAAGGTCGGTCGAGGCCGATCGGGAGGCGCCGCTACAGATACTCGAGCGCGTCTTTCAACCCTGGGCCGCATATGTGATCGTGCCCCTGTTCGCACTGGCCAACGCCGGGATCCACATCGAGAATAATCCGCTGGAATCTCTCAGCGACCCGGTGGGGATGGGCATCGTTATGGGGCTCTTTTTCGGCAAACAGATCGGGGTAGTCGTTTTTTCCTGGCTTGCCGTGAGCTCGCGGCTTGGTTCGCTACCGCCGTCGGTGTCCTGGCGACAGCTACATGGCGCCGCCTGTATCGCCGGCATCGGTTTCACAATGTCGCTGTTCATCTCCCTGCTGGCTTTCGAGGATGCCGGACTGCTGAGAATGTCAAAAATCGGGGTGCTGGCTGGATCCACCATCTCCGGATTCGTCGGTCTGGCGTTGCTGGCCTTTGCCGGAAACGGTTCAGCGCGAAAGCGCTAGACTCTCCTGCGGTACGTTGTTCCCCGCCGAGGCGCTAGACTCTCTTGCGATTCATGTTCGCCGCCGCGGCCGCGGCCGCGGTCCGGTTGTTGACATGAAGCTTGCGCAGGATGTTCTGCACATGTTTTTTCACGGTATTCTCGGCGATTCCAAGCTTCTCTGCTATCTCCCTATCGCGGGCGCCTTCCGCCAGAAGCTCGAGGATCTCGCTCTCCCGCCTGGTGATGTTGTTTTCCCGATTGACGGCTTTTTCTTTTGCATCTTCTCGAAAGCTGTTCAGGATCTTGGCGGTCATGGCCCGCGAGAGCGGGGCCTCGCCATCGCGAACGCCGCGGATATTACGGAGGAGCGCTTCAGGTGACACGTTCTTGGTGACGTAACCCATGGCCCCGGCCTTTATCGCCTCGAACAGATGCTCGTCGAGACTGGAGACCGTGAGCATCATGATGCTGGCTGAATCAAGTTTCTCTGATATGGCCCGCGTCGCCTCGATACCATCGATGCCTGGCAGGTTCACGTCCATGAGGATCACGTCTGGCCTGGAGCTGACTGCCAGCTCGATCGCCTCCCTGCCATTAGACGCCTCCGCGACCACGACCATGTCGTCTTCCATGGCGATCACATCCCTCAGCCCCTTACGGAACAGCACGTGGTCATCGACGAGCATGATCTTCAATTTGTCCATTATTCAACCTTTCCAACGGGAACTTCCACCATGACGGCAGTTCCATCACCAGGTTTTGACCGGATATCGAGAGTGCCTCCAAGATGCTTGGCTCTGCCGGTCATGCTTCGAACCCCGAAATTCCTGCGATTCTTGCCACTGAATACCTCCCCCGGGTTGAATCCCTTGCCGTCATCTTTGATCTCCACTCTGAGGTTTCCGTTCATTCGCTGAAACGTTATATCCACTCGGCTGGCCTCGGCATGGCGGCGAACATTGTTGAGCGCTTCCTGAACTATGCGAGCCATCTCCGCCTTGGCAAATGGATTGAGCCCCGTCGAGTTCTGATCGGAAACGATGTTCACGGCCACATCCGTGTTCCTCGTGAACTCCCTGGCGTATTCGCTCACCATCTCCAGAAAATCCTTGTTGGAGATCGGCGCCTGCAGATCGACGATGGCCTGTCGCGCCTCGGTCAGGCTTTCCTGCACGATCTGACGCATGGAGCCCAATTCCTCAAGAGCCTTGTCCTTGTCATTCTCTACCAGCGACACTACCTGCGGCAACTTCAGGTTCAGGTAACCCAGATTCTGGGCCAGGCCATCGTGTATCTCACGGGCGAGGCGAGTCCTCTCGGCGATGACCGCGGATGCCTCCAGCTGCTCGCGTAACAGCGCGTTCTCTATGACCAGGGCGGCCCTCGACGAGATGATCGAAAGCAGGCGGACATGCTCGTCGCCAAAGCTGCCCTCGCGCCGGTTTATGACCTTGATCACTCCGATGGTCCTGTCGGATGTCCTGAGCGGCGCGATCATCAGGGTCCTGATTCCCAGCATCTCCCGGAATCTGGGGAGGACTCGGCTGTCACTGACATCATTTGACAGCGCCACGCTGCCTCCTTTGAATGTATCGCACGCGAGGCAGTTTCCCTCGGAAAGAGGAATCCTGAGCCCTGCTACCTGGTCATCGCTGAGGCCGACAACCGGGCCTTCCGCAACCAGTTCCTGTGTCTCCGTATCTGGAAAAAGCATGACGACTTTTTCCGCATCAAAGACATTTTCGATTATCGAGTTTATGCCCTCGAGAATCTGTTTGGTATCGCTCGACCCCATGCCGAGGATCGAAATATCCTGCAGCGCCTTGAGTTCCCGGTTTCTCTCCTCGAGATTGCGATAGGAATAAACCACCTCCGCGTATGTCCCCAGGAACAGGACGATGCGGGAAAACAGCCGCATGAAGTCGCCGGGCACAAGGTCAGCAGGGTAGATCGCAGGGTAGAAAAAGAAGTTCACCTGGGTGAAAAAAGCGGCGAAGAACGAGACCGACAGCCAGCCCCAAAAGGGGCGTTGCTCACGTTTGTACAGAACCAGGTAGCCGACACCGGCAATCAGAAAACAGGCGCTGATGGCCGCCTGATAGACCCAGCTCCAGGTCGTGATGTCGCCCAGGATCTCCGGCGCCCGGCCCTCGCGGACAAGGTCCCAGCCACTGGGGCTTAACAGCCGGGG
>JAUSDE010000014.1 GCA_030650885.1 Thermoleophilia bacterium
TAAGGCAATCTTAAAAAGAGCTGATACCTCCCTTGTCTCCGTTGTTGAGAATTTTGAGGATAACGCCTCTGGTCATCTTGTCGAGGGCATCCACGCACTCATGGCTGAATTCTATTCTGCCAACCTGGGCACGGAAACCAAGAAGGGAATGGTCCAAAAAGCCAAACAGGGCGGTTGGCCTGAAATGGCACCGCTCGGATACTTGAATGTTCAGACCCCGATGAGCGGACGGCTTTTAAGATCAATCGAAGTTGATGAGGAAAGAGCGCCGTTTATAAAAAAGGCATTTGAGCTTTATGCCACCGGTGATTATTCTCTGAAAGAACTGGCAGAGGAACTTGACACGCTTGGTTTCAGGAGCAAGGGGACTGCAAAGCGACTGCCTGGAAGAGTCCACAAGTCACGTTTTGGGACTATGCTTGCAAATCCTTTCTACAAAGGAATTGTGAGCTGGAACGGAATTGAAACGAAAGGCATTCACAAGCCTATTATTCCTAAAGCCCTATGGGACCGAGTCCAGGAAGTAATAAAGGTGAGAGATCAGGCGGGCGAACGGAAAAGGAAACATCCACACTATTTGCGAGGAACTGTTTATTGCGGAGAATGTGGCTCAAAGATGTCCTCTATGTTGGTCAAGAATAGAACCAAGGACGAGTACACCTATTTTTATTGCCTCGGTCAGACTCGCAAAAACGGCTGTAAGCAAAAATATATTGCTGATGGAGAGATTGAAAAACTGGTTGAGGATTGCTTTAAAAAAATACAGCTTCCTGAGGATGTTCAAATAAAACTCAAAGATCAATTTGAGCAAGAGCTGTTAAAGAGAGAATCCAACACTATTCACGAACAGCAGTTCATTACTCGGAGAATGGCCAAACTAGCGGATCAGAGGCTCAAGCTCATGGACGCCTATTATGCCCAGGCTGTGCCTTTGGAGGTTTTGAAAAAAGAGCAGGACAGAATAAGCGGGGAGCTAGAGAACTGCCAGGGCAGACTGGAAGTTCTGAAGAATGGTGACGATGACATTAAGAGTACGTTAAATCTGGCTTTGGACATGGCCTCTAAGTGTCATCTGGCTTACACTAAAGCCAATCCGAAAGTCAGGCGCATGTTCAATCAGGCGTTCTTTAAGAAGGTATCTATTAAAAACAAAAAAGTTAGTGAGCTACATTACACTAACATTTTCGCATTATTATTCGACGCTGGTTTGAATAAGGAGGATTTGGTAGCGGGGGCAGGATTTGAACCTGCGACCTTCGGGTTATGAGCCCGACGAGCTACCAGACTGCTCCACCCCGCGTCACCGGCGATATTATAGCACAAAGAAATTTCAGACTGCAGATCGCCATTTATGCCAGTCCTGATTAAATCTTATTTTTTGCAGGGATTTCTTTTCCTTTAGGGATCGGTTCATTTTCCGATAGGGGTGGGTATAAATCGTGGGGATGACTTCTATGATGAAAGCGAGTTTCATGTTGCGCATATTTATCACGGCCTTTCTGGGCATGCTGATACTTCTGGTTCCCGCCGGGCTGGTCATGGCTGAACCTGAAAATGACCCCGCCGGCATCGCACAGCAACAGATTCAGACCATTGAATCACAGGCTGAGGCCGTGAAAGCGGAAATGGCTGTCCTGAACCATCAGCTTGAAGGCATAGTCGAGCAGCACAACGCCACCAAAGTCCAGCTGGAACGGTTGACACTGGATCTGGCGGACAGCCGGGTCCGGCTTGATAACGCCCTGGCGCAGCATGGCAAACAGGAAAGACTGGTTTCCGGGCGCCTGGCCGCGGTTTACAAGGCGGGTGAGATAAATCTCATGAGCGTACTGATGAACAGCAACAGCCTCACCGACTTCTACGAGCAGAGCCGCTATATCGCAAAAATCAACGAGCAGGACAACAAGCTGGAGCAGCAGTTCCGTGTGAGCGCTGAGACTGTTCAGGCTCTTACAGACGAAATCGATCAGAAGCGGTCCATGCAACTGCAACTTGAACGCCAGCTCGACGATCAGCAAGCCCAGATCGAGACCAGGATCAGGGAGCGCCAGACCAGGCTTGATCGACTTGACGGTCAGGTACAGGAGATCTTTGCAAGGGAGGCAGAGCGGCTGCGGGTCGAGCAGGAGCGCGCTGCAGCCGAGACAGCGGCAATGCTCCGCGACCTCGAGATAAGTGACGCCGTGCAGGCACAGGTCGTGCAGACAGCGCTTCAGTATCTCGGAGTTCCTTATGTGTGGGGTGGAGAAAGTCCCTCAGGGTTTGACTGCTCGGGTCTGGTCAAATATGTTTACAAACAGCATGGGGTAGAGCTCCCACACGCGTCTTCCATCCAGTTCGGAATGGGCGCACCGGTCCCGCCTGATAAGTTACAGCCCGGTGACCTGGTATTCTTTTATGGCTCGACTGCGCCGCAGCATGTAGGCATGTATGTCGGCAAGGGAAAATATATCGAGGCTCCCAACTTCGGCGAGGTGGTAAAAATTTCCACTCTCAGCTTTGACAGCGATTACGCGGGCGCCAGGCGATATCCGCTCAAATCGAGGACCGCATTACCTCAAAACCGATGACTATGATACTGGTAATTGAAATACTCTTCGTGATCACCGCTTTCATACTCCTGGTAATGTCAGGATTGAAGATGGTCAAAAAAGCCGCGGGTTTTGGCAGATCGGCAAAGGCCATGAACGAACATACCCAGCCTCTTATCATGGCACTGGTCTCCCAAAGCGATATGGCTCAGCAGCGGGTTTTTTCCATCACCGGAAACGCTGATCTGCTTCAGCGCAAGATGGAATCACTGAGGATCGCTATCGGCAGGATATTAATCGTGTTCGGCGCAATCCGTGAAGTTTCCGACAGGGCTTCCAGAGGCATACGGATTATCGGTTTTTAAAGAGACCTCTGCGCATGCAGCGGCGATGGAGCCTGCATGCCGGAGACGTCAGATCCGATAAGCAGCTGCGAATATGGGTGTGACGGCGTGCTTGTCAGCTTCTCTGTCGGCCCTTGTTCGACTATGGCTCCCCGCTTCATGACTACCAGCTCCCTTGTGATCCTTCTGACCAGGGTCAGGTCGTGAGCAATCACCATCAGAGCCAGATTCCTCTCAGCCCGCAGCCTCAGCAACAGTTCGGATACCTGGAGTTTTGCATGGGCGTCCAGTGACGCAGCCGGCTCGTCACATATCAATAACCTGGGGCTGACCGCCAGCGCCCTCGCGATCACAACACGTTGCAGCTCGCCGCCGCTGAGTTCATGGGGATAACGATCGGCAAGCTTGCCAGGGAGTCCGACTTCACTAAGCAGACCGGCGATATTATCATGAGCTTCGTTCTTTCCTGACAGGCCATGAATACTCAATGGCTCCCCGATGATATCGCCGGCTTTAATCCGCGGATCGACTGAACCGGCGGTATCCTGCCAGATAAGCTGAATGATGCGGGCATTTCGCAAGCGTGTCTTTCCTGGTGCCGACAGCTCTTCGCCATCGACACGGATACTGCCGGAGTCAGGCTTCATCAGACCTGTGGCGAGAGCAGCGAGAGTGGTCTTACCGGCGCCGCTTTCTCCTATGATGCCAACGGATGCGCCCGCTTCTATGGCGAGGCTGAACTCACGCAGAGCCTGGATGCCCTGGCTGGTATTTTCTTCCAGCGGCATTTGATCCTCCTCAGCCCTGGCCGGGGTACTGTGGCCTCGTCCGCGGACTTTATAAAGCTTGCTGACTTTTTCGAATTCAAGCAGGGGCAACAGCTTTTTCCCCCTTTTGGCCGGACTGTCCCCAGACTCCGACCAGGCTTTTTGTGTAAGCATGAGACGGTTTGTTGAGGATGTCCGCGCATTTGCCGCTCTCCACCGTTGCCCCTTCATGCAGAACCATGATGTCGTCAGCGAATCTGGAGACCAGGCCCAGATCGTGGGAGATGAATACGATCGACAGGCCTGTTGACCTGCGCCGCTCATTCAGAAGCGCGATTATCTGTGCCTGCAATCGAAGATCGAGCGAACTGGTCGGTTCGTCAGCGATGAGAACTTCCGGATTGCAGGCGAGGGCCATGGCAATCATTGCCCGCTGGCATAGGCCTCCACTCAACTGGTAGGCGTGTGGCGCCGCCGCCAGAATATCTCCCGCTATACCGACACGCTCCAAATGCTGGATGGCCAGCAGTCGTGACTCCCCACGGCTGGCCGATTCGCGCATGCGAATGACCTCGGCTAACTGGTCGACAACCTTCATCGATGGATCTAGAGCCCCCATGGAATCCTGAAAAATCATGCCGATTCCAGAGCCGCGCACTTTGCAGAGGTCACCCTCGCTGTAATCAAGCAGGTTTTTTCCCTGAAAGGTGACCTCGCCGCCGATTTTGACCTCTCGACTGTCATGAAGGCCAAGAAGCGCCATTGCGAGACTGGACTTGCCGGCGCCGGATTCGCCGATGATGCCGAAAACCGAAGCGGGACGGAGTTTAAAGCTGACGTTGCTCACCGCAGCCGAAGGCTGGCCGCGAAACCTGACCGAGAGGTTCTTCACATTCAACAGATATTCGCTCACGTCATCCAGCCTTTTTAATGCGCGGGTTCAAGGCTCTGGTGGCAGAGTTACCGATGAGGATGAATATCAGCACCATCAGAGTCACAGCGATTCCAGGCACGATGACAAGCCACGGTGCGGGCTCGAACTGCCCCATCGACTCAGAGAGCATCATGCCGAGGCTCGGATCAGGCCGCTGCACTCCAAGGTTTATGAAACTCAATCCGGCTTCGGCCAGAATCGCGCCGCCGGTGGCCACAGCCGTATAGGAAATCAGCGGTGGTATTGAATTTGGCAGGACATGACGGAAAAAGATCCTCGACTCGCCGGCTCCCAGGACTTTCGCTGCCTTGATGTATGTTTTTTCCCTGATTGAAATAAGTGATGACCTGAAGACCCTGGCGAAGATCGGCCAGCCGAAAAAAGCTATCGCAATGAATACATTACGACGGCCTGGACCCATAACCGCCATGATGGCTATTGCACCCAGGACAACCGGGAATGACAGGAAGACATCCGCCGTCCGCATGAAAATGGCATCAGTAATGCGACCGCCGTACACCGCTACCGTAGCTGCAGCCATCCCTGCCGTCAACGCCAGGCCCGTAGCGGCGACACCGACGATCATGGATGTCCTGATCGCCCAGAGGACCCGCGAAAGCTCATCCCGGCCGTGGAGGTCAGTTCCCAGCGGGTGCTCGAACCCAGGGGCCTCGGCGATGCGGTCATAATCCGGCTCGACGGGGTCTGCGAGAGGCAATAGCGGAACGATCAGCGAAATGGCCAGCAGAATAGCCGCAAGGGTAATAGCAAAGATCAATGTGTGATGTTTACGGCGCGGGGAATCATAGCCGAAATTCGTGTTGGCGACACCGAGCTCTGCTCCGGCGGCGGCCATTTCAGAGGCCGCATCGAGACCCGCCCTAGCCATTGGCCTGCTCGCCTGCTCTGACTCGTGGATCCAGCCAGCCATAAAGGATATCCACAATGGTATTGATAACCACGAAGATAATCACCAGTACGAGGACAGTGCCGATTACCAGCGGCACATCGCGGAAAAGGGCGGCATTATATACCATCCTTCCCATACCAGGCCATGAAAAGACGATTTCTGTGATCATGGCGCCGCCAAGCAGCGTTCCCAGGTCGATGGCAAGAATCGTGACAACAGGCCCGGATACATTTCGCAAACCGTGTTTCAACATCGCCTGCGCCCTGGTAAGCCCTCTGGCCCTCGCCGCTAGTATGTATGGCTTATCCATTTCCTGGGAGAGAGATGATTGTGTCACTGCGGCGATTATGGCTGTCTGCGCGGCAGCCAGCGTGATGGCCGGTAAAACCAGGTTCAGGGGATTCCAGCCGCCGGTGCCGGAAATCGGCAATATGCCCAGGCGGCTTGCAAATACATACTGCAATAACATGCCCAGAAAAAAAACAGGAAGAGCGAGCAGCAACGCGCTGGTGACTGATGAGAGCGCTTCCAGCCGCGGCCAGCGGCGCAGGGCCATCAGCATGCCCCAGCCGACGCCAAATAAGGTCTCGAGCGTCAGCGCCGCCAGTGTCAGATAGATTGTCGCCGGCAGATATTCGAGAATGATGCCGCCGACACCTCGCTGGAGCTCCTGGGATGTGCCCAGGTCGAATTGGGCCAGATGTTGCAGGTATATTCCGTACTGGACCCATACCGGGCGGTCGAGACCGAGTTCGCGGCGCAGATTTTCAAGCGCCTCGGGAGTCGCATGATTGCCGAGCGCCGCCTGTGCCGCATCTCCGGGAACGAGCAGGTAAATGACAAAGAAGAGCACCGTGACAGTGCCGAACAGCACCAATAACATCTGGAGCAGGCGGTAGAAGATGAAACGGGTTGTCGGCATATTTACCCCAGGCCGCCCCGGCCTTTATGAGGGCGCCTGATAAGCGGGCTCCCTCTACCGGCGCCGCCTATGTTTGAGACACGGTTATTTTATCGAGGGCGATGTCGCCCAAAGATGTGTGGACAAAATTGGTAACCCTGGGTGAATAAACCATGGCGTCCTGGCCAAAGGTGATGGGCACCATCGGCATGTCGGCCAGGATCTTCCTTTCGGCTTCGTTGTAGAATCCGGTCCTCTGATTCACGTCCGGAGCGGACCGCGCCTTGCCCAGCAGCTCGTCGACTTCAGGATTCGCATACTGGAATACATCAGTGGCTCCGATGTTGCTCGACTCGAAGAGCGGGAACAGGAAAGAGTCGATGCTTGGAGCGTCCGCCTGCCAGGAGATCAGGAATAGTGACATGCCACCACTGAGCATCTGGTCACGAAACGCTCCTTCGTCCATGCCGGTGATCTCAACCTGTATACCCGATTTTTTCAGGTCAGACTGAATCGCCTGGGCTGTGTCAGCTGCGGGACCAACACCTGGGTAATAAAGGGTCATCGGAGGCAGTCCTGCCCCTCCCGGGAAACCGGCTTCCTCCAACCGCTTTGCGGTTTGCTCCGGATCAAAACTGTACGGCATGACATCTGCCTGGTGCCCGGGTATCGATGTGGGCACGATGCCGTCGGCGGGGTATTCCTGTCCCTGCAGCACCTTGTCGGCGATCTTGATGCTATCCATGTCCCACGCAAAAGCTTCTCTTACTTTCTGATTGTCAAAAGGCGGTTTGGTGACGTCGAAGGCAAGGAAGCGGACAGCGTTAGCCGGCCCCTGGAAGAATTTAACAGACGTATCATTGCGAAGCGCTTCGGTCTGGCCGGCGGGAATCGTCCTGACCGCGTCGACGTTGCCGGCCTTGAGCTCGGCGACCGCTGTCGCGGGATTAGGGATTATCCTGGCCACCGCCTGGTCGATACTTGCGTCTTGCCCATAATAATCAGGGTTCTTTTCCAGGACTACCTGATCATCGTGCTTCCATTCTGTAAGGATGAACGGGCCGTTACCCACGGGATGCTCGGCGAATCGGAATTGAGCGTTCTCGACCTCATCTTTAGGCACGGGAGCCGCTACTGGGTGCCCGAGCAGTGATACAAAATCGGCCATGGGGAATTCCAGAGTCACTTTAAGCGTGTAATCATCGGCAGCTTCGACACCTGTCAGTTTGTCGGTTTTCCCATCCGCGAGGTCTGTAGCGCCCATTACAGGCTGCAGTATTGCATAAGCTGTCGAGGACATGGTGTCCGGCGCGAGAGCCCTGCTCCATGCATAAACGAAGTCGCCCGCTTTGACTTCGGAGCCATTACTGAACCTGACGCCTTTACGCAGATGGAAGGTAAATTCGGTTGCGTCACTGTTCGACTCCCAGCTTTCCGCCACAGCCGGCACGACTTCGCTCGTTTCCGTGTCGTAGCCCACCAGGCCATCAAAGAGATACCTGGCTATATTTATTGCGACGACCTCATCTACCTGGGCTGGATCCAGAGACGCTGGATCGCTGGATTCCGCATATGTAAAAACATTGCTGGATGATGTTTCCTCGCCACAGCCCATAATAATCACCGGGGCGACGGCAACCGCGAATAACATGGCCAGCCACACAAATTTTGTCGACCTTTTTCTAAAAATCCCCACAATACCTCCAGCCTGGTTTGAGTAAGCGGACGAGCGGAAAAGCGAGTGAGATTACTACTGGAACTCGAGGGCTCACCCGGTCGGGGGTTAATTAGACAAAGTGAATGCGAATCCTGCTAATTAAACAGCTTTACTGCCGTTTGAAATGAATGCGCTGGAGCCCATCCGAACGGATAGGCAGCATATATTATTCGACATCCAGCATCAGTTATCCTGCCATTTTATGCTCAAAAACACGCGAATCAAGGCAACTTTCAGGCCCCAACCCGGCCGAAACTACTGCGCCGGAATTGTAAAGGTGCCACCCCGGTAGTAAAATTGCCTTTAATATCAGGTTTTTTTATTCCCCAGGATGAGCGTTATGAGGCTGGCCATGGCAATAAAGATTGCGAACTTGCTCTACTTCAGCCGAATATGCGGTTGGCTTGAGGCGCTACCTCTCCGCTGAGCTGCTTCCACGTGACCCCTTACAATTTTGAACACCCTGATCCTCCGATGACCGGCGATTCCTCTCCAGGCTCTCAACTGTTCATATACAGATTGCTGCACCTGGCAATCAACCAGGAGTCTCCCGACGGCAGCGTAATGCCCTCGTCTTATCTGGCAGCCAAGAATCTCGCAAGGCAGCTGGAGATCACGGGTGCAGGGGAACTAAAGGCACTTTTTCGGGATCTGGGGCTCGGGGAACTTCAGATCGATATCACCCGCGATCGTATTTCGGTATCGATGACCGCAAAATCCCCTGCGTTCCGGGGAGCAGATGAGACTGGCGCTCCCCTCGAACTCGAGCGCGGCCTTGTTGATGGTGCACTTGAGATAATCACCGGACTTTCGGTAGAGACGCTTGAAAACACTGGCAGGCTCAGTGATGAGGATGCCCGCTGCTTCGAAGCGGTGCGCGAAGTTATCGGCGGCCAACAGCGTTTTATCGCCAGTCTGGCCACAAACCCTGGTGGCTTTACCGGACTCGGCACCAGCAAAACTGGCATTCTCGAGGGTTTTGCTGAAGGTAATGGGCTCGGGCAGAAAAGCCTCAAATCCTGGTTCATGGACCTGGCCATGCGTGAAGTAGCCCGGGCTCGCCGCCATGGACGCCAGCTTACAGTGATGTATGTGGACCTGGATGATCTCGGGCAGATCAACACGGCCCATGGCAGAGCAGCTGGGGACCGGGTGATTCGTGCGGTGGGGACAGCCCTCAGCAAGAGTTGCCGATCCGAAGACTTTTTGTGGCACCAGGGAGAGGATGAGTTCGCCATCCTGCTCTCGGAGACGGATGCAGATGGCGCCAGCATTGTTGCCAGCAGACTGTCCACCGAGGTGCTATCCGCAGCTGAATATATAGATATAGCCGCCAAAGTCTCTGCCAGCATTGGTTTTTCGACATTCCCCGTAAATGCGGACAGTGTTCCCGGACTATTCGATAGTGCCCGATCAGCTGTCTACCTGGCAAAATCCTTAGGTAAAGGAAGGGCCCAGAGGGCGAGATCCAGCACGGGCATGAATTCAGAAGATAGCGATAAGGACGTTTCTGGCCTTGATGAGGGGTTGCGGGATTCTACTGCTGGTTCTGGTTCAGGCGCCTCCCGCAGGAGCTCAGGTTTGAGTTCTGATACAGATACAAAGGAATCCAGGCCATCTGAAATCGTAGAATTGCAGGCAGCCTCCAGGAGTGCACCGGTAGCTTCAGTGATAATCGCGAGCAGCAGCCCGTTGCTGATAGCGGGAATGCGCCAGGTGCTCATCGATTCGGATAGCTTTCAGATCGTTGCTGAAATATTGGACAACCGCAAATTGTTGTCAGAAATCGCCGACCAGCGGCCCGATTTGATCTTTGCGGATCTGGAAATGTCGAGAACTGATGATTTCGCAGTTATGAAATTGCTGCGCGGGCATAACCTGCCCTGCAAATATGCGGTATTCTCCTCTGAGGTAGACCAGGACGTAATCAAGCTCGCAGCTGATTACTCTATCGATGGAGTAATCCTCCAGGAATCTGCTTCTGAAGACGTGATTGCTGCCTTGCAGGCAGTATTTCGAGGCAAGACTGTACTCCCCGTTGCTGTTGCAGATGCAATGAAGGAACTAACCAAAAACCGTCGGCTGCTTGAAGAGCTGTCGGAGCGCGAGATCGAGGTACTGCGACTGATAGCCGAAGGAAAGTCCAATTCCCAGATTTCCAATGAACTTTTTATCACGGTGAACACTGTGAGATTCCACCTTGCAAACATCTACCAGAAGTTGAGTGTTTCGAATCGCACCGAAGCCGCCAATTACTATCTTCGCCAGGATCTGGCTCCGGACGGCCAAACACGTCTGTTATAGCGGGTTCCGAGCTTATTGATTTTCCGGAAGCTGGGTTTCGAAGTTAATTGTCGCCTGACTTGCCGTAAATCTTCTGCTTTTACTTAGCTCATTCGCGCGCTCGATTTTCGCTTCCGGTTTGTATGTATGAAGTAGACATTGAGACTCTGTAATTTCCCTTCTTCCCGATCTCCTGCAGCAAAGCGCCTGCAATTGATCGGAATAGTCGTTCACCTTTGCATTCCTATCTCTCATTCAAACCGTCCTTTACCCCATCCCTTGACTATCACTTCATACGTACCAAACTAATTCACCCCGATTTAGAATCTTTGCATACGTCCCATCAGGACCACTCGGATTTGATGGGACGATCCGCTCCAGATCGGGGGAAGAGCGGAAAAAACGGAGGCTGAGGGCACCCAAGCCCTTTATCAGCCACGTTTTCCGGGGTTAAAGCTGGGCAACTGGTAGGAGGTGAGCACCATGAGAGCAAAGCTTTTTGGAGCCATGACCGCATTGGTGATGTTGCTGGCAGCAGGTGGAGGTAGGTGGTGGTGGAGGTAGTCACCTTCATTTATTTTTTATAATAACCTTCCAGTCGATGGTTAGGGTTGCTATAATGCGACCACTTGGCCGCGCGGGCTGTCCATGTGTGTAGGGTGCGGCGTCGCTTTCATCGACTACTTGGGGAGGGTACCGATGGCAGACAGAGATCAAGCCAGGCAAAAAGCTCTGGTTGTGCTGACTGCTGTATTAAGCCTCTCGGCTGGTGCCATCTTCTATTATCTTTCCTCGAGATCTTCTTGGTCTAATGAAGTAATTTCCCAAACTATTCTTTTGACCATAATTGCCTGGATTGCAGAAGTTCAAGCAGTACAATTCTCAAACCGCGTCCAAGTTAGTAGTGCTAATCTCCCCGTCCTTCTAGGAATATTTTTTCTCGGTCCTGCGCAAGCTGCCTTAATCGCATGTTTGAGTATATTAGCTGTAAGTCGTGGAAAAGATTACTTACGAATAATTTTCATAGTTGCTTCGAGTGCTGTTTCAGTGATGACGGTCGGAGCACTTTTTGAATATCTAAGCAGCATTCTTGGTTTCGGAGTGCCGGCTTCATTTATTTCCGTTGGCTTTGTCGTCGCTGGCGTTCTCGTTGGCATTATTTGGGAAATAGCAGATTTTTCGTTTACATCCATTGGGATCGCGCTTAGATACAAGCAAAAGATTATTTCCCTATGGAAAAATAATTTTTTCCCCGCGCTGCCCTCTCAATTAATGATCCTGGGCGTAGGCATAGTTATCGCAGCCGTTTATATAAGCGCCGGGATTGCAGCGGCATCCCTGTTCTTCGTGCCAATATTTGCAAGTCAGCACGTATACAAATTACTTGTGCAACAAAAAGAACTACTGGCTGAGCAGACCAATTTATCTGAAGACCTGATGGATATGAACATTGGCTTGGCGGGAGCCATGATAATGCTGTTGGATAGTAAAGATCATTACACTGCTAGCCATTCTGCCGGAGTTGCTATGTACTGTCGTGATATGGCCAGAATGATGGGCATGTCCGAGGATGAGCAGCGAATTGCTCATATGGCCGGTCTACTCCATGACCTGGGAAAAGTCGGTACTCCCGATGCTATTCTTAAGAAGGATGGTGAACTAACAGCGAGAGAATGGGAGCAGATCAAAGAACATCCCACTACAGCAGCAGAGGTGCTTTCTCAGCTGGCAACACATACAGAAATCGCTGATATAATCCGTCACCACCAGGAGCATTTCGACGGCTCAGGCTATCCTTATGGTATAAGTGGTGAAGAAATCCCAGAAATGAGTCGGATGCTTTCCGTGGCCGATACATACCATGCCTTGACCTCAGATAGGCCATATCGAGCCGCAAAGAGCCCCTTTGAGGCACTAATAATCCTTAGAAAAGTTGCTGGTACACAACTTGATCCCAAGTACGTTGAAGTGATGGCTCAAGTACTAAAGAACGAGGACCTGAGTTACAGGGAGGGAAGCAAGGCCGACTTTCTCAGTGAATTCCGAAAAGGCCGGCCCGGCCTTAAGTTGGACGATCTCCGCACAACTGCGGATGAAGCCTAAGATACACCCCGGTTGATCTACTCTCTCCCACTCATCATCTCACTTCCGCTGTTTGGTAGTTCCCCACTCTCACCGTTCCCCACTGCAGAAGCGTAGATCAACCTCCCCGAGAATTGAAAACCGCTGGGCGAAGTTTCCAATCGTTCTCAAGACCCACTACCCTATCGTATCTTTTGTCCTTCTTGCTCCTCCCTCGTTATCCAACGCTACCGTGGACAACATCAACATCATGACTCTAGCAGGCATTATCTTTCATGTAATCATCCTTTGGATGTATTTTTAATCAAGAAAAGTTGTATCTTTTTCAGCTTGTTTTTGAAAATATAAGGCTGCATCGAGGCGGTTCGTAAAACCCATCTTCCTGAAAATTTTTACTACGTGAGTTTTCACTGTTCGCTCTGAGATATAGAGCATTTGTGCAATTTGGTTATTTGTTAATCCAAGTGAAAGCTTTTCAAGGACTTCAACTTCCCTCATTGTTAGCAGATCTGAAGGACTCTTTAAATTCTTGCGAAGTTTATACAGGGATTTTCTCACAATTTCTTGTACACTAACTTCGCTGTCATGTCGCATTCTCCTCAAAAGGGCGAGCGCACCGGTCGAACCTATTCCGCATAACAATTTCGCAATTTTTTCTCTAATTATTTTGTCATCATGTTTTAGTAACGGTTCGATTGAATCCAGCGACCCTTGACCAATTTGCTCGAGAATCCAAAAGACATAATCACTCTTTATACCAATTTCCAGGGCAGCCGTAAAAAGGGGTAAGGAAATTCTGCCTTCTTGAATAATGTAATGGTTATGCTGAAATTTATCAGCACGTTGTAAAGCTCTAGTTAGATAATATTTCATCTTAAGTTCGTCACTATTCGTGTAACTAGCCCAGGCTCGACTAAAGTCAATTTGAGTATTTACATAATTAAGGCCGTATTTTTTTGCGTAGCATTTAGCTGTATTGAAATATTCTTCCGCCTCATCAAATTTATATAGACGTAAAAGATCGGCTGCTATATTCGCATTACTCATTGCGACTTCATAAAGTTCATCTGTCAATAAAGCTTCCGACAAGCTGCTCTTATGGAATTTTAATGCTTCACTGGGGTTACCTTGCCGTCTTGATAAAGTCCCCAGGTGGCAGAGAGAGTCGGCAGTAACATCACTTCGTTTCTGATCAATCCTCAGGGAAACCTCAAGTGCCTCTTCCAATAGTTGCTTCCCCTTTTTTGCCTCTCCATTGGCGATATGAATGCATCCCAATGTATCTAGAATGGAGGGCAACAATTTGAGTTCATGTCGTTTCTTGATGCCATCTTCACAAAGCAAGGCTAATCGTAAAGCTTCATCATATTTACCAAGCATCATCAGACAAGATGCTAAATTGTTTTCGTAGAAATACTGTTGGCTATTTGATAACCCATCCCTCGAGCAATACTTAGATAGCGATTTGTATGCAATTTGAAAAATTCCCTGACGCATATTCTGCATTTCCGCTATATTTGTAAAACAAGTTTTTTGGATACTGTCATCTTCACAAAGAACTGAGTTTGCCATATCGCAACATAATTGAATGCCGTGTTGGTCAAAACTAATCCAATAACTAATAGCTAATTGAGAAATTACCTCTAGCCTTAGTTCTGGCGATAAGCATCGCAATAAATGGTCCTTTAGTATTTCTATAGCTTCATGTTTATTTCCCAATTCGTTGAGGCATTCGCACTCTGCAATTAGTGACTTTGATAGCATCACAAGATTACTTGGGTTCAGAAGTTTTTTGACTTTTTTTAAATCGTTCAGCGCCTTACGAAACTTCCCAGCTGACATCAGGATCATGGCCTTCTGGATCTGCAAGGTGGGGGTAATGAATATCTCCGGCAGGGAATCGATCCATTTTTCCAGTGTTGCGTACTCTGCGGAGTTGAGCATTTGATCGCCTGCTTTTTCGATCAGTGCTGCAGCATCGGAGTATTTTTCAGCCGATAGATATTGTTCGATGGCTTTCCATTCCTTCCCCGCATCCACAAATGCTTTCGCATAATCGTTCCTGATGCGGTTTATGTCCTCCTGTTCATTCTGTTGAAGCAACCGTGAATTAAGGAAGTCACGAAAAAGTGGGTGATACCGATACATAGCCGCTTCGTCGAGCCTGTTAGTGAAAAGGTTGCGTTGTTCCGCCTCCGCCAGCAATTTTCCTGTACCTGCTAATCCCAGAGCCTTTTCGCATATAGTCGGATCCACGGGGTCGATCAACGCTGACTTTATCAAAAGCTCCTGCATTTCGACCGGCTGGTTGTTGAGAACTTCCTCTGCAAGATATTCATATACATTTTGCTGCATGCGGCTTTGAGAGAATAGATCAGGCATATCGCTACCAGACCTGAGATAGTTCTCAGTCAGCACCAGCCCAGCCGCCCATCCCTCCGTGCTTCTATGCACTTTGTTCAGAACCGCCGGAGAAGCCTGGATTTCCCAGATATCAGTCAGGCTGGATAATTCGTCCAGGGAAAATTGAAGGTCCTCATCATTCACGTCCAAGATCAAGCCCTGAGTACGCAAACGGCCAAGGCTGAGTTCAGGGTAATTACGAGTGGCGATGACTAGCTGGGAATTTTCTGAAAGATTCCGTACCAGATACTCAGCAATGCGAGACCCATGATCAAATTCGTCAAATAGATGAAAATCATCAAAACAAAGCATGAGTGGAGAATCGCCGTTTTCACGAAGTTCATCGATCAGTACGGCCAGAACGCTCTCAATCTCTACTGAAAATTCAGTGACATCGCCCAGACGCGAGCGGGCTCGGGCTCTTTCGAATCCACACGCGTGAGTTATTCCGGCGATAAGGTGCCGCAGGAACACGGCAGGGTCGCGATCCAGATCGTCTACTTGATACCAGACACTGAAACCGGTGAATTCCCGGAGCATCTGCGCCATCAGAGTCGTCTTGCCAAAACCCGGGCCTGCGCAGATACTTATTAAGCGCGGAGCGCCGTTTGATCCCGGCCACATTAAGAGTCGCGGTCGTTCCAGAACCTGGCGCAATCTTGGCGGCCTTAGTTTACCTTCAAGAATATATTTCGAATTTTTGTCCGGCCCTACGACTTCCCGCGGCTGCACTTTCCCTCATTTCCCCACCCCGTGTTTTATGCACTCTGACCTAACAAGAACGCCAATTCAGGGCATAAATGTTCGATCACAGCATGTGAATATGTCACTCAAATCTAATTACCTCTTCCCGACTCGTCACTTCCTGCACAATTATTATTCTTCTGGTATATGGCCGCAACTTGCGAGCGGCTGGTCAAGCCCAGTTTTCTGAATATGCTGCTGATATGAGTTTTCGCGGTCGGCTCGCTGATATACAGGCGCTCGGCGAGCTCGGCGTTGCTCATGCCCTCGGCCATGAGTTCCATCACCTGATTCTCGCGACGGGTCAGAATCTCTTCCGGAGCATCAATCGTAGACCGCAGACAACGCAGCTCTGCATTAGCTGCCCGCCGAACCGAAACATCCTGGTCACGGAGCACCCGCCTTATGTAGGGCGCAGCCGCAACGCCACCCGAGGCTGTCAGGGCGGTGATCGCCGCAGCTTTGATCTGAGGCGAACCACTATTTAGTAGTGATGCAAAGTCCTCCAGCGCTATCGGGCCTATTGATGGAAGGATTCCTATCATGTACTCGCGTTCGATGTCATGCATGAAAGCAAGTGCCAAAAGACCTGTGCTAATCCTGCCCTCCTGAATTATGAAGTTATTATGCTGGTATAGAGCGGCAAGTTGCAGAGATTTGCCTATTTCCACGAGCGCCCGTTCCTCATCCCCGTCCTCGAAAGCAGAACAGGCAAAAATATAATGGACCTGCGTGGAAATATATTTATAGCCGTGCCTCACCGCCAGAATTTGAGCTTCTTCAAGGTCGTTGATGCCTTGCGGGTCATCATGTTTCCGCCTGAGCCTGTCCGCGCCAAGATTAACCAGGCAGCTCGCGGCCGAATACTGATTTCCCCCGTCACGATGATGCAGATACATCGAATGTGCTTCGATCGCCTTATCCAGATCGCCCTGGCGCCGGAAGTGAGATCCCAGATATTTTGGACTGTAGAAGGGGCCAAGAACCCTGGAGTCACCAACCTCCCTGTCGAGCGCCTCTATGATCTTTTGGCCGGTATCGCCGTCTTCAATGTTAAGCAGAACAACTCCCCTCAGGAATTCGTACCCCATCCTTAGTTGCTGATCCTCATCGCCAAGATATTCGCTCCGCTCAGCGATCGCAGCCAGGGCTTCCTCGTATCTGCCCATCTCATAAAGTGAAAATATTTTCCAGGTAAGGATATAGAACCTGATGAGCATCGGCGAGCGCATGCTTGATTCCCCCTGCAGCTCGACGGCTTTATCCTGCAGCAACTGGAACTCTCCGGCAAACCAGCTGGAAGCCATCCCGTTTGTCGCGAGCACGAAGCGCGTCTCAACCATCGTTACATCACACAAGTCTGTCGCCTGCTCCATAAGTTCCAACGCCTCCTGCCCGAACCCCAACAGCAGATTCTGCGTTGCCATGCGGGAAAGAGCCGCCACCTTCTGCTCTGGAGTCATGGCCCATTTCAGGGACTCGGCAGCGTTTTCCAGGCTTTGGGCGTGCATGTCCCTCATAAAGAAGAATTCAGCTTGGGACAATGCACAGGCGAACAGGCCATCAGAGTCACCATCCCGGGCGAAGCCATCAGCTGCAGCTTTATACCAGCGCACCGCCAGTTCCACATCCCCCTTATGCTCGCTGGTTCTCGCGGAGTAATACGACATCCAGGGCCTGACCATGATGGTATCTTCCGGAATCTGGGAGAGCCATTCCGCCACCGTATCGTAGTGGCCTGCCTCCAGAATCGCTCCGCCCTTTGTCTCGATTATGTCCACAGCCAGAGCGGGAGATCGCGATTCAAGGAAATGATGAATGGCGAAGTCATATTGTTCATGATCCGCATATGCCTTTCCATAGCGTCCATTCAATGCGTCTATATCAGAAATCGGCATGCTTTGTTCGAGCTTGTTCTTAAGAAACTGGCGGACGAGCGGTTGATAAATATAGCTTTTGCCTTCTTCCAGACAGGTTATCATCAGGTTACGCGTTTCCAGTTCCCGAAGATGCCTGGCCGAGTTCGGTTTTCCATCACCGGCCGTCAAAGCCTGGTCGCAGATTCGAACCTCGACTGCTTCAAGAATTGAGGTCTCTATAAGGAACTGCTGCAATTCATCGCTCAGCTCTGACCAGACTTCCTCAGCGAGGTAACCGGCTATTGCGCCATGCACACCCAGCAATTCCGGATTTACATGAATTGGCAATCGCCGATCAACAGTCAGCAGATTTCTGGCAAGAACGATGGCCACCGGCCATCCCTCAGTGGCGGCGTACCATACCTTCAGCTCCTCTTCATCCAGTTCCCTGCCGCAACAGCCGTTGAAAATCTCTGCCATCTCTTCGATTGTGAACCTGAGGTCTTCCGTGTCGATTTCCTTCAGATTCCTCTGCGTTCGAAGCCGCCCAAGTGACAGAGATGGCTTTCCCCTGCTGGCGATGACGACACGGAAATCTGGGGGCAGATGCGTGATCAGGAATTGCACAGCGCCGGCAATATACTCGAAATCCTTCACCAGCTGGAACTCATCGAAAAAAAATACAAACGGCGCTGTTGCGGCGCCGCTGATCTCATTGATGAATACCGTCAGGTAACTCTCACATTTGTCAGCATCGTCCATCTTGCCTGGCAGGGCCCTCTCCAGTGAAACACCGAATTCGGGTAAGTGCCGGTTCACGCCCTCAACCATATGAGCCAGAAATACTGCCAGAGCTCTGTCTGCCGAACTGAACTGATACCAGATTCCCTGACTGTCACGCAGAGACTGGTAGAACTGGCCCATGAGTGTGGTCTTGCCATATCCCGCGTCGGCGCAGAGGACGGTCAGACGCTCATCGCTCGAACTGAAATCGTCCACGAGCCTGATTCTGGGCAGCATGCGGCTGCAATCCGGCGGAATCAGCTTGGTTTCAAGGATCAACGGTTTCTTCATCGCTTCTTACTCTATTGTGGGAAAAATGTACCCAATAACAGTGACCGTACAGAAAAACGTGGTGTTTCTGTTTGGCATACAACTATAGGGTGATTCGGTCATGATGTCTATCATACTTTGGTTGTATATTGCTTGGTAAAAAGTCGTAGTTTTATCGATTGTTAATATCCCCCAAGGCATAAAAAAAGAACCCCGTCGTCGTTCGACCACGGGGTTCTCAAGCTTCGATTTTCGTGAAAACTATTGCGGGACGACGTTGGAAGCCTGCAGGCCCTTCGCCCCTTCAGTAACTTCGAATTCGACTTTCTGGCCCTCGTTGAGGGTCTTGTAACCCTCTACCTGGATCTCGGAGAAGTGGACGAAGAGATCTTCGCCGTCTTCCCTCTCGATAAAGCCGTAACCCTTTTCGTTACTGAACCATTTTACGGTTCCGTCTGACAACCTTCTACCCTCCCATCTGCTTGCCCATACAACCGCGGGGCCGCTGTACTTTTCTCACTGCCCGAAAAGCTTTTTAACCGCCGCAGGCAGATCTGATACGGGAAAACAGTACTACAACATCAAGGGGTTGTAAAGTAGTAAAGCCGCGATTTTCAGGGTCCTGTTTTATTGTAAATATGCGGACCTGTGGGTATGGTTAATCCGCGTGAAGCTATCTATGGCGGGGCTGTTCCCCGCGAGATTTTCATGGAGGATGCTATCAATACCAGCCGCAACCGGTATATTGCCCTTTCCGTGCTCTGCGCCGGCATATTCCTGGCAGCTATAGATCAGACAGTTGTGGTGACTGTGCTGCCGCGTATCATCGATGACCTCGAAGGAGGCTTCAGCCCTGCCGGTGTGGAACGTGCCGGGTGGATCATCACCGCTTACCTGTTCGGCTTCGCGGTCGTGCTGCCGCTGATGGGGCGCGTGGCGGATCTCTACGGCCATCGACGGACTTACGGGCTGGCGATGGTTATCTTCGCCCTTGGCTCTTTGCTCTGCGCGTTCAGCGACAGCCTTTACGCACTTGTGGGTTTTCGGGCGCTGCAGGCGGTCGGCGGTGGCGCCATGGTTCCAATCGCGATGGCCGTGGTCGGCCACAATTTCCCTGCTGGCAAGCGAGCCCTGGCTCTAGGCATCATCGGCGCATCCGGGGAAGCAGGCGGAGTGCTTGGTCCGCTATACGGTTCATTAATCGGCCAGTACATCGGCTGGCGCGCTATTTTCTATCTTAACATCCCCCTGGTGCTGGTGATCGTCTGGTTGTTATGGCGATACGTGGATGAGAGCAAAAGGTATAAGGTCGCCATCGATTACAGAAGCGCCGCACTGATGGCCCTGGGGTTGGGACTCACTACCCTTGGCGTCTCAGGAGGCCGGGAGGCGGGATGGTATGGCTTCGGTTTGCCGCTTGTGGGCTTGGGCCTGGCTTTGATCATTGCATTTATCTTCAGCGACCTGCGTTCGGAGCACCCTCTGGTGAATTTTCAGCTTTTCTCCAACCGATCATTCGCTTCGGCGAATATCGCCCATTTCCTGGTGGGGATCGCGCTGATCACTGCTCTGGTGCAGGTGCCATCCTTCGCATATAGCTCCGGCTGGCCCGCGTCCTCCTATAGCGATCCGATGACCGGAGGCCTGCTGCTGATCCGGCTGACACTGATGATCCCGGCAGGAGCGATCGTCGGCGGGCTTCTTTGCGGCCGTGTGGGCGGACGGCTGCCGGCGGTTTTCGGTTTTGTTCTCTCGGCGTTCGGCCTTTGGCGGATGAGCCTCTGGGATGCCGATGTCGGAGCTATGAGGCAGACCCTGGACCTGCTGATAGCGGGGTTCGGATTCGGCCTGGTGATCGCCCCGATTAGCCTGGCAGTTGTGAATTCGGTCAAGCGCCGCAGGATGGCTTCAGCGTCAGCAGTGCTTACCACCAGCCGGATCATCGGCATGATGGTCGGCCTGGCGGCTCTCAACAGCTGGGGAATCAGCAAATTTCAACAGGCCCAGGAAGCGGATCCGGCACCGGTACCGCGCCGCGGTATGAGCGTCACAGAATACCTGGAAGAACTGAAGTTATGGGAGCACCACAGCGTTGAAACGATCCTTGGGGTTCTCAGCGATTTCTTTCTGATCGCGGCGGTCGTCTGCGTGATCGCTATCATCCCGTCACTGCTGCTTTTCCGGAAAGACAGTGAACCGTACTAGGGCTTGGTGATATCCACTACTATTCTTCCAGGCGAACCCAGACCGGCAAGTGAATATGTGGATGGCGACGCCAGCTCGATGGAATATGCAAGTGACTGGTCATCGCTTTGCTGAAGCCGCTTGAGCGTTGTTACCACCGGATCTCCCAGATCAAGTGAGCTGGAAGTTACGCTCTCATTTGTGCCGATGGACCTGATTCCGCCGAGAACTACTTTTATCTGTGTGCCGTCGGCTGACATGGTGGCATCGGCATGCGGGACCTGCAGTACCTGATCTCCTTCAGGAGTCCCCATCTCGAAGACGATGCGATAATAGGTGCCGTGATCGGACCATCTAATATCACGAAGCTGCAGACCATCAACCAGGGTCCCAACTGACTGGCTTCCCGTAAGTCCGGCACCATAGGGTGACGGCTGCTCCTCGGGTACAGTCTGGGTCTGATCAGCTGCGATGAAGGGTACCGGCGCCTCCACGGGGGTTGTCAAAGTCGTGATACTGCCACCGGCTGCATTTGTGTTTGCGTCGCTGGATGATTCATCACCACAGCCACCCATGAACGTCAGCGACTGCAGCGCAATCAAAATAAGCGCAGCGGCAGCCACGAGCATACGAATCCTTGTCAGTCGCATCGCGCTCCTCCGAATGGGGCAAGTGAGGAAATCTGCAGAAGTCCCAAGGAACCTTCGGAAAAATCATTCCCCATCGCGAATGGGAAAGCCCTGGCTGGCTCCGTAATACGCGGGCTCATGGCGCCGCGTTTCCGTACCAGGGAAGTCTCCCGGAGTAACCCGGGATTGCCATCGTCCGATTCCTTGGGACCATCAATGATTCTAGTCCACCAGAAATGCATCGGCAATAGCATCTGCCGCAGATTCAAAGATTTTCAGCGGAATTTGCGAGGATTTTCTCAGGTGCTTCCGGGCATAGAAAAGTCCCAAGAAACCTTCTTTGCCTGCCTTCTCAGAGCCTGCTTCACCTGATTTCCCCGTACTTTGCGGCTTTTTACTTCCGCATTTCCTCTATCAGGCTTCTTTGCAGTTCTCCAGCGAGCCTTTCCGACTTCTTGGGACCTATATATATTATAAACCTATCCCTCAGGATAGCAAGGTAATCCGCTAGGGGTTTTTACTGAAATTACTGGATTTTGCGGCTTTTTTGTTTCGGTTGGAATGGCTGGTGGTAGGTATCGTCAACTCCATTTAACCACCAGGGAAGGATGCCTGATGAGCCGATTCTCGTCGACAGCTGTTATGACGCTGCTCTTGTATCTGATGTCATTTTCGATGGCAGCCTGCGGGGATTCGGGACCCTCATCAACAGCTGCGGAAACCGCCGTAACCTCGACTTCAGAAATAAAGCCCTTGTTTAAATCTACCGATTTCACTGACCCGTCGACCTGCGGTAGCTGTCATAGCGATATTTTCGCCCAGTGGCAGGGCTCTATGCATAACAACGCATTCCAGGACAAGTTTTACCTGAAGATGCATGATGAAGCCAGTAAAGATACGAACGGAGCTGTGGATGCCTATTGCACGTTTTGTCACACCCCGATAGGCACGATGTCCGGTGAGGTGCCCCCGACATCCGGTCCCCAGATCAGCGAAATCTCGAAGAAGGGCGTTCAGTGCGATCTCTGTCACACGGTAACGAGCGCGAATTTTACTTTCGCGCCCAGCAAGATAAAACAGGGGCCTTTCACGGACTCCATCTCCACCTTCCATGAGACTGCATATAACGAGCTGTTTACCAAGTCGGAATTCTGCGGCATGTGCCACGACGTCAACCATCCGGATAATAATCTTGCCCTTGAAGCCACCTATACGGAATGGAAATCGAGCCCGTATGCAGCCCAGGGAATCCAGTGCCAGGATTGCCATATGACACCAGGCCCGGGCGTCACCAAACCGAACCCCGGGAAGGCGGCGACTGGAGGCCCCGAGCGGACTCATATCTATACTCACCAGTTCGTAGGTGGCAATGCCACCTCGCTGGCGTCGCCCGAACATCAGAAGCTGGCAGTCGCACAGTTACAGGCTGCGGCAAGCCTGTCGATCTCTTCGCCCCCAAGCGTTGTTCCGGGAGGCGACATGGAGTTGCAGGTGACCGTGAACAACAGGGGAGCCGGGCATTACCTGCCGACCGGTCTGACAGAGGTCAGGGAGATGTGGCTGGATATTGATATTACCGATGCGAACGGCAAGACAATATACCGTTCTGGCGCTGTTGGGGAGAACGGCTCTGTGGATCCGAAGGCTGTCATGTATCAGACGCTGTTCAGTGACAAGGACGGCCAGCCGACCCACAAGCCGTGGCTGGCCGTGGCGACCCTTTCCGACAATCGGATTCCGCCCATGGGCAGCGCGACTGAAAAATACAGCGTTACCGTGCCTGCCGGCACATCGATGCCGCTGACTGTCAAAGCCGGTTTGCGCTATCGCACAGCTTCGCAATCATTTGTGGACGAGTTGATGGGAGTGGACGCAGTCGAAATGCCGGTCATCGACATGGCAAACGCGACAGCCGAGGCGAAGTAACCGCCGGACGCTGTCAGGCCTGTTTTTCAGGCATCCTGTAAAACGGCTATGCCGGGCAGCTCTTTACCTTCAAGGAATTCCATTGAGGCGCCGCCGCCTGTGGATACGTGGTCGAGGTTATCGGCGAGTCCGTAGCGATTGAGCGCGGCTACGGTATCGCCACCTCCGGAGACTGTAAGGGCATCGTCTGCATTGGCCACCGCGGAGGCGACAGCACGGGTGCCGGATGAGAATGGTTCCATCTCGAAGGCGCCCATCGGTCCGTTCCAGAAGATGGTACGCGCCATCTGGATCTCCCTGACATAATGAGCCGATGTGGCCGGGCCGATGTCGAGGCCCATCCAGCCTTCGGGTATCTGCTCGACGCGCACTATCTGCGCGTGGGCCTCAGCTGCAAATTCATCCGCTACCACCAGGTCGACCGGCAGCATAATGCGGCATTTTGAACTTTTCGCTTTCTCAAGGGCCGCAGCGGCAACTCCGATGGCTTCTTCCTCAACCTTTGAAGCGCCGATATCGATGCCCTGAGCTTTCAGAAAACCGAAGCACATGGCGCCGCCGATGATGATGGCGTCAGCGAAATCCAGAAAACGGTCGATGACGCCGATCTTGTCCGACACCTTGACGCCACCGAGGATAGTCACGAACGGGTGCTTCGGATGCGCGATCAGGTGATTGAGCTGCAGCAGTTCGTTCTCGAGGAGAAATCCTGCCACTGAGGGTAGAAGAGCCGCAACTCCGGCGGTAGATGCGTGAGCCCGGTGAGCGGTGCCGAAGGCGTCGTTGACGAAGACGTCTGCGAGGCGCGCCAGAGCTGCTGCGAATTCCGGGTCGTTCTTCTTTTCTTCCGGATGAAAGCGGCTGTTCTCCAGAAGCGCCACGCCGCCGCTGGGAAGTTCGGCAAGCCTGGCCTCGACCTCGGGCCCGATGCAATCGTTAAGTTTCATGACCTCCACACCTAACAGATCAGAGAGACGAGCCGCTATCGGGTCCATCCGCAAAGCATCGTCGGGACCATCCTTGGGCCTTCCCAGATGAGAGATAAGGATGACCCTGCTCCCGGCCTGCCGCAGGTAATTGATAGTGCCCAAAGCCGCGCGAATGCGCGTGTCATCTACAACCGCGCCATTTTCCAGGGGAACATTGAAATCAACGCGCACAAGCACGCGCTTGCCGACGACATCTATTTCTTTGACAGTCTTTTTCATGGAGTCCCCTATAGTATGACGCGGATCGGCGGCGCTGTTCAGCGGGCGGCCAGTAAAGTATCTAAAACCGGGATGAGATGTTTCCGACGAAGCGTCTTGTCGAAGACGCTTAAGCGAAGGAGGGAACATCTCATCCCGGATTCTGCACAATCGTTCGCCAGGGTTGTATCGACCCCAGGTTCTGCGCTGATTGCCTAAAGCACCCGCTGTACGAGATCAACAAGCCGGTTAGAGTAACCCCACTCGTTGTCATACCAGCTAAGCACCTTGACCATGCTTCCCTGAACCATAGTGGCCTGGGAATCAACGATCGATGAGAATGGATCGCCGACGATGTCGATGGAGACGATCGGGTCTTCTGTGTATTTGAGGATGCCCTTCATCTTGCCGGTATCGGCATGCTTGGCGAAAGCGGCGTTGACCTCGTCCCTGGTGACTTCCCGGCCGAGGATGGCAACCAGGTCGACGACGGAGCCGTCCGGCGTCGGAGCGCGCATGGCCATTCCGTCCATCTTGCCCTTGAGCTCCGGGAGCACCAGGGAGACGGCCTTGGCGGCGCCGGTGGATGTCGGTATCAGCGACACGGCGGCGGCGCGGGCGCGGCGCAGGTCGCTGTGGGGCGCGTCAAGGATCGACTGGTCGCCGGTGTATGCGTGAATGGTGGTCATGAAGCCCTTCTCGATGCCGAACTCGTCCAGCAGGACGCGGCAGATCGGGGCCAGGCAGTTTGTAGTGCAGGAGGCGTTGGAGATGATGTTGTGCTCGGCCTTGTTGTATTCGTCGTCATTGACGCCGAGTACGAGCGTGACATCCGGGTCCTTGGCCGGGGCTGAGATAATGACCTTCTTTGCGCCCGCGGCCAGATGCTTGCCGGCACCCTCGCGGTCGATGAAGAAGCCGGTGGACTCGACCACTACTTCCGCACCCAGGTCACCCCAGGGCAGGTTGGCGGGATCGCGCTCGCTGAGGACCTTGATCTCCTTGCCGTTGACGGTCAGGGAGTTCTCGCCGACCTCGACGGTGCCGTTGAAGCGGCCCAGCACCGAGTCATACTTGAGCAGATGGCCAAGCGTGGCCGGGCTGGTCAGGTCGTTGATTCCCACAAATTCGATATCTGCGTTCTGCTCGAGAGCAGCGCGAAAAGTGTTTCTGCCGATTCGTCCAAATCCGTTGATGCCTAGCTTGAGCGCCATCCGTTCTTCGCCTCCTGAAGGTAAGTGATAGTGGTGTACCGGGGTACGTCCGGCATTCTAACATATAGCGGGGGTTTCGTAACCCGGAGGGCTGTTGAGGAGACTGCCTGACATGGTATGTGGCTGGACCGGTGAACAAAAGCGTGACGACTAAAGCAAAATGTTCAGCTGGCGGTGTTTCCATAACGAAAGATGCGCCAGACTGTTTTAAATACGTGTTTCCTGGGTGTATTTTTAATTATCCCGGCAGTTTCCTTTCCGGCCAGATATGCGCCGAACAGCCCGATGATCGTTTGTATTGTCATGATGACCACAGTGACCACGGCTGTTAACGATTCCTCGTTTGAAGGGTTGATGAGCGAAGCGATGTAGGGTGATAGCAGCCAGAAAGGCAGAAACCACAGCATCAGCATCATCACGCCGACGCGCAGTCGGAGCCTTGATTTGTCGGCTCCATTTTTTTGTGTCAGGTCTTCGGTGATGAAAATCCCTTCTTTTCAGAAACTAGCTGGATTTAGACTCGAGTTACCCGTCCGCCAGGGCCACCAGCCGCCTCAATCTGTGGTTTACCGCCGACTTGCCCAGCGGCGGGTCGGCCATCTGACCGAGATCGGCGATAGTGGTCGAAGGATGAGCCAGACGCAATTCGGCTATTTCGATAAGGCTACTGCTGAGCCTATCCCATCCACCACTCCGCTGCAGCTTCTCGATCGCGCTTATCTGTCTCGCGGCGGCGCGAGTGCAGCGAGCGGCGTTGGCCTGGTCACAGTTGGCGCGGCGGTTGGCTTCCTCGCGAATGCCGCTCATGACCGAGCGCTCCTCGAACTTGAGGGCAGCCTGATGACCACCGGTGGCGACCAGGAAATCTGTGATTGCTCCAAGGTTCTTGGAATAGACTGCCGGGTGGCGCTTTCGATGGGCCAGTGAAAGTCTGAGCCCCAGGCCGGCCGCCGCTTCGCGCACCGTTTCGAGGAAGGGCTCGCTGTCAGAATAGATCTCGAGGTGCGCAGAAGAACCCGGCTCGCTGACCGAGCCTGAAGCGATAAAAGCGCCGCGCAGGAACGAGGACTGGCAACAAGGTTTCCGGATGATCCGTAGCGGCAGCTTCTCCTGCAGCGACATGGAGTCTGAAAGCACACCGATCTCGTTGAGGAACTGCACCAGGCGAACCCCGCCTTCGATATGGACCTCATAGCGTTTATGTGGTCCAAGACGGCGCTCGTCGAGAACCCTGACTTCCAGAGGAAGGTCGAATGACCTCACCAGCGATACCGCAGTGCGGGCCGTGGCTGATAGGCCGAAGGAGGCGTGCAGGCCGTATTCACCCCGGGCTTTGATGTGGAAACTGCCAGCGGCGCGGAAGAGAGCGGCTAGCTCGGCCGTGCGGCAGCATTGGCGCTTGCGGGCGACGCGGTTGAGTTCCTGTTTTACCTCGGTGGTGAAAGACATTTCAAAGCAGCGACACGACCGCGGCCGCGAGTTTGTCACTGTCATGGCGGAAGTAGTTGCCGCCCGAGGCCACTCCATCGTAGATGATGTTGACGCCAAAACTATCCAGGCGCTCCCGGTCGATCACGACCGGAAGCGCTCCCTTGTCCCGGTAGAATTCAATCAACGGCGCCGGCGGCTCGGCTGTGTTGACGATCATGTTGTTGACGATGCCGGGCTGAGTGTGCCGGACCAGCGCCTCCAGGTGATCTGCCGCCGAGAAACCCATGGTCTCGCCCGGCTGTGTCATCACATTACAGATGAAGACGCGGGGGCAATCGGCTCCTGCCACAGCTTCCGCGATCTCCCTGATCAGCAGGTTGGGAAGGATGCTGGTAAAAAGGCTGCCCGGTCCGGCGACGATGACGTCGGCCGCGGCGATAGCGTCGAGCACGGCGCTGGTGGGACGAGCGTCTTCCGGTTCCAGCCAGATATGGCTACAGCAGCGGTTGGAACCGGCGATGGCCGACTGCCCCTCGACCATCCTGCCGTTGTCGAGTTCAGCCTTGAGCCAGACCAGGTCCAGGGATGCCGGTAGCACCGTACCGCGGGTCTTGAGGATCTTGCTGGAGAGGCGCACGGCTTCCTCGAAATCGTCCGTAACTTTCGTAAGCGCTGCGAGGAAAAGATTACCGAAGCTGTGCCCGGAAAGGGAGCCTTCCCCTTCCTCGAAACGGTACTGGAACAGGCGACCCATGAGCGATTCATCCTCGGCCAGGGCCACCAGGCAGTTGCGGATGTCGCCGGGAGGCAGAATGCCCATCTCGCGGCGCAGGCGGCCGGAGCTGCCGCCGTCGTCGGCGACGGTGACCACTGCGGTGAGGTTCGTTGTGAAATGCTTGAGCCCGCTGAGTAGCGTCGCCAGGCCGGTGCCGCCACCCATGACCACAATAGCCGGATTTCCCTCAGACTTTCCCAATATCCCGATGCCTGGTGATCACGTTGTAGTTGTATTTTTTATTCCGGTAGCGCTTTGCCAGCCACTCGGCGATGGCCACTGAACGGTGGCGTCCACCGGTGCAGCCGATGCCGATGACCAGGTTCGATTTTCCTTCGGCCACATATCGCGGCAGCAGGTAGTCAAGTAGCGGCGTCAGCCGGTCAAAGAACTCTTTGGCTTCTTTCTTCTGAACGACATAGTGGCTGACGGCAGCGTCGAGGCCAGAAAGCGGCTTGAGCTCCGGCTCGAAGTGAGGGTTCGGCAGGAAGCGGACATCGAAGACCAGGTCGGCGTCCAGCGGTGTGCCGTACTTGAATCCGAAAGAGACAAAGGTGACGATGAACTCGCCGGAGCCCTCGGGCACGACATCCTTGACGATGTCCGCCCGGAGTTCATGGATATTAAGCTCGCTGGTGTCGATGGCCCAGTCGGCCCGCTCTTTGAGTGCCGAAAGCATCTCCCGCTCGCGGCGGATGCCCTCGGGGATATCGCCCGACGCCGACAGCGGATGCGGCCGGCGCGTCTCCTTGAAGCGGCGCAACAGTACCTCGTCGGATGCCTCCATGTAAAGCAGGCGATAGCTGATGCCCTTCTTGTCCAGCTCATTGAGACAGCCGTCGATCTCATCGAAATATTTGCCGCCGCGGACGTCACTGACCACGGCCACGCGCCGGACCTTGCTGCCTTCGAGAGCAAAAAGATCTGCGGCGGCAGGGATCATCTGGGGCGGCAGGTTATCGATGCAGAAGAAACCGGCGTCCTCAAACGCGGCCATGGCGTGGGACTTGCCCGCGCCGGAGAGGCCGGTGATGATGGTGAATTCTATTTGGTGGTCTGTTTCCATGATGTTGGTGGCCGTATCGGCCGCGCTTCTATCATTCTGGAGTCTATTGGATTAGCTCGCATCGCGGAAGGGCAAGCGCTCATCAACTCACTCCGAAAAAGGCAGGCCTTCGAGACTCAGCAGCCTGGCCTTCCATCCGCGGCCCGCGGAGAACTTTCCCAGACTGCCGTCGCTTCTAACCACGCGATGGCAGGGGATGATCACCGGATAGGGATTCGCCGCCATGCAGTTGCCCACGGCTCGGCTGGCCCGGGGATGTCCGGCGACCATCGCCAGTTCTGCGTAGCTGATGGTCGTGCCATAGCGGACAGCGGCCAGTGCGTCGGCAACGCGGGACTGGAAAAGTTTCCATCCTGTGCGGTCGATCGGTATCTTGCGCAGGTCGAAGGCCGTTTTCTTCCCGGCGAAATAGTTTTCGAGCTGGCGAACGAGCTTTTTCTCGGCTGTGGTTCGCGGGATATCCGAGTCCAGGCCTGCAGATGATATACGGGCCGACGATGATTCATGTTTTGATGTTATCAGGGTGAAAGATGAAAAAAGATTGTCCGCCACTTTTGACCCCGGAAGGCCATGGGCGATCAACAGCTCCCCGCGCCAAACAAGAACTCCTGGCCCATACGGGCTCTTATATGTAATCCGCCGGAGTCTGTCCGAATTTGTGGACAAAGGCGTACACCTCCCTGGCGACCTTTGGCGGAAGCCCAGGCACAGCTTCCAGCTCATCTCGGCTGGCGGCCAGAAAACGTTCCGGTGAGCCGAAGTGCGCCAGGATCGCGCGTTTGCGGGCTGGCCCGATGCCGGGAAGGCTGTCGAGGATGGAACCGGTCATGGCGCGACCACGCTTCTGCCGGTGGAAAGTGATGGCAAACCGGTGCGCCTCGTCGCGAATCCTTTGCAGCAGGCCGAGAGCCGGTGAGTCGCCCGGAAGTCGCAGCGGACGAGGCTGGCCCTTGATATATATTTCTTCAAACCGCTTTGCGAGGCCGATCACCGGTATGTCCTTGTTGCCTGCCGCGGCCAACGCGCCCGCCGCAGCCGACACCTGGCCGGCGCCGCCGTCGACGATGATGAGATCCGGGCGGGCGGAAAAACTTGGATCTTCGCTTGGAAATGATTGTTCGATGGTTCTGGTGGCTCCAGCTGATCTGGTGACCTCGTCGCGGGTCACAGATACGGCGCCGCGCTTGAACCGCCGGCGGAGCACCTCCGCCATACTGGCGAAATCATCCGGCCCTTCTACATCCCTGATCGCGAATTTGCGGTAATGGGCAGGCACCGGCAATCCTTCTTCGAAGACGACCATCGAACCGACGGGATGCTCGCCGGCGGTGTTGGAGATATCGTAGCACTCGATCCGCCGGGGGATCCGTTTCAGGCCAAGCTCCTGCTTCAAGCCTGCCAGAGCTTTTACCGGACGTGACTTTATCTCCTCTTCGCGCAACCGGTCCTGCTCGAATGCGAGCACGGCATTCTGTTCGGCCATCGTCTGCAGCTCCCGACGCCTGCCTCGGACAGCCGGCCGGACTTCTACCCGTGAACCCTTCAGTCCGGAAAGCATCTCGCTCACGGAGTCAGCGCGCTCGAACTGCAGAGGGACCACAACTTCCACCGGCAGTCCGATGGGAGAGGAATAATAGTGGATCATGAACTGTTCGAGTATGTCAGCCCCTTCTTCGCCAGCCGTGTTCTTGAGGAAAAAACTCTGGCGGTCGCTCATGGAACCGTCGCGGATCTGCAAGACCTGGACGCTGGCGGAATCGCCTTCCGTATGAATACCGATGACATCGAGGCTGTCGAGGCCGGTGGCAGTGGCCTGCTGCTTTTCGAGCAGGTGTTCGAGAGCGCGCAGGCGGTTGCGAAGGGCGGCGGCTTCCTCATATTGCTGGCCGGCGGCGGCCACTTCCATTGCCTCCTGTATCTCTTCCGCCATGCCATCAGATTTGCCCGACAGCAGCAGCTCGACCCGTTTGATCATCTGGCGGTAGGTGGCTTCGTCGACTTTGCCGGCACACGGAGCCAGACACAGGCCGATGTGATAGTTGAGACATGGCGTCCCGGTCCGCCTGCCCGGTTCCGGTCCGCGGCACTTGCGATAGGGATAGATCTTGCCCAGAAGCTCGATGATCTCACGCACCATGCCGGCATTGGCAAAGGGTCCGAAGTACACAACCCCGGGACGGTGCGACTTGCGGGTTATCATCACTCGCGGAAATCTCTCGTTGATGGTGATAGCTACATACGGGTAGGATTTGTCATCGCGGAGCATGACGTTGAATGGCGGGCGATGATGCTTGATGAAGTTCGATTCCAGGAGCAGCGCTTCAGTCTCGCTGGAAGTCACGACGAAGTCGAAGTCACGCATTCGTTTCAGCATGCGGGTGATGCGAAGATTGTCGACGGTCGGCCCAGCCTTGCGAAAATATGACATGACCCTCTTGCGCAGCGACTTGGCCTTGCCTACGTAGAGGACCTTTCCGGCGCCGTCGCGGAAAACATAGATGCCGGGACTGTCCGGCAGGGAAGCCAGCAGGTGTCTGGTGCGCTCGGTTGTTGTGGGTTCGGTCATGGCCGGTTGATCCATAGTTATTCGTGAAACGCCGCCTGTGCAGGTTCTTTATGCTGTTTAATGATAGCACTGGAAAGCGGCTTTCGAGAGGCCTTGGTTTCAGGGACACGTTTGGGGTCGGTCTTAAAGCAGTCGTCTGTGAAGCAGCGAAAGGGGAGCCGGATGGCTCCCCTTTCGCGGAGGTGGATCAACTCTAAATTGCTGCGCATCCGTCTGCGGAGAACGGGAGGTACGGCCGCCGTAGCAAAGCAGTTGGCATTAAAGCCTTGGCCGCACTGGTCTCTCTTACCTGCACAACATGTTAAGCAATTTCGTCACCGTGAGGGCAAACCCTTCGACGCTTAACAATAAGTTTCAGCGGCTGACGGGCGCGCCTGCCAGCGCCGAATTCCACACTGATAATTAGACGAGAAACCGTGGCTTTGGATTCAGATTTCCGTTGAGCCAAATGGACTGAATCATGGACTGAATCAGGGGCATTCAGCTGATTCTGACAGCCAGCCAGCCTCAGACCGGCAGTTTCCTGATTATCTTGTCGGAGATCGCGTCAAGGGTCTCGCTGCCGGGTTTGGGCGCGAATAGAAGACCCAGCACCAGTCCCACCAGCATCCCGAAAAGCATGAGCTTCATGCCGCCGTGATGTTTTCCGCTTCCTCCTGCTTTGTGCCGCTTACAACAACTCATATGGATCTGCCTCCCGATTCTATGTTGAATAAACAACGGAGACCATGCGGCCTCCGTTGTCAGAGCTTAAATGCATGGCCGATCGGCGTCTAGCGCTTTGCTTTAGCCTTTGCCTTCGGCTTTGCTTTGGCCTTCGGCTTTGCCTTGGCCTTAACCGCGGCCTTCTTCGGCTTGGCGGCGGCCTTTTTTGCGACTGCCTTTGCCTTCGGCTTGGTCTTAACGGCCTTGGCCGCTTCCTTCTCCTTCAGATTCTTGTCGATATCGCGCTTGAAGGCCTTCCAGTCACGGCCGTAGAGCCGGTAAGGGTTCCAGGCGGTGACTGTCTTGGTGTAGCGGTTGAACTCGTGGAAGTTCGGCGCGCGGCCGAGCTTGCGAGCGATGCGAGTGCCTTCGTCGATATAGCGTTCACGCGTTGGTTTGCGGGGCTTTTCCAGTCCCACGGAGACCTTGAGCTCGCGCACACTCATGCCCATGCGAAGTGCCGGATACTTGGCGTCGACCTTGCCGAGCTTTACCAGCTTCTTCATCTCGTCCTTGGTGCGGCGAGCCGCCGGGATCATGCCGGCTTTGCGGACTGCAGTAGTCCAGCCGCCGAACCGGGCCCTGATCGCCTCTGCGCTCGGCTTGTTCTTGCCGGCGAGATATCCATGATATGTGGGGCCCATCATCCCGTCTTTGTCATGCTTCTTGCCCTCACGCTTGAGAGCGTCCAACAGGTCCTGATCAGAATAGATTTGCTGCATTCTCCTACCTCTCTTTTTATGGCCCCGTCCTACCGGGGTCAGGAATTGAGACCCTTGCGGGTCTCCCCTACCGTTTTTGCCGGCCTTGCCGGCTGCCCGATCAGTCCCCCGAGACTGTTGTTACCATTCCGTTTTTTATCACTATGTCCCCCTTGCGTCGCTGTCCCTGCCATCAAGTGATAAAACTTTCCTCAAATTCAGGCGATAAGAGTCTCCACCTGGTCCATTATCCGTTCGGCGCATTCCCGCTTGGTGGTCTTTTCAACAAAAATATCATCTCGGCCGGGAGCCATGATGGTTATCTCGTTATCACTGGATTCGAAACCGATATCCGCCCGGGATATGTCGTTGAAAACGATCATGTCCAACCCCTTGTCCAGCAGCTTCCGCCTTGCGCGTTCGCGATTTTCTTCTCCGTGCTCTGCTGCAAATCCTATCCGAACCCTGCCGTTTCCATTATTCTTCAAATTAGCGACAATATCACTTGTTGGCACCAGCTTCAAGTTACTAACTGATTCCTCCCTCTCAATCTTTCCCATTGTCATGATGTCTGAAACTTTGTAGTCAGAGACGGCTGCGGCCATCAACAGGACATCACAACTTTCATATTCACTCTCAACTGCGGTTTCCAGTTCCTCGGCGGTCTCCACATCGATCTGAGTAATACCAGGAATCCGCGTGGTTGAGCAGTTAGCGGCTACAATCGTGACCCTGGCGCCGCGGTCCAGGGCGGCTTCGGCCAGCTCCATGCCCATTCTGCCACTTGACCGGTTTGTGATATATCTCACCGAGTCGATCGGCTCGCGGGTGCCGCCGGCGGTCACCAGGACTCGAACCCCGGCGAGGCTGCCAGACCTGTTGATATCGCCATGGACGTCAGCCTTGCTGGTCGGGACATCGGCGAGATGCTGTCGCACCCGCTCGAAGATCTCGCGAGGCTCCGCCATGCGGCCAACACCCTCATCCCCACAGGCGAGTTCGCCGGAACCAGGCTCGATGATAAGTGCTCCCCGACGCTTAAGAGTATCGATATTCTCGCGTACGGCTGGATGGTTCCACATTTGTTGATTCATCGCGGGGCAGATCATCACCTTGGCTTTGGTGGCCAGGTAACTGGATAGCAGCAGATTGTCCGCCAGGCCAGCAGCCATCTTTCCAATGGTCCCGGCTGTAGCCGGCGCCACCAGCATGATGTCAGCCGAAGCAAGATCGATATGGCTGAAAACGGATTCGGAGCGGGGGTCGAACTGGTCGATAACGACCGGATGGCCGCTGAGCGCCTGGAATGTCAACTCGCCGACAAAGCGAAGACTGGCTTCAGTCTGCAAAACGCGTACATCGTGGCCTGCGGACGTAAGCAACCGCAGCAGGTCCACAGCCTTGTAAGCCGCGATGCTGCCAGTGACCCCCAGGATGATGCTTTTGCGGGAATTATTCATGCCAATGCTGATGAATGCCAACAGGCCCTAACAATGCCATCGAATCTAACGGGAAGCGGGTTGTTTCAGGCGCGGTAGCGGTAAGAGATCCGGCCCGCCGCGATCTCTTCGAGGGCGACGGTGAGGATATTCCTGCTCCGTGTATCAATCATCGGCGGCGGGATATCGTCGATACTGCCTTCGTCACGGTTGCGGTAATAGTTGTTTATCTGACGCGCGCGCTTGGCTGCGATCGTAACCAGTGCATACTTGGAGTCGACCTTCTCAAGCAGCGCGTCTATTCTGGGCTTGTTCAACCTGGCCTCCTAAAGGCTGGACTTGATTAACCGTTCGAGTTCTTCGGCCGCCTGTACGACAGCCTTGTTAACTACAATGTAGTCAAATTCATGCTGTGACGCAAGTTCTTCCTCCGCCCGCTCCAGCCGCACTTTCCTTTCAGCGTCGGCCTCGGTATTCCTGCCGGCGAGCCTTGACCTCAGTTCGTCGACGCTTGGCGGGGAGATAAATACCAATATCGCCTCCGGCATCTTCTGCTTTATATTGCGGGCGCCCTCCAGCTCGATCTCCAGTACCACGTTCCTGCCCGATTCCAGCTGTCGGACAACCTCGCTGCGCAAAGTTCCATATCTGTTGGAGCCATAAGTCACGTATTCCAGAAAATCCCCATGGGCGATCCGCTGATCGAATTCGTCGGGGGTGAGGAAAAAGTATTCGCGCCCTTCCTGCTCGCCGGCGCGCATGGGGCGGGTTGTGGCGGACCTGGAAAGTGCGGTGTCTTCCAGCCTGGGCAAGATCTCGTTTATCAGAGTGCCCTTGCCAACACCGGACGGGCCTGAGATTACGAAGAGATGGCCGCGGATGGCTGAATCGCCATCATGACCTGATGGTCTAGGGGCGAAAAAAAGTCACCAGCTCCCGGCGCTGCCTTTCAGAGAGGCCGCCGACCGTCTTGTT
>JAUSDE010000017.1 GCA_030650885.1 Thermoleophilia bacterium
CATCCTGCTATATGTTCCGGTGACTTTGCTGGCTTTAGCCGATCTGACCACCAGCCAGATCAGCGGTGAACTGGTACATCGCTACTGGGGCTGGACCTATGAAATCCCCGCGTCTGCACTCAGCTTCCTGACTTCGTCCACAATATTCACCCTGGGAATCCTCACAGTCTTCTTCTGTGTTCGTTACTACCTGAATCAGACAGAGAGACTCGCGAGGAAACGGGCGGCCTTCGTCGCCCTGGGCTTCTCGGTACCTTTCGTTTCCTCGATGGCCAACGAAGCAATCCTGTACAGCTCGCTGGCCTGGCGGGTCCCCGAGTTCGAAGTCTTTCTATTTTGCACACTGGGCCTTGGCGTCATCGCTTACGCCATCCGCAGATATCAGCTGCTGGACATCGATCCCGCATTTGCGGCGGATAAGATCGTTTCCACGATCTCGGAGGGGTTGTTCATCGTCAGCCCCGAATGCACGCTGGTTTACGCGAATGATGCGGCTTTGGAAATGCTTGGATTCAGCCATGAGGAAATCGTCGGCCGGGCGTGTCCCATGTTTTCCTCGCATGACGAGATGGTGGGCCTCTGTGCCCTGGAAGCAGATCAGGCGGGCATCAAGGAAGCCGAGACAACCATGAAGACGAGGGACGGGCGCGTCATTCCAGTGTCCATGTCCCACTCTATACTCAGGGGCAGAAGAGACAGGGTTGATGGTTGCCTGTTCGTCATCCGGGACATCTCCCGCCGCAAGCAGGCGGAGACGGAACTGATGGAGCAGCAGACCGAACTGGCCGCCCGGAACGAGGCTCTTTCCACACTGTATGACATCTCCTCGGCGTTCAGCCAGGAGACCGATCTGAACAAGCTGCTCACCCAGGCCCTCGATATGATCACGGGCCTGGATCTTTTCGATGTCCAGCGGAAGGGAGGTATATTCCTGGTGGAGGGTCGATCCCTTCGCCTGTTCACCCACCTGGGACACGACAAGGAATTCTTCGCAGCACACGAAAACCTGGGTATCGACAACGATTGCCTTTGCGGCCTGGCAGCGCGCACGGGAGAGATCATCATATCCACAAATTCCAGTGAGGACAGCCGCCACGGCATCAGATACAAGGGGATGAAACCGCACGGACATATAGTGCTGCCCGTGAAGGCGGGCAACGCTGTCGTCGGTGTCCTATATCTTTATCTGCCCGTCGATAAGACGCCGGATAGCGGCAAGGTGAGGCTTTTGGCGGCTATTAGCAACCAGATGGGCTCGGCGGTCAAACGGGCCATGCTCTTCGAGGAGACCCGAGCCCTGTCCCAGCATGATTCCCTGACTGGCCTGGCCAACCGTAATCTGATGAAAGAAACCCTGAGGAAGACATTCGCACGCTCCTGCCGCAACGACGTTCCCTGCTCTGTAATAATGCTGGACCTGGACTATTTCAAGGATTTCAACGACACCTGGGGGCATGTCGCCGGCGATGGAGTTCTGACCGATGTGTCCAGGATCATGCTGGAGGAGACCAGGGATATGGATACGGTCACCAGATTCGGTGGCGAGGAATTCCTCATTGTCCTGCCTGATACGGACGAGGACGAGGCCGTGGAGGCGGCCGAGAGAATCCGCAGACAAATAGAAAGTACCGAATTCCGCCTGCTCGGGCATGCTACGGCACATATAACCATCAGCGGGGGATCGGCCTCCTTCGACCCCGGCGTAACGCACGAGGACATCCTGATCCACCGTGCTGATAATGCCCTGTACAAGGCCAAGCGTCTCGGACGGAACCGGATCGAAAGATGGACCGGCGGCCGCGGACCCGATGACGACAGGCCTGTGAGCCTATCGCCGCAGCAGCCGCATGACCTTGAGCCCGAAACCTAACTTCTCCTGATCCTCGCTGCGGTGGACATCGAGGCCGGTGAGGTCGTTGATGCGGCCCAGGCGGTAGCGAATGGTGTGCCGGTGGGTGAAGAGCGCCTCGGCGGTGGCCGCGACGCTGAGGTTGTTGGTGAGATATGTCTCCAGCGTGCCGACCAGGTCGGTATTGTGCTGCGTGTCATATTCCTCGATGCGCGCGATCGTCTCCTCGTAGAAGTTGCGCACCTCTTCGGGGTCTTCCTCGAGGGCTCCCAGCAGAAGCTTGTAAACGCCCATGTCATCGAAGGTGGCGATGGCGCCGGTCTCCCCCAGCCTCTGGCTCACCTGGAGCGCTGACTGGGCCTCGCGATAGGCGCGCCGCGTCTCCAGCGGGTCTTCATGGAACCGGCCTATGCCGATGGAAACGGTTATGCCGGGCAGCGTCTCGCGGCAACTCGTGCGTATTCGCAAGGCGGTGGCGCGGGCGATGGCCATCAGCTGCTTGTCGCCGTCCTTGAGCGGCGGCAGGAATGCGATGACGTTATCGCTCTTCGGAGTAAGAAGCGCGTTCTCGTGATGAGAGCGTATCTCCTGTTTGACGCCGCTGAAGAAGCGGTTCTTGATCTGCTGGACTTCCGGTTCGGTCAGCGCCTTGTCGCGGACGTATTCACCGAAGGCGTCTATGTCGGCGATGAGGCAGAGGCAGCCGCGGCTGAGATCGCCGCCGAGGAAACTCGCCCGCTGCAGCATCGTCGGCCCGCCGTCGAACTCGTCGCCCAGCAGGTCGTCGACGAAATCTCCGCGCAGCCGGGTCTCAGCCTCCATGCGGGTGAGCTCGCGGCCCATCTCAACGGCGGCCACGGTAGCGGCGCTTTCCAGCGCCACCAGATCGAGCTCGTTGAGTTCGGTTTCCATCTCAAAACTTGATACGTAGCCCAGAGTGTCGCGGCTGACGATGATGGGTACGGTTACCCTGGCCGGGAAAGTCTCCTTCTTCCTCAGGGGTGTGCGGCTGTAGCGTTCGGCAGCCCTGGCGGGCTTTTCCTTTGCGGCGGCCGCCGACTTGCGCAGCTCCTCGAATTCCGCTACCAGCTTCTGCTCATCTTCGCTGCGCTCCGATTCAGCCAGGACCTCATGGAATGAATCCTCCAGCAATACCGGCCGGCCGATCAGGCTGGCGGCGGTGTCGGCGATGGACTGCCAGCTGCCGCCGTCGATGACGACCTCCAGCAGACGCTGGTGTATCTCCTGGGAACGGCGAAGCAGGGCGACGTGTTCGCCGACGATACGTTCCGAGATTTCGGCAGTGATGTGAGTCCAGCGGACTTCGGAGGGCACTTCGACGATGGGGAAGTCATGTTTGCGGCCAAGCTCGATGATCTTGGGATCGATCTCTTCGATAAAGCGCCCTGGCTTGAGCATGAGACCGGCGGCGCCGGCCTTGATGATCTTGCGGGTGAACTCGACCTGGGCATCGGAAGTGGTCTCCACAGCAAAGAAGGTGGATAGGACCAGTTCGCCGCCGGTGAGCCAGTCGCCGATGTCGGGGACTTCGCCCACGGTCACCTGGGTCACCTCACGGTCCAGCCCCTTCTCGCCGGCCAGCACGCTGGCATCGACCAGAATCGGCATCTTGAGGATTTCCGCTACTCGCAGTCCCAACGTTCTTCCTTTCGCCCTTGGTGTCGAGCCGGGACATCTGTACCGCTGGACAAACGCGGAAATACGCGTCCCTGACTTCTGCATAAATAATATGCGTTATCGACCGGGATTATTTTATCCAATTGTATAATAATTGACTCTCACATATGTACATTTGGATAAATCTACCCATTAACCGGCTAAGGAAAACCGCCCTAAAACGCCATGGAAATGCGGTTCCAAACAGCACTTATGAGTCCTCGAACGGAAAGACCATCCTTATAGTCCGAACCTGTACGATTGTACAGTCAGTCTCCACAGGGGTGGAATCCGCCGATCCGCGGCTGGTACAACTGGCCTGCGTGACCGGGATGAACTCCGCGTCGGGAGCGTTGAGGATATCGGATACCCGTCCCAGGCGAGTGCCCGGTTTCAGATGTACGTTGCCCTCGATCTCGTACTCGTCGGTAAGGATCTTCGCCCTGACGGGCTGGGTCTTGGCCCTGGCATCGGTTGCCATGTTTTTCACCTCCTCCCCTAAGGTGGTGAGTTAGCCTCATGTGGCAAGCTGTATCGGGCAATCGGAGGAAATCCTTGACCCACAAATCGGAGGTAAGGTCTTCAATCCACGAACCGGTTCAGCTGGATGCGACAGCCGTCCGGCCTCCCGAGCTTGAATTGCGGGGGCGCTGAGGTTATATTGGGCGCGTCATGTTGTGCTTTTAATCTGATGAAAGGGAAGGGCGCTTTTATGAAGATTCGTCTTTTGACTCTTGTATTTCTGGCGGTAGCCCTGACGGCGCTTGTCTCTGCCTGCGGCGATTCCTCCGATACCAGTTCCTCCGCCAGCGTGAATGTTCCCGATCCCTGCGCCCTGTTTACCAAGGCCGATGCGGAATCGGTGCTGGGTGAGCCTGCGGGTGCAGCCGAGAGCAGCGAAGCCGAGGGAACCAGGTCCTGTTCTTACCTGTCCACCGGAGCGTCTCCGCGCATGATCAACGTCATCATCGTCAAGCCCTGCAGCATGACTGACTACATGAACTACTCCGAAGGCCCGCTGGCCGAGCCCGTCGATGGGATCGGTATGCACGCCTCATGGGATAAAGCCGTGCTGCTGGTCCACTCCAAGTCAGGCGACACCTGCGTCTATGCATCCGGTGGCGGCGGCGCTCCCGGAACCGATCCTGCTGATGACAAACCGGCGCTGGAGCAGGCCAAGAAGGTCGCCAATAAAGTCCTGGAGCAGCTGGACGCTTAACAGGCGGACGTGCTGCTGACATATCGGCGTGGCGCCAACATGACATGCCGCGCCTGCCAGGGGCTTATGTGAGCTTGAAGTACTGGTTGACGAGGCCGCCGACCAGGACCGCGAGCCCGATGGTGAAGGACATGATTATCATCGCCCGCTTCCATCCCAGCTCACGAGCCAACGCAGCGATGGTGGCGATGCAGGGAATATAGATAGCCGCAACCAGCGCGAAGATGAACAGCTGCTCGTTGGTCATGTAAGCGTTCAGGTTGTCCCTGGCTGCCTCCCCGGCTCCAGCGGCGATAGCCAGGGTCACCAGCAGCTGCAGCGCCAGTTCCTTCCTCAGCACGGCGATCATCAGTGCTACGCCCGCGGCCGCAGGCAGTCCCATCCAGCCTTCGATGACCGGCGAGAACCAGCCGGCCACGGTTTGAAGGACACCCCATTGAAAGAGCAATCCCAGTACGATGCTGCCCGCGATCAGCAACGGGATGGCCATAAAGACAAAGTCCTTGAACCGATTCCATGTCTTCTTGTAGATGGTCTTCAGATGCGGGCGGCGGAAGGGGAACATCTCCATCACCAGGCCGGTCGCTTCGCCCGGCATCATCCTGTTCAGCGCCAGGCCCACAGCCACCCAGAGAAACAGGATGATGGTGTAAAGAGCCAGGGTGCTCTGCCAGCCCGCATAAAAAGCCACGGCGCCGAAGATGACTGCGTTTCGGGCGCTGCAGGGAACCATCACGATCAGCACGCCGGCCATGACCCGTTCGCGCATGGTGGTCAGCACCCGGGTGCCGATGATGGCGGGGACGTTGCAGCCGGCGCCGGCGACTATGGGTATCATGGCGCGCCCGTGCAGGCCGAAGCGGTGCATGACCGAATCGGTGAGGAACGCGACCGAGTTCAGGTAACCGGTGTCCTCCAGAAATGCGAAGAGTATGTAGAAGACGAGGACGAAGGGGATGCCCACGGTAAGCGCAGCCTGGAATCCATCCACCGCCCACAGCAGCGAGATCGTGACGATATTCTCGCCGAGAGCGCTGAAGACAACATCCTTGAGGGGGGCCGCGACGTAAGTGGCCCAAAAATTACTGATGACTTCGGCGAGGCCGTTTCCCACGATGTAAAGGATGAGGAAATTGGCGGCCAGTACGAACAGCAGGATGGGGATGCCTGTGGCCGGGCTGGTGGTATAACGCCAGAGCCGCTCGCCCCAGCCAAGCTCCTGCTCTTCGGCCATCGACTCGACCTCATCGCTGATGAGGCCGGCGAGCGCGTGCCGCTCACCGGCGATCCGGGTCGCGGCTTTCTGACCGTGGCCGATCTCGATCTTCTTCCGCAGACTGGCGGCAAGCTCCAGCACCGGCGCCCATCCGGGCAGAGCCGAGGTTATCTCGAGGAATTCAGGGTCCTTCTCCAGCAGGAGAAGGGACAACGCCCGGTCGGGTATGCCGTATGGCTCCTCCAGACCGGCCCCGGAAATGGCTTCGCTCACTTGTGAGATCATGCTTTCCACATCGAGGCCGTACGAGATTCCCAGGGGCGTCGGTTTTTGCCCGGTTCGGGCGACCTCCACAGCCGCCATGATCATCTCGTCCAGGCCTTCGCCGCGGTTGGCCACGGTCGGCACGACCGGCACACCGAGTAGAACTGAAAGACGGTTGAGGTCGATATGGCGCCCCTCGCGCCTGGCGGCGTCCATCACGTTCATGGCCACGACCATGGGATAACCGAGCTCGAGGAACTGGAGCACCATGTAAAGGTTACGGGTCATGTTGGTGGCGTCGACCACCATCACCACTGCGTCGGGCTCACCGTCGAGGACTCCCTGACGGGCCACCCACTGATCATCGGATACCGCTCCCAGGGCATACGTCCCCGGCAGGTCGATGATGCCGATATTGAGGCCGTCCAAAGTTGTTGTGGCGATATTCAGCTCGACGGTCTTGCCGGGATAATTGGCGGTCTCGACGCCCATGCCGGTCAGGCTGTTGAAGATGCTGGACTTGCCGACGTTGGGGTTGCCGGCAAGCGCGATCGTGAAATCGGTCTCACCGTGCAGTTTATTCATGGCTCCGTGGCAGGAAGGCATCTTGCTACTTGGCCTTCACCATTATCTTCGAGGCTACTTCCTGGCCCAGTGCGTACTGGGCCCCGCAGACCTGCACCAGCATCGGCCCCTTGAACGGTGCTATCTCCTTGATGGAGATCTTCGCTTCCGGCAGCAGTCCAAGCGATGACAGGTACTGCAGGAGCTGGGAATCCTCTTCGGTCACACGCTCGATTATGGCTTCATCGCCGACAGAAAGTTTGGAAAGCGGCTTCGCCTCGCGGGCGCGTTTCTTGGCGCCCTTGGTTCCGGGAATGGGAAATCCGTGGGGACAGGTCTCGGGGTGGCCGAGTATGTCGGCGAGTTTCTCTTCCACCTGGGGACTCATGGCGTGTTCAAGGCGACATGCCTCTTCGTGGACCTCGTCCCAGTTGAGGCCGAGCACGTCGGTGAGGAAGCGTTCCCAGAGACGGTGGCGGCGGACCATGGTCTCCGCGGTCTCCAGCCCTTTCTTCGTCAGCTTAACGCCCTCGCTCCGGCTGGTCTTTACCATGCCCTTTTCCGACAGGCGCCTGAGCATATCGGCCACGGTAGGTGGCGAGACGCCCATCTTCTCCGCCAGGCGCGCGGCGATTACCGGCCCCTCCAGGGACATCTTGTAAATGGCTTCCAGGTATTCCTCGACTGCTTCGGTGAGTACCTCTTCAGGCATTCGGCCTTCCCCTCCTCGCGGGTAAAACCTGTCGTGTTGATGTAATTAGACGAGTCTTATTTTACAGATTCGATTGGTCTTAAGCAAGTTGGCACTGTTTCGGGTTTTGCCCAGGGTTGTTTATGATTAACCGATGCCGAATTTACCCGACTACCATATCCACACGCCTTTCTGCGGACACGCCGGCGGCGAGATGGAGGAGTACGTGCTGGCGGCGCGCGAGAAGGGCCTGCCGGAGATGGGCTTCGCCGACCACCTGCCGCTGTTCCATATCGACGACCCGACGCTGGCGATGGCCCAATCGGACCTGCCACTATATATAGACAGGGTGCGGCAGATCCAGGAAGCCAACACTGATTACCCGGTCAGGCTGGGCATCGAAGCGGATTACATCAGCACCCATCTGGACCAGGTGGCTGAGGCGCTGGCGCGTTACGAGTTCGATTATGTCTATGGCTCGGTGCATTTCATCGGCGGCTGGGGCATCGACCAGTCCCGCTTCAAATTCGAATTCGAGCGCCGGGATATCAACGATGTCTACGAGAGCTATTTCGGGCTGGTGATGGAGGCGGCCCGCACGGGGCTGTTCGACGTGATGACGCACCTTGACGTGGTCAAGAAATATGGCCATCGCCCCACCATCGATATGAAACCGCTTTACCGGGACGTCGCCAGGACCCTGGCCGTAAGTAATGTCGCGGTGGAGCTCAACGCCTCGGGGCTGAGCCGTCCTGTGGGCGAGATCTATCCCAGCCTGGAGATCCTCGAGATACTGCACGAACACGGGGTTCCCATAACCTTCGGGTCCGACGCCCACAAGCCGTCGCAGGTCGGCCGTGAGTTCGACCAGCTGCTGAGCCTGGCGCGCAGCGCCGGTTACACCGACTACGTCGGCTTTGTAGCGCGTGAGCGGATCCCGCAGCCGCTGCCGCCGATCCCGGAATGAAACTGCCGCTTATATATAACCCGGCGGCGGGAAGCTGCGGCGAACGGCGGGCGATGAAGATCGCCACGGGCCTCGAAGCATACGGCGCCGTCGTTGTGCCCATGGGCACCAGCGCCCCCGGGGATGCCACTGAACTGGCGAGACGCGCGGCGGACAGCGGCGCTACCCGCATCGTGGTCGCCGGCGGCGACGGCACCATCAACGAGGCCGTCAACGGCATAGCCGGACTCGACGTGGAGCTGGCGGTCATCCCGGTTGGCACCGTCAATGTGCTGGCGAAGGCCCTTTCGGTTCCCTCCCATATCAACGACGCCTGCCGGCTCGCGGTCAGAGGCGAGAGCATCCCGCTGGACCTGGGCATCGCCGGCGAGCGGTATTTCACCTTGATGGCGGGGGTCGGTTTCGATGCCCTCACCATCAAGAACCTGGACCCGGTGCTCAAGCGGGCGCTCAAGCACGCAGCCTTCCCGATTTCCGGGATCAAGACACTGGTCACGGAAGAGCTGCCGCTGATCTCGGTGAAAGGAGGCGGACACGAGACCGAAGGCTACTTCGTCATCGCCGCCAACTCACGATATTACGGGGGCCGCTTCGGCCCCACGCCGCTGGCTCACATGCAGGACGGGCTGCTCGATTTCTGCGTGCTGAAGGAGAAGAGCTTCACCGAGATGATCAGATTCTGGATCAGTGCCCTGATGAAGGAGCAGCTTGAGGAACCGCGGGCCGACTATTTCCGTTCGGACCATGCCGAGATAAGCTGCCCGTCTGGCGAGCCGGTGCTGGTACAGACCGATGGCGAGATCGTCGGTGAACTGCCGGTGAAGATTGGGTTGATACCCGGAGGGCTCAGGGTATGCGCGGGGATAGGCGCGTGATAGCGGCTGCTTCGCGCGATGCGACGGCTTCCGTCGGCGGTGATTCCTGATGGTAACGCCTGCGCGCCTGCCTGTTATCATCCGCTATCTTGACCAGGAATATTTCCGGCCCCGCTTCGCGCCGAGGTTTTCGCCCGCTGACGAGCTGGTCTTCACCATCCTTTCCCAGAACACTACCGACATCAATGCCGGCCGGGCGCTGGAATCACTGAAGAAGAAGTATCCGGAATGGGAAGAGGCCGCCAGGGCGCCGGTTCGCAGCATCGCCAGCGCCATCAGGATGAGCGGCATCGCGGGCCCCAAGTCCCGCTATATCAAGGAGACACTCTCGGAGCTGCTGGCCGAGCATGGGGATCTCGAACTGGGCTTTCTGAAGGAAATGGGCGACCGCGAAGCGCTGGATTACCTGACACGATTTCCTGGCGTCGGCATCAAGACCGCCTCCTGCGTGCTGATGTTTGCACTCGGCCGCCCGGTGATGCCGGTGGACACGCACGTGTTCCGCGTCTGCAAGCGCCTTGATTTCCTGCCCGAAGACGCCACTCGCGAGGAAGCCCACTGGATATTGAACGCCATCGTTCCCGAGGACGACCGCTACAGCTTTCATATCAACCTGGTTCTGCACGGCCGGAAGATCTGCAAGGCACAGCGGCCCAGGTGTGGAGAGTGCCTGATCGAGGGGCTCTGCCCGGGGGCGATCCTCGAATTTTAACAGCACCGGGCGGCTTCATGCGACTTTTTTCCCGTCCTCGATACCGGTTTGCATTCCCCTTCCGAATACTGAACAATGTTCCCTCACCAAACGGCTGATTTTCTCCGTTTTCGAGAAGGAGTAGCCCCGGATGATGCTCGTACCACACGCATGCGTGAACGCCGCCGCCGGCAGCTTTATAAAAAGGCCTCTAACCGCCTTTGCCGCGGGCCTGGCCTGCCATGCCCTGCTCGATCTTATCCCTCACAAGGACGTTTCCGCCCATAAGGCGGAAGGTCTGCTGGTGCTGATCATGCTCGGTCTGGTGAGCACGAGTTGCGGCCTGAAATCGCCGTCTTTCTGGTGCGCCATGGGCGGCGTGCTCCCGGATGTGGAGCAGGTCCTGCCCTGGACCGACCCCAAACGCGGCCGCAGGCGCTGGTTCCCCACGCACAACCGCCGCTTCCATTCGCTGAAAGTGCCGGGCGCTGAGGAGTTCCGGGTACAGTTACTGACCCAGTCAGCGGTCTCGTTGATGGCGCTGCTGTTTGCGATCAGACGGTGCAAGCCTGAAGGATGCCGTTGCTGAAAGGCAGCATGAAATAACGCAAAGATAGCGCGACGAAAGAGCGCGAAGGTAATATAATCAGAGCCACAGAACTGAACGGAGGCAGTGATGAACAAACTAGACGAGACTATTGCGAAGATCGAAGGCCTGGACATCAAGTCCATGCGGCTGGCGCGTGAGCGGCAGGACCAGCTGACCAAGCCCAAGGGCAGCCTGGGTGTGCTGGAGGAACTCTCCATCAAGATGGCGGGAATCCAGCGGAAGCCGCTTCCCGAGGTCAACAAGAAGGTCATCATCGTCATGGCGGGCGATCACGGCGTCGCCGCTGAGGGCGTCAGCGCCTTCCCGCAGGAAGTCACGCCACAGATGGTCGCCAACTTCGCGGCCGGCGGCGCCGGCATCAACGTGCTGGCGCGGCACGCGGGCGCCGAAGTCCGCATCGTCGACATGGGCGTCGCATCCGTCGTTGATATCCCCGGTGTTATAGACAAAAAGATCCGCCCAGGCACCGCCAACATGGTCGAAGGCCCAGCCATGACCCGCGAGCAGGCGATCGCCAGCATCGAAGCCGGTATCGAAGTAGCCGAGGCCGAGATCGCCGACGGCGCCGATCTGCTGGGCACGGGTGACATGGGAATCGCCAATACCACCGCCAGCAGCGCCATCCTGACAGTGTTCTCCGGAGCCGATCTGCTGCATAGTGTCGGCCGGGGCACCGGCATCGGCGCCGAAGCCCTGGAGATAAAACGCGAAGTGATCACAGAAGCCATCCGCGCCAACCAGCCGGACAAGCGTGACGGCCTCGACGTGCTCGCCAAGGTCGGCGGCCTCGAGATCGGCGGGCTTGCCGGAGTCATCCTCGGCGCAGCCGCCAATGGCGTGGCTGTCCTCATAGACGGTTTCATCTCCGGCGCCGCGGCCATGGTTGCCTGGAGCCTCTGCCCCGAGAGCCGCAGCTATATGATCGCCTCCCACGTGAGCGTCGAGCCCGGACACAAGCTGATGCTGGACGAGCTGGCCCTGAAGCCAATGCTGTTCATGAACATGCGCCTCGGCGAAGGCACGGGCGCGGCACTCGCGTCGAGCCTGGTCGAGGCCAGCTGCAAGGTCCTTTCCGAGATGGCGACCTTCGCCGAGGCGGGCGTAGCCGAGAAGAGCGAGGACCTGAGCGAAAAGGGCGCGGGAATCTAGCGGGTTTCACCCCATGAAAGTATTCATCACCGGCGCCACCGGCTTCGTCGGCAGGCATATAGCCGGTCGACTGGCTGAGGACGGGCACGAACTTAAGTGCCTGGTGCGCGACACGGAGGCCGAGGCTTCCTGGTTCCTCAAGGGGATCGGGGCGGAGGTCGTCGAGGGCGACATCCATGTCAGCCATTCCCTCGCAACCGGCGCCGCCGGTTGCGATGCCGTCATACATCTGGTGGGAATCATATTAGAGCGGCCTGAGATCAGCTTCGAGCAGGTCCATGTCGAAGGCACGCGGAATATGCTGGTGGCCGCCGACGCCGCCGGCATCAAGCATTTCATTCATATGAGCGCGCTCGGGACCCGGGCCGGAGCTGGAGCCGCATACCATCGCACCAAATGGGATGCCGAAGAGGTCGTCCGCACCAGCGGGCTCGACTACACGATCATCCGCCCCTCGATCATCTATGGCCCCGGCGGCGAGTTCATCAACATGCTGATGAAGCAGGTTCGCCTGTCGCCGGTGTTGCCGGTGATCGGCAACGGCCGCTATCGCATGCAACCTATCTCCGTCGACGACGTCGCCGCCTGTTTTTCCAAGAGCCTGACTACCGAGGCCGCGGTTAACAAGATCTATGAGATCGGTGGTCCGGAGGCCCTTTCCTACAACGAGATGGTCGATACCATCTGCCGGGTCATGGGCAAGAAGCGGGTCAAGGCTCACGTACCCGCGGCGATGGTTCGCCCTGTTGCCTGGTTCAGCGAGAAAGTCATGCCCAGGCCGCTGGTCACGCGGGACCAGCTGGATATGCTTCTGGCTGATAACGTCTGTGATATCACGGCGATGCGGGACGAGCTGGGTGTGAAACCGGTTTCGTTTGCAGACGGCCTGCGGAGCATGCTCTGATCCCCGGGCGTCCCCTGAAAATTTTTTACTGATATAATACGCCGCACTTATGGAAACCGTACTCGTACTCGACTTTGGAGCCCAATACAGCCAGCTGATCGCCCGGCGGGTGCGCGAATGCCGTGTTTATTCCGAGATGATCCCTTATGACACGCCCGTGGATGAGATCAGGGCGCGTGAGCCGAAGGGGCTGATCCTTTCCGGCGGACCGGCCAGCGTTTATGCCGACGATGCCCTGGAGATTAATCCGGAGATATTCGAGCTGGGCATCCCCATCCTGGGAATCTGCTACGGCATGCAGGTGATGGCCCACACTCTGGGCGGTGAAGTGACCCGCACCGGCAAGGCTGAGTTCGGCAAGACCGAGCTGAGCGTGACCCAGGAGATAGTCCTCTTCGACGACCTTCCAGCTACCCAGACCTGCTGGATGAGCCATCGTGATTCGGTGACGACTCCGCCGCCGGGTTTCGAGGTAACCGGCACTACCGCCAGTTCACCGGTCGCGGTCATGGAGAGCACCGAACGCAAACTTTATGGGATACAGTGCCATCCGGAAGTAGTCCATACGCCGTACGGCACCGACGTCCTCAAGAATTTCCTGTACGAAGCCTGTGACTGCGTGCCTAGCTGGACCGTGGTCTCCATCATCGAGGAATCGGTGGACGCCATCCGCGCGCAGGTTGGCGACGAGAAAGTGATCTGCGGCCTGTCCGGCGGAGTCGATTCCTCGACGGCGGCGCTGCTTGTCTACCGGGCCGTGCGCGACAACCTCACCTGCATCTTCGTTGACCACGGGCTGCTGAGGAAGAACGAGGCGACGCAGGTAATCGACGCTTTCGAGAACCATTTCCATGTGCCTTTGATTCACATTCAGGCGGAGGAGCGGTTCCAGAAGAAGCTTGACGGCGTGACCGAGCCGGAGAAGAAGCGCAAGATCATCGGCGAGGAGTTCATCCGCATCTTCGAGGAGGAAGCCCGTAAGCTCGAGGGCGCCCGCTTCCTGGTGCAGGGCACTTTATATTCTGACGTAATCGAGAGCGGCACCCGTGACGCCGCCAAGATCAAGTCGCACCACAACGTCGGCGGCCTGCCCGAAGACATGGACCTGGACCTGGTCGAGCCGCTGCGCCACATCTTCAAGGATGAAGTGCGCAACGTGGCCGCGGAGCTGGGGCTGCCTGACAACATGGTCTGGCGCCAGCCATTCCCGGGGCCGGGCCTCGCCATCCGTATCATCGGCGACGTGACATTCGAGCGGTTGGAGATACTGCGCGACGCCGATTTCATCCTGCAGGAAGAGGTCCGCCGCGCCGGTCTTTACCGCGACCTCTGGCAATCGTTCTGCGTGCTGCCCGCGATCAAGAGCGTCGGCGTCATGGGCGACGAGCGCACCTATGCCTACCCGATCATCATCCGCGCCGTAACCAGCGAGGACGCGATGACGGCGGACTGGGCGCGGCTGCCTTATGATCTGCTGGAGACGGTTTCGAGCCGCATCATCAATGAAGTGCCGGGCGTGAACCGCGTGGCACTGGATATCTCTTCGAAGCCGCCCAGCACGATCGAGTGGGAGTAGTAACCCCTGCTCTCCAGAAGCAGGCGTCTGAGGAAAGAGCCGCATATCAATTCCGCACTCACTGCGTGCGGAATTGAGTAAGTCAAATAAACCTCACGCAGAAATCCGTTGACAAAAATCCTTTCCCTGCAGTAATATTACCCACTATATAAATTTAGACGGGCTCCTCAGGGGTGGGGAAAATGAATAAACTGAACGAACGCGGGAAACGCGGGTTCAAACGGACTGTCTTCATCGTCTTGCCGGTACTGCTGCTTGTCGCAGCTATTGTGCCGGTTTTTTTATCTACTTCTGCGCCAGCGGGAGCGACGAATATGAGCGATCTGGCTAGGGTAAGAGCCTATGTCAGCAGCTATATCAGCAATCAGTTCACACCTGGTAGCGAAGGCGAAGACGGCTTTCTGATCAGCGCGGCCAGCCTGCACTCCCGGCTCAACCCGATTTCTGACGGTTTCGTCCTAGGTGAAGGCGACGACGCAGCGGGGGCGCCGGTACTGGTGGACAATCTTGCAAATCAGACCTCCTGGATTCCGGGAACCACCAACAGGTGCGCGTGGAATACCGGTGCGGGCACACCCGGTGTATTAGAGAACTGCTTCGACCCCGCCGTACTCGACCAGGTGAGGGCCAGGGCTGACGCCCACGCAGCCGCCGGTTTCAGTACCGACATCGTCGTCTACTGTTACTCCGGCCGCACCGAAGCCCCGACAACCGGCGCGTTCGGATACATCGCCCAGACAGGGCGCCTGCGCAGCGATGGTTCCATCCCGAACGTGTACGCGCTCAAATGGGGCCGCAACGGGTGGACCAACACAGTCGGGTCCTACAATGCAGCCAACCCCATGGGGCCCTTCGATCCACCGTCGACATATGAGATTCCTATTAGCGCCCCCCCGCCCTGCACATCGATCGACGGCGATGCTGAGCTGGTGCGCTGCCAGGCACAATGGGCGATCTACAGCGGGCCCATAATGGGTGTGAGTGGCGGCAACATCGGCAACGGCCAGACTCCCTCGGGAACATCACCAGGTCAGACACTGGCCACAAGCCAGATAGTCGATATTAGAACTGGCGGCCCCCTGCTGGGTATCAGATCAGGCACCATCCCCTCAGTCAACATCCCGATCGATACGATCTTTGATTTCCGCCTGAACAATGTGATGTATCCGGCTACCAGTGGCGTGCTCGTCGCCTCGCGTACGCCGGTGGCCAGTGGTATCGTCGCCCAGGGGCTGAAGATGCTTGGCTACAGCATGTCTACTGGCGGATTCATCAATGGCGGGATCGCTGGCTGGAATTCCAACTATGGAGAGAAGCAGACGAGCGACGGGCAGGTGCGTCCCGGGCTGACCTATGCGCTGATCGACGCTGCTGCACCAACTGTCACCAGCATCAGTTCTGGCGATATAACCCACGACAGCGCGACGATCACGCGTAATGCCAGTGAACCCGCGACCCTCAAAATCGAATACGGCCCCGCAGCGGGCGTTTATACGAATGCAGTTAACGATACAGTTCTCAACGCGAGCAAGAGCGTGTCTCTGACCGGGTTGAACCCGGACACGACATATTACTGGCGCGCGACATCATATGACGGGATGGCCAATGGTACAGCAAGTGCCGAGGCGTCCTTCTCTACTACTCCTGTGGGAGATCCTTCTTACAGGCCCGATATCGTGCCGCTGAAGGACCCGCACAGCTACTGGAACAGCTATGCGGATTTCCTGGCAGGAGAGTTATCCGTGGATCTGCAGATCGCCAACCTGGGCTTATTCGGAGCTTACGATGTCTCTATCACCGGGGCAACGAACTCGAACGGAGTGACCCTGTCGAGCTCCCTGCCGGTGCATTTTGGGAATATAAATGGCGGAACCACGGCGATGATGACGCTCAAATACCATATTCCCGCGGGTGCCGGTTCCATGGTCACCAGGCTGGAGGGCACCGCTTCTAACTCCATGGGCGTCACTTATTATTATCCTTAAACCGCTATTATTTGTATCCGTATACATCTATTTTGGGCTTCCTGAGGCTTCCACAAGCCTTTAATCGAGGAATATCCGGCGAACGCAGGCTTTTCAGGGATGCCAAAGCTGGTATTCCGACCACATTTTCTTATTGACCTCTTAAGCTGGCGCTTGTATGATTTAAGCACGTCCAATTTTATCGGGGAGACTGGGCGGGGGTACATAGTTTATGTAGGGCAATTCACGCCTGCCGGGAATTCCTGTTTTCCTGCTGCTGTTTAAGCCTGCTGACCACTGATCTGTCTGGATGACAAACACGGATCACAGATCGGATCGCAGGTCTTTACGCACTAAGCCCCCCACAATGTTTAGTACCGTTTATTTTATTTTTCTATTTTTCACTCAAACCGGGAGGAAGAAAGACAATGAGCAGACGACAGAAAAGGCATTTCAAGTGGGTTACATTCACGATTTTGCCGGTGTTACTGGCGCTAGTGGCGCTGGTGCCGGCGTTCTTCTCTTTTTATGACAGAGCTGACGCTACGGATGCCAGCGACTGGACCAAGGTAAAGAACTATGTAGCTGCTTACTTTGCTTATCAGTATGATGCAGCCGAGCAGGGCGAAGCGGGTTACCTGATCAGCGCTGCAAGCCTCAATACCCGCATCAACTCAGTAAACGACGCGGCGATTCTGGGCGAGGGCGATAACGCTGCTACCGCTCCGGTGATGGTAGATAATCTCGGAACCAGCGGAACCTGGATACCAGGTACGTCCGAGCGGTGCCAGTGGAACGTAGGTTCGCAGGGCAGCGCGGCGCCGCTCACCGGTTATTCGCAGAACTGCTTTGACAATCAGGTCGTCAACAGGGTGAAAGCCAAAGTCGACGCTCACGCGAATGCCGGCTTCAGCACAGACTTAGTGGTTTATTGTGGTTCCGGTAAAACCGAGGCACCGACTACCGGCGCTTTCGGATACATAGCGCAGGCCGGTGGCCTTCGCTGGGACGGTTCCAAGATCAAGGTATTAGCCCTCAAGTGGGGCCGCAACGGCTGGAACAATACCACCGTGTCCTACACCAGGACTGGCGCCATAGGCGCAGCCACTGCGAATGCGGATTTCGTCGCGCCGACCACAAACGCCGCTTCAACAGCCTGCAGCAGCATACCTGGTGACATCGAGCTGGTACGCTGCCAGGCGCAGCAGTCCATCTACACCGCTGTCGCCATCGGTGGTATGACCGGCGGTAACGTTAGTAACGGTCAGGTGCCTACTGGAACAGCTCCTGCTGCCGCCCTGACCGTCGGTGCTCTCATCGACCCGAGGACCGGCACTCCCGGTAACACCGTAAGCGCGTATCCCACGTATCAGATACCGATCGATACGTTATTCACAACCGGGCTTGTCAACATTCCTAACCCGGCACCCGCCAACGGTATTCTCGTTGCTTCCAGCAACCCGATGATGGGCGGTATCGTCGCCGAGGGTCTGAAGATGCTCGGATATACGATGGCGACAGGTGGATTCATCAGTGACGGTCTGCCTTCGTGGAACAACACGCTGGCCGGTGGCTGGGTCAGCGATGGCGGAGGGCGTCCGGCTGTGACCGCAGTGGTTCCCGATACTGTGGCCCCCGTCGTCTCCGGCATCAGCGCCGGCACGATCACGGCCAACAGCGCCATCATCACCAGGACCACTTCCAATGAGCCGGCGACCATGAAGGTGGAATACGGCACGGCTCCCGGCGTATACACAAGCACACAGAACAGCACGATTCTCAATGCTGCGAACAAGACGGTGAATCTGACCGGTCTGACCGGAAGTCAGCTCTACTACTACAGGGTGACTTCCTACGACGGCCAGGCAAACGGCACCGTTGACACTGAAAAATCATTCACGACCCTGGCGCCGGCGGAAACCACGCCGCCAGTCACCTCCGACAACGCTCCGTTAGGCTGGCAGAACGCCAACGTCACCGTCACGCTCACCTGTGACGATGGCGCCGGCAGCGGTTGCTTGAGCACCAGCTGGACGGCCACCAACGGCGGCGGCAGCGGAACCGGCACTTCCGTGGTCATCAGCGCTGAAGGCACGACTGTCATTTCCTACCACTCCACCGATGTTGCCGGCAACGTAGAGACGCCGGACAAGACGGCGACGGTCCAGCTCGACAAGACCGCTCCGACCGCCACCAACGTCACACCGAGCGGTTTCATAGCGGGACCCACCGCGACAATCGGTGCTGACCTGAGCGATACCGGCGGAAGCGGCGTCGACGCCACTTCCGTCATGATCCATATAAACGGCACCGGAGCCGGTGACGGTAACATGCTGATGAACTGCCCGACCGAGACTGCATCTCGTGTGGAGTGTATAGCCAGCGCCTTACAGATGACTACAGGCCCGCATGCCATTCATATTTATGCCATGGATCTGGCCGGTAACCCCATCAGCGGTAATGCCATCGCGTCTGGCTCACTAACAGTAGACAACGTCGCACCGACGACCTCAGACAACGCTCCGCCCGGCTGGCAGATGGCCAATACCACCGTCACGCTTACATGCGATGACGGCACCGGCAGCGGCTGCGCAAGCACCAGCTGGTCAGCCACTAACGGTGGCGGCAGCGGCAGCGGCACTTCTGTGGTCGTGAGCAATGAAGGCACGACGGTCATCTCCTACCATTCCACCGATGTTGTGGGGAATGTAGAGACTCCCGACAAGACAGCGACGGTGCAGATCGACAAGAGCGCTCCGACGACCTCAGACAACGCTCCGCCCGGCTGGCAGAACGCTAACACGACCGTCACACTGACCTGCAATGACGGCACCGGCAGCGGCTGCGCCAGTACGAGCTGGTCCGCCAATAACGGCGGCGGAAGCGGCAGCGGCACTTCGGTAGTCATCAGCGCTGAAGGCGTTACAACGATCTCATATCACTCGACCGATGTTGCCGGCAACGTGGAAACGCCGGACAAGACAGCGACGGTGAGTATCGATAAAACCATACCGGTTATCAGCAACAACCTGCCAACCGGTACCTCGGGCAACACCAGCCCGACTATCAGCGCCAGTCTGGCTGACAGCGGCGGTTCCGGAATCAACACCGGCAGCGTGACGGTCTCAGTCAATGCTACGCCTGAGAACATGGCCGGCTGCACCGTCAGCGCGAGCAGCGTCAGCTGCCCGAAATCGGGACTGACTGACGGAACCTACAACGTCGTTGTGGACATTGACGACAATGCCGGTAACCCTGGCACGCTTTCCTGGTCATTCACGATCAACACCGCGGCGCCGGTCATCGATTCGATGGTGCCGGGTGCGGGTACATGGACCACGGATAATACTCCGACAGTCACAATCAACTATCACGCCAGCGGCACTATCGACAGCGCCACGCTGAGCATCGACGCTGTGCCGTGCGCAGGCTTGACCTTCGACCAGACTCACGTCACATGTACGGCTCCGACGCTCGGAGATGGGCCTCATGTCGTCAGCAGCAGCATCGGCGTGGGCGCCAACATCACAGCCACTGGCGGGACCTTCGGCGTCGACACGACACCACCAGTCACAAGCAATAAGACACCGACTGGCGTCATCAGGACCGCCGCGACGATCGAGGCGGACATAACCGAGACCGGTTCTGGAATCGATGGCCCGTCATCAACTGTCAGCCTTGACAGCACTCTGGTTGCCGGCTGCACGTGGTCTAATACCCATGTGAGCTGCCCAGCCCCGGCGCTGTCAGCAGGCAGCCACTTATTGTCCTATGTCGTCTACGACAACGCAGGATGGAACAACGGCTTTGGCAACAGCCTCGGCACCTTCGACGTGGATCTGACCGGTCCCGTCTTCAGCAGCATCACGCCGACCGGATATGTCACTTCCGAAGCCGCCAACATCAGCGTCTACTACTCTGATGCCGCCACGGCAGTCGATCCGACAACCCTGGTTGTCACCTGGGATGGAGCTACCATCGCCTGCGCAGCCGTGGACGCTGTCTACGCCAGCTGCCCGCAGTCGGGTCTGCCCCAGGGCTCCCACACGATAGGTGTGAGCGTCGATGACACGCTCGGCAACAACAGCACTGGTTCCAGTGTGGTCTTTGTCGATTCACTTGCCCCGACCGTAGCCTCAGGCTACTACCCTGGCAACAACTCGTTTATTGGCAACGCCTCACCAACGATCAGCGTAACCCCGGCCGACCGGCAGTACGCCGGCTATCTGGCCGACACCATGTCCGGCCCCAACCTGTCTACTGTGGTCGTGACGCTCGACGGCAGCACGATGTCTTGCACCAATACTTCCGGTGTGATCAACTGCCCGGCATCCGGCCTGGCCGAAGGCGCACATTCCTGGATCTGGGCTTACAACGATAACGCCGGCAACGCCGCCACAAGGACGCGAGCGTTCACGGTCGATCTAACCAACCCCGTGGTCTCCGGCGTTACTGCCGATATGACCACGATAACCGCGACGATTAGCGACGCGCTATCCGGAATCAATGTTGCTTCAGCAATAGTCACCGTTGACGGCACCGAGGTTCCCGGTTGCGTCGTTACAACCACAAGCATAAGCTGCAGCACTCCGACTGGCCTCAGTGTCGGCGCGCACCCGATCGTTGTTAACGTCGATGATAACGTCGGCAACACTGGCAGCGACACGGGCACACTCGATATCAGCGATTATCCGTCCTCTGGCGCCATCGGCCTCAAGAGGGACAGCCTCGGCGGAGCAGCCGGACAGGCACTTGGTCCGGAATACGCGATCAACGGCCCCGCCGGCTACCTGGGCCAGGCCCAGGACTTCGCCAACGGCACCATATACTGGAGCCCGACTGGCGGATGCTGGTGGGTACATGGTGGCATCCTTGTCAAATATAACGAGCTCGGCGGTCCGACTGGACTGTTCGGAATGCCGGTCAGCGACGAGTATGATATCGCCGGCGGCCGCGGACAGAACTTCGCCGGCTGCAGCATCTACTGGAGCGCGAACACAGGTGCACATGGTGTCCGCGGCGCGATCCAGGGCAAGCTGCTCAGTGATGGCGGCGTCGCCGTCGATGGCTTCCCGACAACGGATGAATATGACGTCGCCGGCTATGCTGGCGCCAGGGCCCAGGACTTCGAACGGGCCCAGATCTACTGGACGCCGACCATGGGCGCTCACACCGTCCGCGGCGGCATCATGCAGAAGTACGTGGCGCTTGGTGGCCCGGGTGCCCTTGGACTGCCGCTCACGGATGAGTACAACGTCCCCGGCGTCATAAACGGCAGGGAAAGCGACTTCCAGAACGGCCGGATCTACTACCATCCGCTCGCCGGTATTCATGCGGTGCGCGGCGGCATCCTGGCCAAATACCTGTCAGCTGGCGGACCTGCCGGATTCCTTGGCATGCCGACCACTGACGAGATGGATGTTGCAGGCGTCGCGGGCGCGAGGGAAGGCGACTTCCAGCGCGGACGCATCTACTGGTCACCGACCACGGGCTCGCATACGATCAACGGTGGTATCTTCAACACCTACATCGGGTACGGCGGCCCCACTTCAGCCCTGGGCCTGCCGATCACTGACGAATACAGCCTCGATATCCCTGGTGCCAGGCGCAGCAGGTTCGAGCACGGATTCATAACCTTCGTTCCGGGAGTCGGAGCCTGGGTGGACGTGATCTAGGGCTGGAGACTACGCCGCTTTTGAAGCGGAACAGCTGGTAATGCAAAATCAGCGATAAACACAGGGCGCGGCGCCATCAGGCACCGCGCCCTGTTTCTTGACACCGCCCGCGCCAGCTTGTTAGACTCCTAAAGCTACAACATGAATCGCGTTGTGCGCATCTGGAGAGGTGGAGGGACTGGCCCTGTGAAGCCTCGGCAACCTGCGGTATGTGTCTGAAAGGACCAGGCCTGCAAGGTGCCAACTCCTGCAGACCATTTTGGTCTGGAAGATGTGGCTATAGGTTATAACCTGTGCAAGCCTCTGCCACATCACCCGTGCGGAGGTTTTTTTGATTCCCCGCATGGTGGGCTTAACCGTGCTGAAGCATGCAACCGCCCGCCTCATGGAGTTTCCCCCTATTGCGACTGCGCCAAAATGGAGATTTGCTTTGGCAACAACCGCCGAAAATCTGAAATGCAAGGAATGCGGGCGCACCTATCCGCTGGAGGCGCTGTTTGTCTGCGACTTCTGCTTCGGTCCGCTTGAAGTCGCCTACGACTATGAGAAGATCCGTCGCCGTGCCACCAAGGAACGCATCAGCCACGGTCCGCCATCACTCTGGCGCTACAAGGACTTCCTTCCCGTGAACGAAAAGCCCGCGGTCGATCTGCAGGCTGGCTACACGCCTCTGATCAAGGCCGACCGGCTGGCCGCGGAACTCGGGCTCAAGAAGCTCTGGGTCAAGAACGACACCGCCAACCCCACCCACTCCTTCAAGGACCGGGTCGTAGCCGTTGCCTTGCAGCGGGCGTACGAGCTCGGCTTCGAGGTCGTCGCCTGCGCGTCGACCGGCAACCTGGCCAACAGCGTCGCCGCCCACGCGGCGGCATCGGGCACGGAGGCCTTCGTCTTCGTTCCGGCCAACCTGGAGATACAGAAGATCATCGCCACCGCGATCTACGGCGTAAACGTGGTCAAGGTGCGAGGCAACTACGACGACGTCAACCGGTTATGCACCGAGATAGCTTCCGAGAAGAAATGGGCTTTCGTCAACGTCAACGTGAGGCCGTATTACGCCGAGGGCTCGAAGACGCTGGCGTATGAGACTGCCGAACAGCTGGGCTGGAGGGCTCCCGACAAGGTCGTGACACCGGTGGCTTCAGGGTCACTGCTGACCAAGATACACAAAGGTTTCTGGGAGCTGGGCGAGGTCGGGCTGATAAGGCGCAAGGCGCCGGCGGTCCACGGCGCCCAGGCACTTGGCTGTGGCCCGGTGGCGGCGGCTTACGCGGCAAAAGCCGAGCACGTGAAGCCGGTGAAGCCGGATACGATTGCCAAGTCCCTGGCCATCGGCAACCCGGCGGACGGCATCTTCGCGCTGGAAGTCGTGCGCGAGACCGGCGGCTCCATCGAGAGCGTGACCGAGCAGGAGATCGTCGACGGCATCAAGCTGCTGGCGGAGACGACCGGTATCTTCACAGAGACGGCCGGCGGCGTCACCACTGCGGTGCTCGCCAAGCTGGCGGCATCGGGCAAGATCTACCCTGACGACGAGACTGTACTGTACATAACCGGCGACGGCCTCAAGACGCTGGACGCTGTCGCTGACACCATCAGCACATTTGAAATAGACCCGAATTATTCCCAGTTCGAAGAAGACGTCCTGGGAGAAGTATTGAAAGGAGCAAAAAAGTGAGCGTAAAAGTAAGGATCCCGTCGCAGCTAAGGCAGCTGACCGGCGGCGAAGGCATGATCGAGATGGACGCCGGCACCATCGGCGGAATCATCATGGAGCTGGAGAACCTGAACCCGGGCATCGCCGAGCGCCTGCTGGACAACGGCGAGGTGCGGCGCTTCATCAACATCTATATCGATGGCGAGGACATCCGTTTCGCCGAGGGTATGGAGACCGAGGTGGCGGATGGTGCGGAGATCAGCATTGTTCCGGCGGTTGCGGGAGGGTAGAACAATATTACGTGGTTATTTCAAGCCGTCCTCTCCTGGGATATCCAACCCAGGAGAGGACGGCTTTTTAGTCTTTGGAGCCGAGGAACATGCTCACAGCGTTTTCCTAAATAACATCCACCCAGGTGCCATAGGGCGCCCACCAGGTGATGAAGCCGTGCTGGAAGGCGCTACGCGCAGCGCCGCCATTGAGGGCGAGAGGATATTCGTCAGTTATCGGCAAGCCCAAGGCTGACGCAGGTCCGCCAAACATCGTGTACCTGACAAAGATGCCGCCGTTGACAGTATGCGAGCCAGTGGCCATGGACCAATAAACATTGCCGTTCTGGAAGGCACTCACCCTTGCGCCGGTAACACCAGGGACGTCCATCTCCTCACCGGTAGCCAGGTGCAGGGCACCGGTGGGGCCACCCAGCATGTTGTATTTAACCAGTATTCCGCCGTAGACGGCGTAAGCAGGGTTGGCGGTGCCATCCCAGGTCAGGGTCGCCCGCTGCATATTCTGGGCCCTGCCGTCCCAGGCTGTGTACTCATCGCTGATGGGCAGTCCGAATGCCGCTGGGCCACCACCGGCCAGATACCTGGTCATGATGGCGCCAGTCGATATGTAGTAAGTGCCTACGCTCGGACCCCAGTAGATTCTGCCGCCGGTAAAATCACTCTCCACGGCGCCGGTAATGCCGACAACATCAAGCTCATCGCTGACGGGTAGACCCAGAGCACCGGTCTCGCGTCCCTTCTGGTCATACTTTATGAGGATGGCGCCGTGGACCCAGTAGACCGTGTCGGTCGACTGGTTCCAGTAGAGTCTGCCGTTAACGTAGTTCTTGTATATCCCACCGGCTATCGCTGTTGCCACGCCCGTGGAGTTACCCGGGGCTCCGCCGAGAGCGTTCCATTTCGCGAGGAAAATATCAGTGGCATCAACGGTTACTGTGACGGTGTAATCCTGGATTGAGGCGTCTTCTGCGGTAACGGTATAGGTTTGCGGGGTTGTGAAATCGTGACCTACGCCACTGGCCGGGCTGACCGAGGCTCCCGTATGCGTGATCGTTGGCACAAGAGCAGTAACATCAGTGCCGTTAGGCATGGTCACGGCGACCGTATGAGCGCCTTCATTAATTGTGGTTGAGCCTGTTTGCCCGGGGAAGGTAAAACCGGTGATCGCTTTGGCGGTGCTAAGAGCGGAAGCAGAATTAATCAGGATTGAGACGTTGTTGCTACCGCTCATATCCGCCACGGCCAGGTCGGTCTTGCCGTCTCTATTGAAGTCACCGGTGGTTACTGAGCTTGGGTTAGCTCCCGAGGTGTAGTTCACCGCCGCGGCTAAGGTTCCGTTGCCATTCCCAAGCAGGATCGAGACGTTGCCGCCGCCATAGTTTGCCACTGCCAGATCAGTCTTGCCGTCCGCAT
>JAUSDE010000024.1 GCA_030650885.1 Thermoleophilia bacterium
CCGGCTCATTTTTACTAATCAATGGGGTTGATGTCTGCTTGTGTGGTATATGCGGTTTCAGCGGATTTGAAGACGAAGCACTTCTAGGGCGCATGCTGGGTTCCCTGGTGCACCGGGGACCCGACGACGAGGGCAGGTTCGTCGACGGCGCCTTCTCCCTCGGGCATCGCCGGCTCTCAATCATCGACCTCGACACCGGCCATCAGCCGATCCACAACGAGGACGAGACCCTCTGGATCGTTTACAACGGAGAGGTATATAACTACCGTGAGCTTCGCGAGGAACTCGAAGCCATGGGCCACAGCTTCTACACCCGCACCGACACCGAGGTGCTGCTCCACGCTTATGAGGAATTCGGCGAAGACTGCGTCAAGCGCTTCAATGGTATGTTCGCGCTGGCGATATTCGACCGCACGGCCCGCAGGCTTTTCCTGGCCCGTGACCATTTCGGCATCAAGCCACTTTATTACCATTATGATGGCGACAAGCCCGGCGACGCCGCCGGCTCCTTCCTCTTCGCCTCAGAGATCAAAGCCCTGCTCGAATGGCCCGGTATAAAGCGTGCCCCTGACGACGAGATCGTCTACGAGTACCTTCTGTACGGATGGCACGAGCATCGCCCCGAGACCTTTTTCCAGGGAATCAAAAAGCTGCCGGCAGCCCACTTCATGGTCGTCGATGAGACCGGCATGAGGATCGAGCGCTACTGGGACATCAGCAGCGAGCAGGCGAGCGCTGAAAATGATTTCCCCCATCAGGCCCGCGAGTTCGGAGACCTTCTCGAGGATTCCGTGCAGCGGCGCCTCATCAGCGACGTACCGGTGGGTTCGTGTCTCAGCGGCGGGCTCGATTCATCAGCCATCGTCTGCATCATGGAAAGGCTTCTGAAAAAAAGCGTTCCCGAATCGGAAGCCATCGGCGACCGGTTGAAGACTTTCTCCGCCGTTTACCCCGGCGAGCACCTGGACGAGCGGGAATACATCGACGAGGTTCTGCGGGAGACCGACGCAGAGGGCAACTTCATCTTCCCCGCCAATGATGAGTTCTTTGCGGAACTGGAGAAGTTCGTCTATTACCAGGAAGAGCCGCTTGTCAGCACCGGCCCGTATGCCCAGTGGTGCGTCATGCGCGATGTCGCCCGCAAGGTGAAGGTCGTCATCGACGGGCAGGGGGCGGACGAGCTGATGGCCGGCTATACGCCATACTTCTTCGTCTACTTCCAGCAGCTGAAATCCGAGCACCGCTATATATCGATGCTGCGGGAGATGCTGGCGGCCCGCGACGTGGCCCTGCCGTTCTTCAAAAACTATCTGAGTGACCGCTTCAAGCCGGGCCGCAAGGTTGCAGCGCGATCATTGATGGCCCCGGATTTCCACGAGGGTTTCCAGCCCGACCGGCGACAGCGGCACTCGGGCAGCGGCCTGCGCGGCAGGCTTTACGAGGACGTGTTCGTACACAGCCTGCCGGCGCTGTTAAGATATGAGGACAAGAATTCCATGGCTTTCTCGGTAGAGTCACGGGTGCCGTTCCTGGATCCGCGGCTGGTGGAGTATATTTTCTCCCTGCCGCCCGAGGCGATCATCGGCAGCGGCTGGAACAAGCGGGTGATGCGCGAGGCGCTTGCTGGCATACTGCCGGAGAAGATCCGCCGCCGCCGCTGGAAAGTGGGCTTCACCACGCCGGAGATGGCCTGGCTGATAGCGCGCAAGGACTTTGTAAATGATATCTTCAGATCAGACAGTTTCATCTCGCGTCCTTATTTCGACTCCGCCGCTGTTCGCAACGCCTTCGAGCGCATCTGTGACGGCACCGCCGAGGAGACACTGGCCATCTGGCGGGTGCTGAACCTGGAGATCTGGTTGCGCGTCTTTTTCGACAAGGAGCAATAGTGTACGAGTTCGGCAAGCCCAACTTGGGCAAGCAACTGAATATCGACATTTCGACGGGCCGCTACTCCCGTTATCCGCTGTTTTCGCACCTGGTGACCGCACAGGATGACATCGTCGCCGTCGTTCGCGAGCATGCCGTGCCCTATCTGGAGCCCGGAGATATCCTCGCGATCAGTGAGAAGATAGTCGCGATCTGCGAGGGCCGCGCCTACCCGCTGGACCAGATCCACCCGACGCGGCTGGCAACATTCATGTCAAGATTCGTCCAAAAAACGCCAGCCGGCATCGGCATAGGCAGCCCCTGGACCATGGAATTCGCCCTGCGCGAGGCCGGGGCGCCGCGCATCTTCGCAGCTGCCTTCGCCAGCGCCGTCACCAAGCCGTTCGGCAAGAAGGGCGTGTTCTACCGCATCGCTGGCCCGAAAGTGAAGGCCATCGACGGGCCCACGGATGGCACCATCCCCCCGTATAACCGTTGTGTTACCCTGGGACCCAGCGATCCGGAAGGATCGGCGGCGACTATTTCCGCCGCGCTGGGCGGGCAGGCAGTCGCCATCATCGACGCCAACGACCTCGGCGTCAACATCCTGGGGTCCGCCGTAGTCGATCCGTCACTGGTGGAACAGGCATTTAAGGATAATCCCCTCGGCCAGGGCGAGGAGCAGACGCCCATGGCCGTGCTCAGAAGGGTATAAAGGCGCCTACCGGAAGGATTCCGGCCCGGCAGGGAGAAGGGAGTCTGAAGAGATATAATTGCACCAACAATCCAGACTACTCGTAAGCACTCTGTAAAATTACTCAAACAGGGAGGAAAAACAGATGAGACTTACACCGCTGGACATCAGACACAAGGAATTCGGCCGCTCCATGCGCGGCTACAAGGACCTGGAAGTCGATGAGTTCCTCGATGACATAGCCGACGAGTTTGAGCGGCTTTTCAACGAGAACATCGATTATAAAGACAAGCTCGAGTCTCTAGAAGAGAAGATCGAACAGTACCGGAACATCGAGGACACCCTCAAAAAGACACTCCTGTCAGCACAGCAGCAGGCTGAGGAGCAGAAGCAGAACGCCCAGAAGGAATCTGACCTCATCCTTCGTGACGCCGAGCTCAAGTCACGCTCGATCGTCAACGACTCGTACGCCGAGCGGCAGAAAATCCAGCGCTCGGTCTCCGCGCTCAAGCAAAAGCAGGAAGACCTGCGTTTCCAGCTGAAATCCGTGATCGACACCTACTCCAAGATCCTCGACCAGGAAGGGGACCTCGATCTCGGCGACTCCGGCGAATCCGAATTCGCGTCCCTCTCAGAGTCCGCCGGGAGCATGGCAGAAGAAAACTTCCCTCCAGGTATCGACGCGGCTGTATCCCGCGAGATCCTCGGCGAAGACAGTCCTGTCGAGCCGGACGCCATCGAAACCGAGGCTACCGAAGAGGACATCAGCTTCCTTAAGGACGAGGCCGTGGGCGAGCCGAAGACCGAAGATCAGGAAAAGGAAGCGGTACGCTTTCCCTCCCTCGACCCTTCGGCGAGAAACACCGACGATGACGATCCCTTCGCCGATGTGGAGATAGACACCGACGAGCATAAGTTCAAGTGGTAGGGTGCTTTCCGGCACACCGGATGGCACGCTGCTCCTGGTCCGGGTAAGCCCCGGAGCCAGAAAATCTGAGATAATGGGAGAGGCCGGCGGGCGGCTGCGAATCCGCCTGCAGGCGCCTCCTGTCGAAGGCAAGGCCAACCGGGAGCTGGCGCGGTTTATCGCCCGCGAGCTGGGGTTGAAGAAGAACCGTGTCAGCCTTGTCTCAGGCGAGCGGTCGCGTGAAAAGACGCTCCTGCTACAGGGGGTCAGCTCCCCGGAAGTCCGCGAGAGGCTGAAGTCCATCCTTGAAGAGGAATGATTCACCATGAATGATCCGGTATCGAAAAAACAGATAGAAAAACTCGAAGCCATCCGCGAAAAGCTCAGCCGCGACCTCGAAC
>JAUSDE010000032.1 GCA_030650885.1 Thermoleophilia bacterium
AGGTCTTCGACAATCGTTCCAGCGGGAACTTCCAATCCCGCCCCGCGTTTCGGTTAACCGTCCTCAAACGATGTTATCTCCGCCCCACAATAACCTCAAAGAACCCCCGCCCGGAAATATGCCGGCGCAGCTCCTGAAAACCCGCCTTACCCATCTCCCGATATAACCCGTCAGACCACATATCAGTCAGCGTGTCAGTCTCGGCCAGCCTGACGATCCTCATGCCCAGCCGAGTCTTTAAAGTATCCGGCCGCCGCATATCAGCCAACGCAACCAACCCGCCCGGCTTCAGCACCCGCAACATTTCTGCCAGTGCGTTCTCCCTGCCTGTACGATTCATCTCATGGATAGCCAATGAAGCTGTCACCCGGTCAAATGAAGCATCCTCAAACGGCATCTCCTCCGCATTGCCCTGAACGAACTCGACCTGCTCCATGCGGACCTTCTGCCGCGCCACCTCCAGCATCTCCTCTGAAAAATCGAGGCCCACCGCTCGGCCATCAGGGCCCGCACACGAAGCCAGCAATCCCACCAGCGTGCCGGTTCCACAGGCAACGTCCAACACATGGTTCCCCGGCCGCACATCTGCCGCCTCGACGATGCCACAGCGAAAGGCGATCTCACCACCAACCCAGCGAAATGCGTTGCGGATGCCAAAATCATATAATCGCGACAAGCGTCCGAACTCGTCGCGATAGTATCCGGATGAAACATGCTCACCGCTTAATCGCGAGCCATCCTCCCCAAGCTTTTCCGCCCCGATCGTCGCACCGGATTCCTCAGACATTTCTTCAGCACTGTCCATTCCTACCCCCCTAATCCTGCTGGCTTGCCTGGAAAAGTTTGCGATAAATGAAACTGTTTTTCATGAAGACGAACGAACGATATGGATTCTTCATATATGTGATGGACCGCACCGACCGCCTGATGATCGATAGCCGGGAATACACCTTGCCGCACATCTCGTTATAACGCCGCTGCAATTCCTCGGGCGTCATGTTTTTAGGAATATAGACCACGTTGCCCACATCATATTTTTCCCATCGCGAATGGATTATACGGCCCTGAGCTTCCAGCTCGCACCTAAGCGACGTCCCGGGAAATGGCGTCAATACCGTCAGCTGCGGGCAGTCGATATTGTTGCGTTTGATGAAATCGATAGTCTTCCTGAAAACCGACTTGTCGTCGCCGTCGAAACCGAAGACAAAGCAGCCGATCAGTCCGATCTTGTGCTTGTGAAATATACGAATCTTGTCCTCATATTCCGACACGCGGTTTGATGCCTTCTTGCCCATTTCAGCAATATTCTCGTCCGACAGCGATTCAATCCCCACCAGCATGCCGACACAGCCGCTCCGCTCTGCCAGCTCCATGAGCTCCTCGTCATCCGCCATGTCGATCGAACCCTGGCTCAGCCAGTAGATTCCGAGCGGCTCCAGCGCCCGGAACAGCCGCTTGGCATAGCTCTTGTTGGCGGTGATGTTGTTGTCGGTGAAGAAGACGAACCGGTGTTCGGCCGCCTTCACCTCGGCAACGACCTCTTCCACTGGCCGGAATCGCATCCTCGGCCCGTAAAATACCGTTGTAGAACAGAACGAGCAGCGGAACGGGCATCCCCGTGAAGTCTCAACCTTGGGAATGTTCAGATACGCGTCTTCCTTCATCAGATCCCGCCGCGGATATGGCAGCCCCGCCAGGTCCGGCTTGTGCTCGGCGGTATAGCGTGGTTTCAGGGACCCGTTCTCGAGGTCCTCCAGCAACAGCGGCCAAAGCTCCTCAGACTCGCCGATAACCACGGAATCAGCGTGTTCAGCAGCTTCCTCCGCCATGAGCGATGGATGCACACCCCCAAGCACCACCCGTCTCCCCACCCTCCTGAACTCGTCAGCGATCTCGTACGCCCTGGGCGCAGTCGGCGTCAGGCAGGTGATCGCCACAAGATCTACGGCGATACCGAAGTCCAGCGGCTCGACGTTCTCATCAACGACCAGGATCTCGTGCTTTCCCGGTGTCAGCGCGGCCATCAAGGGTAGCGTCAGCTGGCTCATGTATATCCTGCCATGGGTCTTTACATTCGACTTATGATAGGGTTGGACCAGTAAAATTCTGATGGATTACTCCTGAAATCGGGGATATTTGAACTCTAACAACAGATACAAACCGACACAAGTTGCCAGGCGCTCCCTCCGATAACCCAGTGATCAGCTTGGCCGATGTCGTTCCATTCCGAGGATTGCGTTATAACCCGGCCGTGGCGCCGGATCTCTCCCTCGTGATCTCCCCTCCTTACGATATTATCAGCGGCGTTGACCAGCAGCGTTATCACGAAAAAAACGCCCTTAACGCGATTCATCTGGATTATGGCATCGAACTCCCGGGCGACGACGGGAAAGAGAACCGTTATTCCCGCGCTGCCGCCACCTTCAGGCAGTGGCAGAATGACCGCGCACTGCTTCCGGACTCCAAACCAGCTTTCTATCTTTGCAGGGAAGAATTCCTGCTGGGCGACGGTTCCACGGCTACCCGCGAAGGATTTATCGCCCTGATCCGACTAGCCGATTTTTCGGAAGGCATAGTTCTCCCCCATGAGGAAACCGCTTCCGGCCCCAAGCAGGACCGGCTGCGGCTGATGCAGGCCACCGAAGCTAATCTCAGCGCTATTTTCTGCCTTTACGCAGACCCCGGGCAGCAGGTCATCGGCGTTCTGAACAAGGCAGCCACGGATGAGCCGGCGGCACGAGTCACTGACGAGGCCGGCACAGTGCATTCGCTCTGGATTGTCGACGCTCCCGATGCTACAGCCGCCGTCAACCGGCTGCTATCCGACAAAACGCTGCTGATCGCAGACGGCCACCACAGATACGAGACGGCACTGGCATACCGTGATAAGCGGCGCGCTGCAGAAAGCCCCAGCGAAGACATGCCATGCGACTATATGATGGTTTACCTGTCCGACCTTGAAAATACCGGCCAGTCGATCCTGCCGATACACCGCTTTGTTTCCGGACTATCTGAGGAAACAACCCGCGATCTTCTGCAGTCTCTGGAAGAATCGTTCACGGTTGAAGAACTGACCGGCTCCGCCGCCGAGTGCCAGCAACAAATGACGAACGCCATGGACACTGCCGGGGACACCCAAAACATTTTCGGCATGTACTTCGTCGCCGCCGGCACATACCACATACTGACCGGCCGCCAATCGCGGCCTATGATCAGCACCGAGGCCAGCAGCAAATCATCAGCCTACCGATCACTGGACATCGCTGTCCTGGACCAGACCATTCTCTCCGGCATACTGGAGATCAGCACGGGTGGGTCCAACGAAAACGCCAGCGTCAGATTCGTAGAGCGCACGGAAAAAGCATTGAGCGAATTGAACACGCCGGGCCTCGACGCTGCATTCTTCGTCAACCCAACCAGCATGGAAGAGATCAAGTCCGTCGCCGAAGCCGGAGAGAAGATGCCGCAGAAATCCACTTATTTCTATCCCAAGCCCGTTACCGGCCTGGTGTTCAGAAGCTTCAACATCTAGCAGGATCGGCTGACACCAATTGACAGTATTTCTTCTGATAATGAGCCTCGCCATAATCCTCGCCGGCTGCGAAGGTTTCACAAACGGCATCGAATGGTTCGGCAAGAAGCACGGCCTCGGCGAAGGCGCGGTGGGGAGCGTACTGGCGGCCGTCGGCACAGCCCTCCCGGAAACGCTCATACCCATGATCGCGATCATATTCGGGACTGGCGAGAGTTCCGACGAGATCGGCGTAGGCGCCATCCTCGGCGCGCCCTTCATGCTTTCCACCCTGGCCATGTTCGTCACCGGTATGGCGCTGGTGATATTCAAGTTCACGAGAGGCCGCGACATCAACCCCCAGGTCAACCATCGCATCATCGGCCGCGACCTTGGCTTCTTTCTCATCTTCTACCTGGCCGCGGTGATTGCGGGAGTCATCCACAACCGCACTCTTGACTGGATACTGGTCGCATTCCTGGTCTTCGGTTACGGAGTGTACGTATTCATCACCCTGAGGACAGAAGGCGACCTCGACGGACACACAAGGCCACTCTATCTGGCAAGCTCCCATCCGCCCAACTTCCCACACCTGCGCTGGATCATCCTGCAGGTCGTCATCTCGCTGGCCGCCATCGTCGTCGGCGCTCATTTCTTCGTCAAGTCCGTCGACGCCATCTCGATATATCTGGGTCTCCCGGCTCTCGTGATCTCAATGCTGATCACACCGATCGCCACCGAACTGCCCGAGAAATTCAACAGCGTCCTCTGGATCCGCTCCCGCAAGGACACCCTGGCATTGGGGAACATAACCGGCGCCCTCGTTTTCCAGAGCACTTTTCCGGTATCGGTCGGCCTGCTGCTGACAGACTGGAACCTCGATACCGTATCGCTGGTCAGCGCCGGCATGGCTCTCGGTTCTGCATCACTGCTCTTCCTCTGGATGAAGCTCAAGCACACGCTCGCGTGGTGGATGCTGCTTCTCGGAGGAGCCTGGTATGCCGGCTTCGTGGCGTACGCGCTCAAGGTCACCCTCTGACTCCTCCGGATTGAACCACGGTTTCAACCCCGCTGCGCGGTATGCTAGACTATTTCCCCGGCCGGACATATCCGGCCGTAACTTGTATGGGCGCCCGTAGCTCAATCGGCAGAGCAGGGGACTCTTAATCCCAAGGTTATAGGTTCGATTCCTATCGGGCGTACCAGCTCCAGCAATTCAAAGGGCCTCTTGCGGCCCTTTTTTTCTGCATAAACGACACCTTTTCTCAATCAGCCGCTGCTAATCCTTTGGTTTGTTTTTTCCGAGATTGTGAGAACTTATAAACAGAAATGAGACCGCCATTCGTAAAGACGCGCACTGACTCATTGCTGCGGATGCCAGCAGCGGAAGCGTCTTGATGGACGGGGTGGAAGGCTTGCCAACGAGGGTCCCGAACCATGAATAAACTAAAGACAATGACAATATTCGGGACCAGGCCTGAAGTGATCAAGCTGGCCCCCGTCATCAGCAAGCTGGAAGAGTCGCCGAACTTCGACTCGGTCCTGGTGACCACCGGCCAGCACCGGGAGATGCTGGGGCAGGCCCTCGGCCAGTTCGGTATCGAGCCGGATTACAATCTCGACATTATGCAGCCTGACCAGGCCGTAAGCGACGTGACCGTCAGCTCCCTGCGTGGTATCGAGGAGCTGATCGAAACCGAGAAACCCGATCTCGTCCTGGTGCAGGGTGACACCACAACAGCATTCGCCGGCTGCCTCGCCGCTTTCTACCAGAAAACCAAGGTCGGACATGTTGAAGCGGGCTTGCGGACCTACGATAAATACAAGCCCTTCCCTGAAGAGATCAACCGCTCGATGATCACCCAGCTGGCGGATCTCCATTTCGTGCCCACGGTCACCGCCTGGGAGAGCCTGAGAAACGAAGGCGTTGAGGCTGACCGCATTTTCATCACGGGAAACACTGTCATAGATGCCCTGTTCCAGGTTGTGAAGCATGATTACGAATTCCTGAACCCCCAGCTGCACGGGCTTGGCAAGAACGGCAGGCGCCTGGTTGTCGTTACTTCTCACAGGCGTGAGAATTTCGGCCAGCCCATTCTCGATATCTGCGGCAGCATCATGGAGATCGTCGACCGCTTCGAGGACATCGAGGTTGTCTTCTCGGTACATCGCAATCCCAAGGTACGCATACCGGTTCAGTCTTTACTGGGAGACAAGGACCGAATCCGCCTGGTTGAACCGCTTGAATACATGGATATGGCAAATCTGATAGCAAAATCATACCTGGTGATGACGGATTCAGGCGGCCTGCAGGAAGAGGCGCCAGCCCTGGCGAAACCGGTGCTGATCCTGCGCGACCTTACAGAACGGCCGGAGGCCGTGCAGGCGGGGCTTGCCCGCATCGTCGGCACCTCCAGGCAAGCTATAGTCGGCGCCGCCACGGAACTGCTTACCAACATCGCCAGTTACACTGCCATGACGCAGGGTATAAGCCCCTACGGTGACGGCATGGCTGCCGGACGCATCATCAGCGCCATCGAATATGTGAACGGCTTGCGCGCCGATAAACCGGCGCCGTTTGTCAGCCGCCTCGTGACTCCGGTGACAGGCGACCAGATGGTTGACGAGCGCGCATTGAGCGACGAGCTCTTTTACCAGCAGCTGGACGAGCGGATCAAGCGCGCCCGATCTGACCGTCAACGTGTATCCGTGGCCACGATAGATATGGAAAAGACCGACCGGGAGCATTTCGCCGAAGCCGTGAGAACCATAACCCGCGGATTGAGAAAATCAGACACTGCCGCAGCGCTGGAAGGCAAACGCCTGGTGCTGGTCCTGCCGGGAGCAGGGAAAGAACAGGCACAGCACACAATTGACAGGCTGCTCAAGAACCTGGATGGGCCGCTCATTGGCCGCCGCGAAGAAGACAGGCTTGATTCACAGTCACCTGACCAGACGGAACACGTCCATGCCCTGGGCGTTCACATAAAGACCTATGAGGAACACGATGGAATCACGGTAACCGCCAAAACCGCCGACAATGAAAATGAGGCCACAAGCGCGGCTTGATGAGTCTAAAAGGGGCTCTTGAGGGTAAAATATAAGTAGGAACCATATTATGGGCTTCGAAAAAAGTGACTCGCAAGTCCACTAGTAGAGGAGGAGGTGTCAGACATGTACGGAGTATTGTTACCAGTTACCGGAGTGGCGATTGGATTATACGCCCTGGTCGCAGTTACAAGCGTTATCATCGGTTCCCTTATGAGAATGAGAGGTAAGGGGGGCGACCAGCAGTAATAGCGTTAACGCTGGTTTTTTTAGGCGATGATGCATCCATCAATAATGGATCGAGACTTGGCTCTCGGTGCTTTAAGTATTTCTTGATTTCCTGTTTTTGTAGCGTCGCTTTCTTTGACGCTACTTTTTTATGCTGTCCCCTTAATGGATCGACGATGCCGCAGGCGACATCGTCCTCAGGTGACAAGTTTGGATTTGGCTCTGTGCGGGAATAATTTTATGTCTCCTGCTCCTCCATAAAGGCAGCCCACCCACTCTTCATCCAGCGCCGAATACTTTCCCTGATACGCGCATGCCTTTGGGAGGATGGGAGTGATAGGTGCAGCCT
>JAUSDE010000047.1 GCA_030650885.1 Thermoleophilia bacterium
ATCCCTGGTTTCCGCACGGCTCTCAGCGCAGCGGACTTCGCCAGGCAGCTGAAGGAAAAAGGCATCTGTGTCTGTGGCCAGAGCGCCGACCTGGCGCCCGCTGACAATCGCCTCTACGCTTTACGGGATGTGACAGCAACGGTGGAATCCAACCCGCTGATAGCCGCCAGCATCCTGAGCAAGAAACTGGCCGGAGGCGCTTCGGCAGTGGTGCTGGATGTGAAGGTAGGATCCGGCTCGTTTTTCAAAACCAGAGGCCATGCCTCCGGCGTCGCCCATCTGATGCGCGAAGTAGGCGCGCGGCGAGGCATCGACGTCGAGGCGATCATGACATCCATGGAACAGCCTTTGGGATATGCAGTGGGTAACTCCCTGGAAGTGCTGGAGGCGGTTGAGACCCTGAAGGGAAACGGTCCGCCGGATCTGGTTGAAGTGGTAGTGGCACTGGCATCCCGGTTGCTGCATCTTTCCGATTTGGATTGGAGCCCGGAACGGTCAGAAACAGAAGCACGCGAGCGGCTCGCCGCCGGAACCGCCATCGAAAGCTTCCGTGAGTGGATCGCTTTCCAGGGCGGTGACACATCATTCATCGAACAGCCCGACAGGCTGCCGATTGCCTCCCATGTGGCATCAATCCAGGCACCGGCGGAAGGCTGGGTCGAATCCATCGATGCTCTCGCTATCGGCAGGGCAGCACTGGCGCTCGGTGCCGGCCGCATGCGCAAGGAAGACGCCATCGACCACTCGGTAGGGCTGGTGCTGGCAGCCAAGCAGGGCGAACAGGTAAAAACCGGGCAGGAGCTGGTCCGGATTCACGCGCCGGATGCCCAAAGGGCGGAATCTGCGATTTTTGCGGTAAAGGACGCCTACAGGATTTCCGCCACCCGGGTAGAAACTGCTTCCGTACTGGTTGTTTGAAGAAAACCATCTCGGGGGCTCATGAAGCAGCACGGTAATCCTGATATCGACAGTGTCAGAGGCACACACCGCATCATCAATTTCAGCGACGCGGTCTTTGCGGTGGCGATCACTTTGCTGGTCGTACAGATACCGATTCCGCTCAAGGCCTCAACCCAGGAACTCGGCGATGACCTGGCGGAGGGTATACCGATGCTTTTCAGCTTCGCTATCAGCTTCGGGGTGATTGCCATGCTGTGGCTGAAACACCTTCATTTCAATAATCATGTGAAGAGATACAGCGTCGGACTGATCTGGGCCAACTTCCTGTTCCTGCTGATAGTCGCCTTTCTGCCTTACCCAACAGGTGTATACGGCACTCATTCATCCGATGAGACCGCGCAGATATTCTATGCCGTGAGTGTGGCCATCGCTGGTTACGCAGCGGCGATGATGTGGCTGATCGCCATCAGGCAACCGGACCTTTTCCACGAAGATGTGGAAATGGAGGAAGCCCGGCATTCCGCCCGCGTTTCATTCGTGATGCCAACCGGGTTTGCCGTGTCCATCATCTTCAGTTATCTTTTTCCTCCCATAGTCCCATATGTCTGGATCGGATTCGCCGCCGTCAGCCCATTCCTGAGAAAGCTCTGAACTGCCACCGGTTTGCCGGGGCAGTGCTGATTTGCTAGCGTTAACTGGCTCAGGCTGCAAACAAAAGGAGCTTAAGATCAGCGTCAATATAATCACATGGCCAGTAGGGCCGCTGCAGGCGAACTGTTATTACATCTTCGAGCCGGGAACCGGCGCGGGCCTGGTCGTCGACCCGGGTGGCGATCCGGAATTTCTGGTCAGGTCGATATACGAAGCCGGCGGCCGCTGCGATGCGATATTCATAACCCACGGGCACCCCGACCATCTCGGAGGCGTCGCCGGGCTGGCCGCGGCTACCGGCGCTCCTGTATACGCCTCCGCGGGTGCGAAGGCTGCTCTCGACGACCCGGTGAGTTCCATGCTATTTCCCGGTTTACCGCCTTTCGAGGCGCATGCTGTCGAAAACCTGCTTGCCGGAGGGGAGACAATAAACATCGACGGCATCGAGGTGCATGTGATCTCGACTCCGGGACATTCTCCCGGGTCACTGACATTCTTTATAGACGGCAGCCTGTTCACCGGCGACCTGCTTTTTCACGGCTCCATCGGGCGCACCGACCTGCCCGGCGGTTCTTTCGATGAGCTTGCCGACTCGGTCAAAGGACTGATACTGCGCTATCCGCCTGACACGAAGGTATATCCTGGCCACGGCAACACGACCACGCTCGCCGCTGAGCGGGAAGACAATCCTTTCCTCACGGATCTGGGCTGGTAGGATGCAGGGCCCCAAGGGAACATACGACGTTCTTCCCGGCGACCAGTTGCTCCGGCGCAAGGTCATAGAACAGGCCGAGGCCATCTTCGGCGCTGCCGTTTATGGCCGCATCAACACGCCCGCCTTCGAGGAAACCGAACTCTTCGTCCGTGGTGTCGGCAAGTCCTCGGACATCGTCCGCAAGGAGATGTACACTTTCGAGGATAAGGGCGGCCGCAGCCTGACGCTCAAGCCAGAAGGCACCGCCCCGGTCGTTCGCGCTTACGTGCAGCACGGCATGCATAAGCTTCCCCAGCCCGTGAAGCTCTGGTATTACGAGCGCATGTACCGCTTCGAACGCCCGCAGGCAGGGCGTTTTCGCGAGCACTACCAGCTGGGAGCCGAAGCCATCGGTTCATCCGAGCCAGCACTCGACGCTGAGCTGATCATGATGCTGTCCGAACTATATGAGAGCCTGGGCGTCCCCGAGGTGGAGCTGCGGCTGAGCAGCATGGGCGATAGCAGCTGCCGCCCGGCATACATAGAAAAACTGAAGGGCTACCTGGAAGGGATCTCCGGAGAACTCTGCCACGATTGCCAGGAACGGACGAAACTGAATCCGCTCAGGGTGTTCGATTGCAAGAACAGCGCCTGCGCGTCTTTGCTGGCGGATGCTCCCAAGCTGATTGACAATCTTTGTGACTCCTGCCAGGAACACTTCGACGCCGTCCGCGGCTTCCTTGACCTGTTCGACCGCAACTATCGCATCGACGGGACCCTGGTGCGTGGCTTCGACTATTACACCCGTACGACTTTCGAGTACGAGTGCGCCCGTCTCGGAGCCCAGAAGGGCATAGGCGGCGGCGGCCGCTACGACAACCTGGTGGAGGAAGTGGGGGGGCAGCCTACCCCGGCAGCCGGTTTCGGCACCGGTCTGGAGCGCATCGTACTTGCGCTGGAATCCGCCGGCGTTACCGGTCAGGAAATGGGTGTCGACGTCTTTTTTATCATTCTCTCGAGCGAAGCCCGGGAGGCAGCGGCGCTCGCCATGCACCGCATGCGCGGCGTGGGAATTGCCGCCGACGCCGACTACGCAGGCCGAAGCGCCAAAGGCCAGATGAAGCAGGCCAATCGCCTGAACGCCCGGTTTGCTGTTATCATCGGTGAGGACGAAATCGCCCTCGGCGTGGCCACGGTCAAGGATATGGGCACAAGCGGGCAGGAGCAGGTTAAAATGGACGTCCTGCTGGATTATCTTCAGGAGCGTGTCAATTCCTGAAATATCGGATATGAGCCTGACGTATGCTCGGATAAACTTTTTTTGCGGGCTCTGGTTTCGAGGAGGCATTTCCTCCCTTCACTGAGGTCTTCGACAATCGTTCTGGGGAGAAAATACCTCCTCGGCCCCGATTTATTAAAGGATAAGCATTTTGCGTACTGATTACTGCGGAAAATTGAATAAGGCAAATCTGGACCAGGAAGTAACTCTCTGCGGCTGGGTCCACCGGCGCCGCGATCATGGTGGCCTGATATTCATCGACCTGCGCGATGTCAGCGGACTGGTGCAGATAGTCTTCGACCCGGAGCGTTCTGGTGAGGTCCATAAGGTCGGCCACTCCCTGCGCCCGGAAGCCGTGCTCAAGGTCGAAGGAACAGTCGCGCCGCGGCCGGCCGAGACAGTGAACCCGAATATGGATACCGGTGAGATCGAGGTCAATGTAACCGCCATCGAGGTCTACAATATTTCGGAGACGCCTCCGTTCAGCGTCGAAGACCGCACCGATATCGATGAGAACCTCAGGCTCAAATACCGCTATATCGACCTGAGGCGTGATGATATGGCCGCCAATCTGAAACTGCGGCACAGGGTGTCACGCAGGGTTCGCGAGTTCCTCGACAACGGCGGTTTCACCGAAGTGGAGACGCCGGTGCTGACCAAGAGCACGCCCGAAGGCGCCCGCGACTTTCTGGTACCTTCGCGCCTGCAGCCGAAGAAGTTCTACGCCCTGCCACAGTCACCGCAGCTCTTCAAGCAGCTGCTGATGGTGTCAGGCCTGGACCGCTATTACCAGTTCGCCCACGCTTTCCGCGACGAGGACCTGCGTGCCGACCGCCAGCCGGAGCACACCCAGGTGGACATGGAGATGTCGTTCATGACCGCCGCCGAGATCATGGGCATGCTCGAAGACCTGATGTTCGATCTTTTCGAGGATGTGCTCGGCGCGAAGCTGCAAACACCTTTCCCGGTTCTTACCCATGAAGAAGCCATGCTCAGGTATGGCTCCGACAAACCCGACCTGCGCTTCGGCCTGCCGATCGTCGACGTCTCGCACATATTTCATGGCGCCGAGTTCGCGGTGTTCTCAAGGGCGCTGTCTGACGGCGGCGCCATCAGGGCCATCCGCGCTCCGGGAGCTGCTGTCTTCACACGTCGACAGATCGACGAACTGACGGATTTCGCGCTCTCGCATGGAGCAAAGGGACTCGCCTACCTGATCATCAGGGAACAACTCGAAGTTCAGTCGCCCATCGCCAACTTCCTGTCAACGGATGAACTGTACTCAGTACTGGCCACCACCTCAGCCGAAGAAGGGGACATAATCTTTTTTGTTGCTGACACCGTAAAGGTGGCCGTCGATGTTCTTGGAGCCCTGCGCCCGCGGCTGGCTACAGATCTGAATCTGGTCGAAGAGGGCTGGAGTTTCCTCTGGGTCACGGATTTCCCCATGTTCAAGCTGGACGAAGACAGCGGACAGATTGTCGCCGAGCATCATCCATTCACGCTACCGAACGATGACACTATCGGCCATCTTGATGATGAGCCGCTGAAGGTGCGGGGCAGCCTCTACGATCTCGTGCTGAACGGCGTCGAGATCGCCAGCGGTGGCCTGCGCATCCATAAACCGGAGCTGCAACGGCGCATCCTGGCGATCCTGGGCCATGAAGACCACCAGATGGAGAGCGACTTCGGCTTCCTTCTGGAAGCACTCAAATACGGTGCGCCGCCCCATGGCGGACTGGCGTTCGGTCTTGACCGGCTGGTGATGCTGATGGCGGGTCTCGCGAGCATCCGTGATGTGATAGCATTCCCCAAGACACAGAGCGGCGGTTGTCCGCTCACTGGTGCACCGGCGACGGTCAGCCAGAGGCAGTTGAAAGAGCTTAAATTACGGCAATAGCAGGCTGAAACCGGGATTTGAAACAGGCCGAAACAGTGGCTGTTCCCGGAAACTCTTGACAAAAGCGGAAAAGCCGCACTAAAGGGTTTTTTCAAGTATTGCCGAAGAAGAAACGCGTGTGTTAGTATAAATTAAAGCTCGACCTTGTTTGTGATCAGTACGTTTATTGAGCCAACATATTGAGTACGGGAGCTTAGTCTTTCCCAACTGCTTACGGGTAGATGGGAAGCGGGCACCCACCTGCTGGAGCAGGTTCAATAAATAAGCGGACACGGCAAGGTGGAGCTTTGTTTTGGCAGAAGAAGGGGAGGATGACCGGACTCCTGAGAATAGTGACCACAGCGCAAGCCCTTGTGCTCGTGGTTTTTTTGTTCGCCGGGTGCGGTGGGTCTGATACACCCGCTACGACGCCAGTACGTACGACCAAGTCGACCAAGGCGTCCGCAACCAGTACAGGCATGGCCGAGGACATGATCGGCCAGGTAGTGGTTCCAGGCGAACTGACTCCCAAGGACTTCAAGGATTCCATCGAATCGCGCCGGCCTATCGTTGTTACTTTCTACATCAGCGGACCAGCCGATGACAACCAGGTCCGTTCATCGGTACTTTCACTGGAAAGCAAGCTCCGCGGGCAGGTGGATTTCTACGATTATCTATACACGGACGCCCAGAGGTATGGCGATCTGACCATGATACTGCATGTGACTACCACACCTACGGTCGTCGTCATAAACCAGCAGGCCCAGGTGCAGCGTGCCTGGTCGGGGTATGTAGACATAAAGTCGATCGAGCAGGGGATCAACGAGGCTATTGGCATCGCCGGGTCGAGCAGCAGCAGTTACAGCGGCAGCAGCTTCAATACCAGCACGACCGGCAGTTCGACGACGCGCAGTACGACGACGGGCAGTTCGACAACAGGTGCGACCAACACCGGAACATCCACCGGGTCAGGTTCCGGCGGCCCGACTCCCTGACGCCAGTTCATCGGGCGGCCTGACCCTGCAGGGCCTTCCGCGATTCTTCAGCAACCATGAACGATCTTTTTTCAGATCACTTCAATAACCCCCGCAATGTCGGCATGATTACTGACGCCCATGGCGCCGGACAGGCGGGAGATCCCGGATGCGGCGTCGTCATCGAATTCTTCCTCAGGTTCGACCATAACCGCGTCGATGCGGCCAGTTACAAGGCAACCGGGTCCAGCGCCGCCATCGCCTGTGGCAGCCTGCTGACAGAGTTGGCGGCCGGTGAAAACTGGCGTCAGGTCGCATCCATCTCTGAGAAAAAGCTGACACTCCTGCTCGAAACAGGAGAGGAGCCTAAGCCGGCACTCAATATCGCCGCAGGTTTCGCCATCGAAGCGTTGCATTCTGCGCTGGAAGACTCGATTCGCCGCAAGACTTTTCCTGTCACCGATCAGCATGCTGAATCTGTTCTGGTCGCAATGAGCGGCGGGGTCGACAGCTCGGTTGCCAGTCTGCTGGTTCGTGATTCGGGCAGGGAGACAATGGGAGTCACCATGCGGCTCTGGAGTGATCCCGAATGCGCCGAAACCGGCGCTCCTACCTGTTGCTCACCACAGGCGATCCGCGACGCCAGGGCGGTCTGCCACGCCTTGGGGCTTCCACACCTGACCGTGGATTATACGGAAGATTTTGCCAGGACCGTCGTGGATCCTTTCGTCGACGGTTATCTGGACGGCTTCACACCCAACCCATGCACTCAGTGCAACGGCTCGTTCCGTTTTCCGGCGCTGGTCGGTCTGGCTGACTACCTGGGAGCGTCGAAGGTGGCAACCGGCCATTATGCCCTTCTGGTCACAGTTGACGAACAGCTCCATATCGCCCGCGCCGCCGACGGCACCAAGGACCAGTCATACATGCTCTGGGGGATCGATCCAGGGCTGCTCGCACGCCTGGAATTCCCGCTGGGTGATATCCGGAAAGATGAGACCCGACGCATCGCGCGGGAGGCTGGAATGACCGTCCATGACCGTGCTGAGAGCCAGGAAGTCTGTTTCATACCAGATGATGATTACCGGCGATTCATCCGCAGCCGCGCGGCTGTGACGGGCAAAGGAAGTCTTCTGCCTGGGGAGGGTGAGATTGTCGACGCGGACGGGGCCAGGATCGGCCTTCACCACGGATTCATCGATTTTACCGTAGGTCAGCGCCATGGCCTGGGTGTCAGCGCTCCGGAGCCTCTGTACGTGTTGAAAACGGACCCTGAAACGAATCAGGTTGTCGCCGGTGGCAGGAAGAAGCTGGCGGTTCGATATCTGACGGTCAGCGGCATTAACCCCGGCCACCCGCATGCCGGCAATAACCTTGTCGTGCAGGTGCGCTACAACTCAAGTCCAGCTGCCGTGAAGGCGCTCGAGGCAGCCGGCGAAGGCTGGCGTATCGAACTGGAAGAACCTGTGTCCGGTGTGGCGCCGGGTCAGTCTGCGGTACTCTACGAAGATGGTGTCATTCTGGCTGGCGGGGTCATCCAGACAACCGGTTAGTCCGCGCTGGTGCGCCCCTGGGCCATCCAGCCCTGAACCCGGTTTCTGCCGCGGGATTTCGCCATATAAAGGGCGGTATCAGCCCTGGCGACGAGTATATCCGCGCTGGTGATAGTTTCGTCCCAACTGGCGACTCCAAGGCTCACAGTGATTCCCGATGATTGCATGCCATCGGAAACAGGGAAGGAAGCCGCGTCAGTCTTGATCCTGATTCGTTCAGCCACATCCTTTGCGTCGGCCAGTTCCGTATCAGGCAGAATCAGCAGGAACTCTTCCCCGCCATAGCGAACTCCCAGGTCGATTCGGCGGATCTCCTCGAGGATAAGAGCCGAGACTCCCGCCAGCAGCCGGTCTCCGGCAGCATGGCCATAGAGGTCGTTGTAATCCTTGAAGTGATCCAGATCCAGCATCACCAGGGAGAACGGTTTGCTCGTCCGGCTTGCTCGGGCAAGCGCTTTCTCAAGCTCCAGTGACATCAACCGCCGGTTCGCGAGGCCGGTCAAAGGGTCGTGCAGCGCCAGAGCTCGGGTTTCTTCATAGAGTCGGACGTTTTCCATGGCAATGGCAAGCTGGGAACCGATCGTCTCCATCAGTTTTTTTTGTCGCTCGTCAAAACGGGATCCCGGCGGCAGGTATAAATACATCACTCCGGTGACTGCGTCCATGGCTTTCAGCGGCACTATCACATGGCCGTGGTCGGGCATATCCGGATAGCTGAGGGTATGACGATCGTCCTCAACGGAGCTTGCGGAAAAGATCATTTTTCCGGTCCTTGCCGCCAGGCCGCAAAGGCAGTCATCCACGGTCATGTTCCTGTGGGCTTCGATAAACTCAGGAGAATCTCCCTGGGATGCGATCAGTTTCAGACTCGTGCCTTCAACTACGAAAATGCCACCCTTGTGTTCCATATCGAACACAGCCAGGCTGGTTATGGTCTCCAGAGACCGCTTGAGCATCTTGTCCCTGTCGAGGGACGAACGCAGCGCGTTCGAGATCTCATAAAGCGCAGTCAATTCAGCGTTCCTCGCTACCAGGCCCTCGCTCTGGTGCCTGATCAGTTCTTCCGTCCGTTTTCGGTCGCTTATGTTCCTTGCGATACAGATCGTGCCAAGCAGCGCCTCGTCGTGGTCGCGAAAGTTGCTGCTGGAAAGTGATACCGCGATATTCTCCCCGGCATGGCTCCTGATGACAGACTCGATATCCGTTACCGATTCGATATTGCCGTAGATGCCCTGCTTTTCGATGATGCTTTCCCGCAGCCATCCTTCCGGGAAGATCTTGTCGGCTTGCATTCCCTCCAGTTCTTCCGCCCCAAAACCGAGTAGTTGACGGGCAGCGTCATTGGTATTGATGACGATGCCGCGCGTGTCGATCAACAGCAGTGCATCACTCATCGTGGCGATGATCTTGTCTGCCGCGAGCTCCGGTGTAAGTGTGAACATCTGGTATTTCCAGATCGAATAGCCGAAAAAGCCGCTGACTGCGACTGCGAAGGTCAAGGCTGTAAGCTCGGGGATCCAGAAATGGATCAGAGGCAGGAGGCCGTATTCAAGGGTCACTACACCTGCATAAAACGAGACTGTGGCCAATGCGAACTTTGCCTGCTTCCTGATCAGCGGCTCCGTCTGGAGATAATAAAAGCGAAAGCAGAGAACGACAGAGATAAAAGCCATCATGGGGAAGTACAGGTAGCTGATGTCGGAGAACCCGGTATCCGGCAGTGCGAAAGTCCATCCCCACCTGCGTTCAACCGGATAACTGGCGTAACTGTCGCTCAGAAAGAATAGACCCGTTATGATCGCGGCTGGCCCATAAATGAGCAGATAATTCCAGGGACGGCCCAGAAACCTGGTATGGCCGGTAAAAATCAGCACGAAATGTATCAGGATCGCCGCTGGCAACGGCCAGAAAAAAGCAAAATGCAGCCAGAGCATCGCTTCATCGAAACTGTCGGCCATCCTGAACTGAAACTCGACGAACGCCCAGCATGCCACAATGATAGAGAGGGCGAAGAAGACCTGGTTCAACCTCTCCCGGGGACTGCGCGTCAGTACAAATGAGCCCATGAATACCGAGATGAAGGCGGAAACAAGCGCCAGCAAAGCCAGAAAGACCGGCATCACGTGCTCTCGCGCAATATGTATATATCGATCTTCAACGTTACAATAATACCCGGAGAGCATGTTTTTGACTCTGGAGCGTCATGGGACCGGGGCCTTGAATTGAAAAAAACGGGACACCGATAACGATGTCCCGTTTCGATTAAACACATCTTTCACAGGCAGGGCCCGTTTCCTCCCCGAACTATGTTCCGGTATCCCTGCGGGCGCGGCGTTTCTGTATGATTCGGTAGGCCAGAAGAGCCGATCCGCCGCCTATCAGCAGCAGCGGCACGATGACTCCGAGAGACACGATCACGAAGTTCAGCGTCTGTACCGCCAACCAGCCGGCGTAGCGGATAGAATCCACGAATCCCCAATTGGTACCGTCGTCATCAGGCTGTCCGCCCTCACCGGTTTCCCGCAGTTCGACAGAGATGGTGGCGAAGTCTGTGCGCCCTTCCATGTACTTCATGCGTCCCTTGATCTGCTCGATCTCGGATTGCACTTCGGCCAGACGTGACTGCACGGTCAGGATCTCCTCTATAGTCTGGGCGCGCTGCATCAGGGAAAGGTATTGTGCCTCCTGAGCTTCGGCGTTGCGCAGGCGGCTCTGCAGGTCTACATATTCCTCGGTGACATCCTGGCCTGATATTTTTTTGGAGGTGACATTCCCCAGGCCGTCGACTTCAGTCTGCGCCCTGGTGAAGTTATCGTTGGCGTTTGCGATCCTGATGGTGATGCTGCCGGTTTTGAGTCCGTCGCTGCCCATACGCGTATCGCCTGATACGACATAGCCGCCATATTTGAGCGCGATGGCTGATATTTGTGCGTTCTTTTCGTCAAACTCTCCAGGTACGATCTCGATACGGTAGTCCGCCGTCTGGATGATCCGCTGGGTTGAAGGCAGCGGCGCTACTGCCGGAGCCCCTGTCGAGCCGCTGGAAGTTGCGGAATCCGGAGCCGCGTATTCCGCCGCATCGTCGACGGCGATCTCTCCAGTTCTCTGCGGCGCTGAACCGCCGATGACCTGTTCCGGCGTCTGTGTGTTATCGCCTTCGGCCCGGCTCTGGCTTACGGCACTCGTGTCAGCCGTCGTCTTTCCCTGATATCCACCGCGGATGAGAGCGCCTGTGACTCCTGCGAGTCCGAGTGCTATCACCAGCGCCGCCGTGGCCGCCGCGATCCTTGGCATGGTGAGCCATCCAGGGAGCCATCTGATCTTCCCGGCATCGATCGTAACGCCGCTGTTTTTGGAGCCATCGATTGATGAGGCGCCAGCAACGCTGCTCTGAGTCGACAATTCCGCCATACGTTTTGCGAGATGCTCCTGAAACTCCTTTGTCGGCTCAGGTCTGCCTTCGCCAATTTCTTCCGCCAACGCCAGCAGGCGATCCAACTCCTCATCGTGGGACGCGGTCCCAGCAGAGCTGTCTTCTGCACCGGTTGTTCCACCCGTTCTGCTGACAGCGCCCGATTCTGCATCGTTCTGGCCGGCAAGAAGCCGCTCGATCATTTCCATCAGTTCCTGTTGTTTATTCATGTCAGTCATTTTCAATCCCGCCCTCGAGCTGGTTTTTTAACTTGATGAGAGACCGGTAGAGGATGGTTCCTGCATTTGATTCCGAGATACTGAGGAGTCTGCCTATCTCACGGTTGTTCAGCGAGCCGCCGAATTTCAGAGCGAGGATCTCGCGTTCACTATCGTTAAGCGACTCGATCGCGACAAGAAGTTCCCGTCTCAATTCAAGCGCCTGCAATCGATCTTCCGGCTGGTCGTGAGCGTCGCTCTTCAATCCCTCGTTGAGTTCGACACTCGGAGGCCTCCTGACCTGCCTGCGCAGGTGATCGTTCAGGCAGTTTCGGGCTATAGTGAAGAGCCAGGTTGAGACAGCGCCTTTCGTGGAGTCGAACCTGGAAAAAGCCCGCCAGGCTTTTTCGAATGTAGCCGAAGTCACGTCTTCCGCGTCGGCGCGGGAGACGACCCGGTACGCGACGAACGCATAGACCGGCTTCAGATAGCTGCGGTAGACTTCGTCAAACTCCTCAGTACCGATGTCCCCGCTTTTATGTACGCGTTTCAGCTTCATTCTCGCCACTGTTTCTTCAGTTGTTTACAGGTGACAAACCCTCACAAACATCCGGTCTCAACAATGTATACGCCACTGTGCTGAAAGTATCACAGGTCACGAAAGGCCAGAAAAAGGTGCCATGTCCATATTTTTCATAAAATCTGACATACCTGCACTCAGGGTTTTACCGCTGCCTGAAAGAGGGGATTCCCCGATTAAGGTTCATCGAGTTTTTTCGATATATTGGCAACCCAGGGCTAATCACGAGGGGTGGAGCCCTGGCAGGCGGACCATAGTGAACGTAGTCCGCCTGAAGTGATTCGAGGAGGCTCTCCCGGTCACAATGGCTGTTTCAACTGTGTTAAGATACAAGCGCTAAACCGTCAAAAACACGGGAGGAACACCCAAATGGACTGGACTGCGATTCTCGAAGCGTCATTGAGCTTTTTTCTGGTTGTGACAGCGCTGGCGCTGGCGTTTTTACTTCTGAAGATGGGGGGGACATTCTCTCGATTGAACGTCTTTCTGAAAAGGCTCGATGAAGAGGTCATTCCACTGTTGACCAGGCTGCAGGTAACGCTTGACGAAGTGAACAGTCAGCTGGGTAAACTGGACGGCATGATGGGAACGCTGGTGGGTGTTACCGACAGGGTCGACCACACCACCAGAGCAGTGTCGTCGGCGCTGACCGCACCGGCTAAAAAAGTGGCAGGCATGACGGCAGGAGTTTCGGAGGCGATCTCCTCCCTCGTCAACCAGAGGGGAAGGAGCTGAGGATGGGAAAGCTGTTCTCAAAACTCGTATGGACGGGTGTCATCGCCGGAGCCGCGGTAGTGGTATATGCGCAGAGACGGGCGCAGAAGACCGGCAGGGATGTAGGCTCGGTACTGAGCAACCTGCCGAACGAGCTCAAGGAAACCCGTTCCGAGATGGAGAAGGAAGTAAAGGAAGCAGTGGAAGTCGGCAAAAAAGCCGCCGTTGAGCGCGAGGCGGAGTTTGATAGGGAGTTTGCAGAGGCTGATTCAGGGATTAGCCCTATTCCCGACTTCCTGGTCTGAGCCTAGACTGATATTCGTCAGGCAACGGTTTAAGTACATGTTTAGCGGGTAGGCCCAACTCCAGTAACATGGGCGAGCAGCACGGAGAAGGGCGGGGTCCAGGGGGGACCATCGAAGCAGCAATAACGCGCGACCTTCGGGGAGCGCATATCGATGGAGGTGGACTATGAGCACAGCTTGTTATGCGACCCAGACCACGACCAGCCGTACCTACCGCAACGTATTCACCGAGAAACAGCTTCTGGAAGCCTATTGCCGTCACGGCGACACTCAGGCAAGGGACGAACTCATCACCCGGTATCTTCCGCTGGTCTATGGCGTATCCCGGCGTTATTGCCAGCGTGGCGAGCAGCTTGAGGATCTCGTCCAGGTCGGCAGCATCGGCCTGATCAAGGCTATCGACCGTTTCGACATCGAACGCGGTGTCGCCCTCTCCACCTACGCCACTCCCAACATCATCGGCGAGATCAAGCGCTATTTCCGTGACAAGGGCTGGGCTGTGAAGGTGCCACGTGGCCTTCTGGAGCTCAACATGCGGCTCGAGCATGTGATGGGTGACCTGGCGGGAAGCAATCACAGGGCGCCGAGCATCCACGAACTGGCCGACGCAGTCGAAGCGACCCCCGAAGAGGTCATGGAGGCTATCGAGGCCGGCCGCTCACGTAATTCACTTTCACTCGACCATTCCCTCAGCCGCGGCGACGATGATGACGACCGTATGCCGCTCGACGCCATCGGCAACCTCGAAGACGGCTTCGAGATCGCCGAAAGGCGCATAATCCTCGAGCCGGGATTCGCCCGACTGACAGCCCGCGAACGCAGCATCTTGCACCAGAGATTCTTCGAAGGCTTGACTCAGTCGCAAATAGCGGCGAACATAGGCGTATCCCAGATGCACGTCTCCCGCCTGATTCGCCGCGCGCTGGCCAAAGTGCGCACCGAGATAGAGTTGCGGGAAGGAAAGGAGTGTTGAAAGCCGCAGTTGAAAAGCAACGAGATCCGTTCAGGTTTTCGCGAATTTTTTCTCGAGAACGCGCATGAAAGCCGGCCCAGCAGCTCGCTGGTCCCGGCCAAAGATCCCACGGTGCTGCTTACGACCGCCGGGATGCAGCAGTTCAAACCGTATTTCCTCGGAATACAGCCGCCGCCGCATCCACGTTTAACCACATGCCAGAAGTGCTTCCGGACGACTGATATCGACCGTGTCGGCAAGACCGCGCGCCATCTTACCTTCTTTGAGATGCTTGGCAATTTTTCTTTCGGAGATTACTTCAAGGAAGGCGCCGTCGATCTCGCATGGCGTTTTTCAACGCAGGTTCTCAAGCTCGATACCAGCCGTATCTGGGTGAGCATCTTCCAGGGTGACGACAAGGTAGGCGCCGACGAAGAAGCCCGCGCCGCCTGGAAAGCCGCCGGCATGGCGGAAGAACGCATCGTGCCGCTGCCCGCCGAGGACAACTTCTGGTCCGCGGGCCCGACCGGCCCCTGTGGCCCCTGCACCGAACTTTATTATGACCTTGGCCGCGAGGCGGGTTGCGACGACCCCGGCTGCAAGCCGGGCTGCGACTGCGACCGCTTCGTGGAATACTGGAATCTTGTCTTCATGCAGTTCAACCGCGACGAAGCCGGCGCGTTGACGCCCCTGCCCAAGCAGAACGTCGATACGGGCATGGGCCTGGAGCGCATCACCGCGATCATGGAGGGCAAACTGGCGGTCTTCGAGACCGACATGTTCCAGCCCGTAGTTGACTATATATGTGAGACCGCCGGCGTCCGTTACGGAGTGGACCGTAAGACTGACCGGGCCATCCGCGTATTGGCGGACCATAGCCGTGCCATGACCTTTCTCATCGGCGACGGCGTATTCGCCGGCAACGAAGGCCGTGGCTACGTGCTCAGGCGGGTCATGCGCCGTGCCATCCAGTCAGCTTCGACCCTGGAGATCGGCGCGCCGTTCCTCTCCACTCTCTGTGACCGGGTGGTTGAAGCGATGAAAGACACTTATCCGGAACTGGAGCAGCACAGGCGCATGATCGACGAGGTAGCCACACAGGAGGAACATCGTTTCGGCATGACCCTGGAACAGGGCAACGCCATCCTCATGAGCTCCATAGAGGACACCCGGGGCCGCGGAGGGCGCATGATCGAAGGCGAGGTAGCCTTCCGTCTACATGATACTTACGGTTTTCCCTTCGATCTAACCCGGGAGATCATCCAGGATGAAGGGCTCGACGTCGATGATGAGGAATTCGATCGCCTGATGGACGAACAGCGCGAGCGCGCCCGCACTTCCATGAAGGAAGTGGGCTCACTCGAACGCGAGGCACTGGCTGATCTCGGACGCTCCGCCAAAGTGCATACTGAGTTCGTGGGTTATGAGAAGAACGAACTTCATACCTCCATCGGCGATCTCAAGGAACTCGAAGGCGGGCGCGTGGTCCTTAAGCTGCGCGAATCACCTTTCTACGCCGAATCCGGCGGCCAGATATCCGACACCGGCTGGATCCATACAGACGATGGCAAGGCCAACGTCGTCGAGGTCTTTTCCCTCGACGGAGACCAGGTCATCCTCGCTGAACTCGAAGAGGGAAGGCTTGAGGCCGGGGCCCGCGCCAAGGCTATGATCAACCGGGTGCGCCGGCACGCCACCGCCTGCAACCACAGCGCCACTCACCTGCTTCATAACGCCCTGCGCAGCCTGCTGGGAGAGCAGGTAAGGCAGGGAGGCTCGTCAGTTGGGCCCGACAAGCTGCGGTTCGACTTCACTCACACCAGAGCGCTGACAGAGGAAGAGCTCAGGCGAATCGAAGATATCGTCAACCGCAAGATAATCGAGAACCATCCGGTCAAGGCTTTCACGACGACTATGGACTATGCCCGGGACATGGGCGCCATCGCCCTCTTCGACGAAAAATATGGAGAATTCGTGCGGGTTATTGAGATGGGCGATTTCAGCCGCGAGCTCTGTGGTGGCACGCATGTCACCAGCACTTCCCAGATCGGCTGCCTGAAGATCGTATCCGAGTCAAGCGTCGGAGCGAACCTGCGGCGCATCGAGGCCATAACCTCGAAGGCGGCGATCGAGTATCTCCGCGGTCGTGACCGCCAGGTCGACGAACTGGCAGCGGGCCTCAAGACCGAACCCGAACGGCTGGGCTCGGCAATTACCAGTATGGAGGAGGAGCTGAAAGAGCTTCGCATACTGGCAAAAGCGGCAACCTCCGGTAAAATGGCCGATATCGGCAAGAAAATGTTAGCGAAAGCAGTTGATATCAGCGGCATGAGAGTCTTGGCCGAGCAGGTCGATGTGTCGAGTGTCGACGAGTTGATGGAGCTCTCGGATCTGCTGAGAGAAGAGTTGAATCCCGCCGCTGTGGTTCTGGCGCTTGCAGCAGATGGCCGTGTCACCCTGGTTGCAAACTTCTCTGACGCTGTCGTCGGAAAGGGAGCAAAGGCCGGTGATCTCATCAAGGATATCGCGCCGATCGTCGGGGGAAAAGGCGGCGGACGCCCGACAATGGCCCGCGGTGGCGGCAACGACGCCGGCAAGGTCGGCGAAGCGATTCAGGCTGCCACCGACTGGCTCACGCAGAAACTTTCCTGAAGAATGGCTTCCATCAGAATACTGGCCCTGGACTATGGCCGCGTCCATACCGGCGCCGCCGTCTGTGACCCCACCGGCACCATCGTACGGCCGCTTGAAGCGATCAACGAGGCTGCGACGCCCGATGGAATCAGAAGAATCGCCGCTCTCGTAGATAGCGATAACATCGGCTCCGTGATCGTCGGCCTGCCCGTCTCCCTCAACGGGGAGATGGGAGCGCAGGCCATAGAAACCTCTGAATTCATCGATCTGCTTGGCCGGGCGTTGTCAGTTCCCGTCAAATCCTGGGACGAGCGTTTCACCAGCAAACTGGCTTCTCAAAAAGGCCGCCTGTCTAACAGCAATCCCCATAGCCTGGCCGCCTGTTGCCTGCTTGAGGATTATCTGGATTCAGCGGAATACCAGCGCCAGCGCTTTGGAAAATGAAGACTTTTCATAAGCTGATGAAATCCTTGGTAAAACCAGAGAAATACGCAGCCGGCACCACCGATTTCGACTTCAGACCTATAAATATCGCTGTATTGATTACCGGGATCATTCTGCTATTCGCAGCCCTCGCGAGCATTACCTCATGCGGCGAAACAATAAAGGAAGGCGAGGCCACCATCCGCATCGCCCCGGGCACAAGCACCTCAGAGATCGCCCGCATGCTTGTTGATGAAGGTGTGATCGACAGTGAAAAGGATTTCACCACCCGTGCCAACGAGGCGGGCATAGGCGAGAAGCTTAAGGCCGGAACTTACCGGTTCCAGAGGGGCGAGTCTATCGACAGCATCCTCAACAAGCTGGAGCAGGGGCTGCAGGCTCCGGAGGGCGTTCTCACCATTCCCGAAGGATATAACCTCAACGACATCGCCAACCTGGTCTCTTTGAAGACGTCGATCACCAGGAACGCTTATATTGCCGCCGCAACCACCAAAGGGCGCATTTTGCCGCTCAGGGGTGCATCAGAGGCGGAAGATCTGGAAGGCTTCCTCTTCCCAAGCACCTACGACCTGGACCCGGAAACCGATGCGGCCAGCCTGGTCGACAGGCAGCTGGAAACGTTCAGGTCATCCACTTCGCAACTTGCCTGGGGGAACGCGGAAAAACTGGGGCTGACCGAATATGAGGCGCTGATCGTTGCCTCGATGGTGGAGCGCGAGGCAAAAGTGCCGGAAGAGCGGCCGCTGGTTGCTGCCGTGATATACAACCGCCTGGACGCCGGTATGAAGCTGGAGATCGACGCCACCGTGCAGTATGCGATCGGTTCGTGGAAAGAGGAGCTCACCGTCGACGATCTGGCAATCACGTCAGCCTATAACACACGGCTTTACGCCGGACTGCCGCCCGGGCCTATTTGCAATCCCGGAGTCGAGTCGATGGAAGCCGCATTGCATCCTGCTTCGGTGGATTATATCTACTACGTCGCGACCGGCGACGCGGCAGGGCACCATACTTTTACCAGTTCCTACGACGAATTTTTAGAGGCCTCCGCAGCCAGCCGGTGATTTACCACGGTTCGATCTTGAGGTCAGTTCCAAGGTGATACCTGCAGATCTCCCGGACACATCGCCAGACTTCCCTCGCCGTGCGCTCGTCGATGTCTGAGCTGCCAGCCTCAGCCAGAGGTGTCTCCAGCAACCCCCTCATTGCAACCAGAGTCTCAGCCTGCACGCGGAACGACTCACCACCGCAGTTCTCACACAGCGCTCCACCGATCTCGGCTGAGAACCTCGGGAGGCTGCCACTTGAACCACAGATAGCGCAGTCGGCGAGGTGGGGGAGGAAACCAGCCAGAAGCAGCAGTTTGAGTTCGGCTCCCAGGGTAATTATCACAAAGCGGCTTTCGCTGGCTGATAGATCCCTGCCGGCTGCATTCCCGAATGTATTCCCGCGCAGCTCATTTTCCGACTGACCTGATTTCCCTGTTTCAGCTCGGGCGCTCCTGACGGACAACGCTGCCGCATCCATCTCCAGAAGATAATTGACCAGAAGGTTGTAGCTGCGGGGAAGCTTCTCGAAGTCCGGAGTTGCCCGCCCGAGCATCTCGATAAAACCCAGCGCCGCCCTGAGAGCAGCAGGGTCATCGCGGATTACGGCATGCGTCTTCACCGTGTCAGCCCCGGTCAGAGTGTGCAGGTTTCTTCCCTCATGAAGTTGCACCTGAAGCTGCGTGAACGGTTCCAGACGGCCGCCGAACCGCGACTTGATCTTGCGCACACCCTTGACCACTGTCGGCACTTTGCCGCGCGCTGCGGTGAAGAGGGTCACTACGCGATCGGCGTCTCCCAGCTTGTGGGAGCCGAGGACGATGGCGTCGGTGGAATAGTCGCGGGGCAAGGCTACCGGGTGGAGCCGCCGCTACCGGTAGCTTTTCAGCCGGTAGAAAGCGCTGGCTGTGCTGAAGAGCTCGCCATTCTCATCAGGAACGCTGATGATCTCGGCAGCTCTTCCAACGCCGGGCACAAACCAGCTGTAGTCCAAAGTCGTGGTCTCCGGCTTCCCCCTCGGTTTGGCCTTGACCTTCGTCTGTAACAGATAGGCATCGAAGCTGCCTGCGGGGACGGTCAGGCGATTCCTGGCAATGACCGCGTTCTCGGCAATGATGTCGGTGGAGCGGCCGTTCTCGACTTCGGTATAGCCGTCTACCCAGGAGTCGCCGACCGTCATGGGGAAGACCATAGCCCTTGAAGCTCTCGTGTAGGTCACTATCCTGCCGTCCTCATCACTGCGGCCATACGCCATCCAGGAATTATCGTCCTTGCTCTGGAAGCTGTATTCGATAAGATCAGTTGATGTCGACCAGGATGAACCGGCGGCCACCTGGGCATCCGGGAATTCATCCGAGGAAAAGCCAGACTCCTTCGGCATCATGGATACGGTCAGCGTTTCCTGGTCCGGGCCGCTGCTGAATTTCCACGGCCCTTCCAGATTGAAGCTGACCTGAGTAGTGGTTCCTGGCCTGTTTGAGGAAAACTGCAGTTCGTGTCCGGCCTCGATCGGCAGATCGGCTGCGGTGAAAGTGTCGACGTTGCCATCTGCGGCCTCCCCGGTGGTCTCCGCTCCCTGCTCTGTGGCGGAGATTCCTGCGCCCGCCTCAAGCGACAACTCATCTTCCGGAGCAGAGCCGTAACCCCCGGAGCCCCCGCATCCGAAGCCGGCCAGCAGGGCAGCGATCAGGAACGGCGGTACAAGCAGCCGCATAACCGAACCAGCGCTCCTGTAAATCCCTGTTTTGATTAGATTATTCATCAGTGACTGATTGTATCACGGAGCCCGAATCACGTCTCGTTTGACCCCAAATTTCCCGGCTGTCACGCTCTGCCTCTGGCTTTCATTGTTTTTCATGATTCATAGGCCGGCACCACCGCCACGCCTTGTTAATTATTCCTGCTTTCTATAGTATTAATCCCCGCCTTGACCGACTTTCCCACGTTCCAGAATATTATCCTGACCCTGCAGAATTACTGGGCCGCGCAGGGCTGTGTCATCATGCAGCCATATCACACCGAAGTCGGCGCCGGCACCTTCAATCCCGCCACCTTTTTGCGCTGTCTCGACGCCGAGCCCTGGCGTGTCGCCTACGTAGAACCCTCTATCCGTCCAACCGACGGGCGATACGGCGAGAACCCTTACAGGCTGTCACATTATTACCAGTTCCAGGTGATACTCAAGCCTGCCCCAGCAGACGTCCAGGACCTGTACCTGAACTCACTGGCCCAGCTCGGCGTAGACCTGGCCGCCCACGACATCCGCTTCGTCGAGGACGACTGGGAAGGTCCGACCCTGGGAGCCTGGGGCCTGGGCTGGGAGGTCTGGATCGACGGCATGGAGGCGACGCAGTTCACATATTTCCAGCAGGTCGGCGGCATCGATCTTGATCCTGTATCAGTCGAGATAACCTATGGCCTGGAGAGAATCGCCATGTACCTGCAGAAGAAGAACAGCGTCTATGATCTCGTCTGGACCGACGGCGTGACCTATGGCGACGTCTACCAGAAGAACGAGGCCCAGTGGTCGAAGTACAATTTTGAGACCGCTGATACCGGCCTGCTGCTCTCCCATTTCACGGATTATGAACAGGAATGCGAGCTCTGCCTTGCGGGCGGGCTCCCCATTCCCGGCTACGACTATGTCCTCAAATGCTCTCACGCGTTCAACCTGCTCGATTCGAGGGGCGTCATCAGCGTCACCGACCGCACCGGCTACATAGCCAGGGTGCGCAACCTGGCCCGGCGCTGCGCTGAGATGTACCTGCAGCAGCAGGCTCCGGAGGAGGAAGAATGACTCCCGCAAGCCAGCCCCCCGCGCCCAGGGATTTCCTCTTCGAGATCGGCACTGAAGAGCTGCCCGCAGCCGCAGCCCGCTCAGCAGCGGATCAGGCCGGACCGCTGGCTTTGCAGGTCTTCTCCCGCAACCATATAGATATCGAACCAGCGAATGTTTCCATCTGGGTCACTCCGAGGCGCATCGCTGTTTTTATCAGCAGCCTTACCACCATGCAGAATGCGAGGGAACTTGTCGACCGGGGACCCGCCGCGTCCAAAGCCTTCGACGAAGAAGGCAAGCCGACAAAGGCTTCAGCGGGCTTCGCACGGGCCAAAGGCGTCGCGGTGGAAGATCTGGAAGTGCGTGACCATGACGGCCAGCAGTTCGTCTTTGCGGTTCGCCATGAGGAAGGCCGCCCGACGGTCGAGTTGCTGCCCGAAATCTGCCGTGCGCTGCTCCATGGCATCAGTTTTTCGAAGACCATGCGCTGGAACAGCGCCGACCTGCGCTTTTCGAGACCCGTTCGCTGGCTGGTTGCCAAGTTCGGCGAAGAGACCATAAGTTTTGAGGCAGCCGGCATCAGGTCCGGCGACACCAGCCGAGGCCATCGTTTTCTGTCCGATCCGGAACTCGTCATCGATTCCGCTTCAGGCTACCGCGATCTGATGGCGGACGCGAAAGTCACCGTGGATCAGATGGATCGGCGCCGGACTATTCTCGAGGGTCTGTCTCTGGAAGCGGGAAAGAGTGGCGCTTCTTTCATAGACCCCGCCGGCGAGCTTGAGGAAGTCATCTACCTTGTGGAGAATCCCAGCGTCCACGCAGGTGATTTCGCCGAAGGCCATCTGCGGCTGCCCGCCCGGGTGCTGACCACATGCATGCAGTCGCACCAGCGATATTTTCCGCTGACAGGACAAGATGGAACCCTGATGCCGGGCTTTCTTTATGTGATGAACGGCGATCCGGCCAGCGCTCCTGACATAACCGCTGGCAACGAGCGGGTTCTCGAAGGCAGGATCGAAGACGCGGAGTTCTCCTTTGACAAGGATCTGGCAACCGGAATCGAAAAGATGGCCGCCGGCCTCGACAAAGTGGTATTCCACCGTCGCCTCGGCTCGCTCGCAGACAAAACGATGCGGCTTGAGTCACTGGTGAAGATATTCGCCGATCTTGTCTGTCTGGACGATTCCGACCTGCGTTCGGCCGCTGCAGCCGCCCGCCTGGCCAAGGCTGACCAGGTCAGCATCATGGTGCAGGAGTTCGCCGATCTTGAGGGATACATCGGCTCGGTCTATGCCAACATGGAAG